>DASYIL010000213.1:0-4110 GCA_035997545.1 Pseudonocardiaceae bacterium
TACTTCGATCGGCGGTGCTCCACCCCGGGCATCAGCCGTCGGTGTGCCACGCTGTAGCTGGCTGTCGGTGACCAGCACCCGAGGCGCATACTCCAGCCCCGTGAGCAGCTTGCGGAAGAACCTGGTCGCGGCCGTGGCGTCGCGGCGGGAGGTGACCAGGATGTCCAGCACGGTCCCGTCCTGGTCGACGGCGCGCCACAGGTACTGCCGCTGACCGTTGATCGTGAGGAATACCTCGTCAAGATGCCACGTGTCACCGGGGCGAGCTCGACGGCGACGCAGCCCGTTGGCGTAGGTTTGCCCGAACTTTCGGCTCCACTGCCGGATGGTTTCGTGGGAGACCACGATCCCGTTGCAACATCATCTCCTCGACTTCGCGGAAGCTGAGCGGGAACCTGTAGTACAGCCAGACACAGTGACTGATGATCTCCACCGGAAACCGGAACCCCCTGTATGACGGCGCACCAGTGCCCACCAGCCCATCCCCCCTCGACCCAAACGATCCGCCGATCACATCCCAGTCGCCAGGCCGCCGCCCAAGTTGACGATGCCTTCACGGCGTTCATTTTCAAGGATCTGATCGATTCGGTGATCGTTCACGACCGGTACCAGAACTATGACTCCGCGGTGCTCGGGACACTGGTCCACCAGTTGTACTGCCATCTCCTGCGGGATCTTGATGGTGCCGCCGAGGTCTATCCCGACGCGCACTGGCCACCCCAGATCGCCGAGGCGTTCCGCGGCTTGATCCATGAGGCCAACCTCGCCCGCGACCAGAAGCTCAAGGCGATCCCGGCAGCCGTCACAAACGAGCTGATCACCCGGTTCCGCGACGGCGTGCTGGTCGGGCTGTCGGCCACTACCACCCACGGCACCCGCCCCGGACAGCGCAAGGCCCGGCTCCTGCTGGAGGTGCTGCGCGACCGCGAAGCCGACGTCCTGCGCTTCGCCCACGACCTCAAAGTGCCGCCCACCTCTAACCAGGCCGAACGCGATCTACGGCCCAGCAAGGTACAGCAAAACGTCTCCGGGCGGCTCACCAGCGAGGACCGCACCCGTGACCGCTACACGATCCGCGGGGTCCTCTCCACCGCCGCCAAGCACGGCCTCAACATGATCACCGTCCTGGGTGACGCGCTGAGGGGCCAACCATGGATGCCAGAACTCCCCGCACCCACCTAACCCCACACCCACCCCGACACGACCGGAAACCACCCAGCCCCCGGTCGTCACACAACGCCACCACACCGAACATTCGCGTACTCAGGCTGAATGTTTGCCGTCCGTCGTACTCAGCCGGGCGGCTCAGAGGCTTCCGATTCACAGGCGCACGAACTCGTGGTTGTTCAGTGCGCCGGGACGTCGCGAGCGGACGGTCTCGATGGCTTCGGTGGCAATAGACCCGCCCGGCCCACCACCCGTGGGCGGCGTCGTGGGCGCAGAATCGTGCTCAGCGCCGCTCAGCGCGGGCGTGCCGGCGCGCGCAGCGCCACGGACGTCAAGGTCCCTGAGTTCATCCCCACGGTTGAGCGCGGCCCCGGCGGTTCACCCGCGGGACCACTCGGGTAACACTGCCGCGATGACGCGGGGAGTCGTGGCCGCCGGGCATCTGCTGACCGCCGAAGCGGGCGCGAGCGCGCTGCGTGCGGGTGGCAACGCGGTCGATGCCGCCCTAGCCGCGATGTGCGCGTCCTTCGTCTGCGAGCCGCTGCTCACGGGCCTGGGCGCCGGTGGCTACATGCTTGTCGGAGCCCCCGGTGGGGACGACATGCTGCTGGACTTCTTCGTCGAGGCGCCCGGGCGCGGCGACCCGCCGCGCCGCGCCGAGCTCGTGCCGGTCTCCATCGTCTTCGGTGACGTGGTCCAGGTCTTCCACGTGGGCGCCGCCTCCGTCGGCACCTACGGCTGCCCGGCAGGGATCTCCGCGGCGCACGCGCGGTTCGCTTCGCTACCCCTGGCCGAGCTGGTGGCGCCCGCAGTGCGGCTGAGTCGTGAAGGCGTGGCGCTCAACGCCCATCAGACCTACCTCCTCGAGCTGCTATCGCAGATCATCGCCAGCTCCCCGGAGGCGCGCGCCCTATTCGCCAAGGTGTCGCCGCGCGAGGGTGAGGTTCTGCGCCTGCCGGATGTGGCCGACGGCCTGGAGCGCTTGGCGGCCGAGGGTGCGGCGCCGTTCTACACCGGCGAGGTCGCCACGGCCGTGTGCGACTGGGTCGGTGAGCGCGGCGGCATGCTCTCACCCGCCGACCTCGCCGCCTACGAGGTGGTGGCACGTGAGCCGATCGACATCCCCTACCGTGGCCTGCGTGTGCGGACAAACCCCCCGCCCTCGGCCGGCGGCATTCTGATCGCGGCGGTCCTGGCTGAGCTGGACCGCGAGCCGGCCCCGCCCACCCGCGAGCGGCTCGTCGCAGCGATGATCGACGCTCAGCGCGCGCGCACCGCAGCGTTCATGGAGAGCCTGCACCTCAAGGGCGTGCACCTCCGCGGCTTTCAGGAGGAGTTCCTCGGCGCCCGTCGGGGCAACACGACGCACGTCTCGGCGATCGATGAGGACGGTTGGACCTGCACGACGACGGTCAGCAACGGGTCTTGCTCGGGTGTAGTCGTCCCCGGGACCGGGCTGCACCTGAACAACATGCTGGGTGAAGCGGACCTGAATCCGTCGGGCTTTCACCTGCACCCACCGGGCCGCCGGCTGCCGTCGATGATGGCGCCGACGCTTGCCCGGCGCGCGGACGGCGCTGTCGAGCTGGCCCTGGGCTCGGCGGGCTCCAACCGCATCCGCTCGGCGATCCTCCAGGTGATCTCCAACGTCGTGGATCGTGGCATGGGACTCGCCGAGGCAGTCGAGGCCCCGCGGCTTCACTGGGAGGACGGCGTGCTCTACGTCGAGCCCGGCGCCGAGCCCACGAACCTGGAAGGGATCGTGATCGCGCGCTTCAACGGGCCCAATGTCTTCTTCGGCGGCTGCCAGGCGGTGCGGCGCGACCCAGACTCGGGCCGAATGGTCGGTGCCGGCGACCCGCGCCGCGGCGGCGCCGTCGTCGCGGTGTGAGCGTCGCCGCCACGCCTCCGCCTCGCGCCGGACCTCCAAGCCGACGGCCGTGGTCGACCGCCGGGGTGGCGAGGCGGCACTGTTGCATTAAGCGATCGGCTCACCCGACCTGGTCCACTTGCTCGCTCAGAAGCCATGCAGGAGACCTTCGGATGCCCGGTTTGTTACGGTTCTCCAAGTGCCTGAGGGGCCTGCCTCCCCTTTTTGGTGCTGGCGAGGATGCCCTTCGCCTTAATGCAACAGTGCCAGCTCTTCACCACCGGCGCATGGCTACCACCAGCCCTCACCCCCAGCTGAACAGCTACTGTCGCGGCTGTGGCGGGAAAACGACTTGAAACCGTGGCAGCAGGGGACGTTCAAGATCTCGAAGGATCCGCACTTTGAGGACAAGGTCCGGGATGTCGTCGGTCTGTACCTCGATCCTCCGGAGGGGGAGGTGGTCGTGTCGGTGGACGCGAAGTCGGGTATCCAGGCGCTGGACCGCACGCAACCGCTACTGCCGATCGACTTCGGCAAGACCCAGAAGCGCACGTTCGATTACGCGCGGATGGGAACCACGGATCTGTACGCCGCGATGGATATCCGGACGGGTAAAGTGATCACTTCCCTGTCGCAGACTCACGCGACTCCGGATTTTCTCCGGCTGATGAAGAAGGTCGTCGCTGCCTACTCGGGCCAGAAGATCCATGTGGTCCTCGACAATGCTTCTGTGCACCTGTCGGGTGATACCGAGAAATGGCTTGCCAAACAGAACGGGAAAGTCGTCTTCACTTCACCCCTACCGGTGCCTCGTGGATGAATCAGATTGAGATCTGGAATGGAATTCTCACGCGGAAGCTGATCCGATGTGGCACGTTCAGGTCGGTGAAGGCTCTCAACCGGGAGATTGAGTCGTTCGCCAAGCACTGGAACAGTGATTGTAAGCCCTTCAAATGGACGGCTACCGCGGAGGAGATCATCGGTAAGGTCCGCGCTATCGCGGCCCGCATGGAGGCTCTCCTGCGTGCCACCGAGATCGGCGATGTAGCTCGCCAAGCAGCGTAAAGCTAAAC
>DASYIL010000214.1:0-6101 GCA_035997545.1 Pseudonocardiaceae bacterium
ACGGCACGCCGGTGACTGCGCAGGATGTGGTGTTCACGTTCCAGTCGGTGCTCGACCCGAAGGTCGACACGACGATCGCGTCGAACTACGACGCGGTGGCGCAGGTCAGCGCCCCCGACGAGCGGACCGTGGTGTTCGGGCTGAAATACCCCTACGCACCGTTCGCGCAGCGGCTGCTGCTGGGCATCGTGCCGCGCAAGGCCTTCGACGGGCAAGACATCAACACGCACCATTCAACACCGCCCCAGTGGGTAGCGGTCCCTACACGGTTGCCGAGTGGCGCAAGGGCGACCGGATGGTGCTCAAGGCCAACGAGGGGTACTGGGATGGGGCGTCGGCGGTGAAGACCGCGACGGTGGTGTTCGTGACCGACGACAACGCCCGGGCTACCCGGATGGCGGCTGGGGAGTTCGACGCCACGGTGCTGCCACCGAAACTGGCCAAGACCTACACCGGACGGGACGGCTACCAGGTCGTGCAGGCCCAGTCCGCCGACTACCGGGGCCTGGGGATCCCCTCGGAGTTGCCCTTCACCTCCGACACCAGGGTGCGCTAGGCCATCAACGTCGGGATCAACCGGCAGGCGATGATCGACACCGTGCTCGCCGGCGCCGGCAAGCCGGCGGCGACACCGATCTCGCCGTATCTGAGCCAGTGGTACGACCCCAATGCCACGTTCCGCTACGACCTGGCGGCGGCCGGGCGGCTGCTGGACGAGGCGGGCTGGACGGCGGGACCGGACGGCAGGCGCTCCCGCAACGGCGAGCCGGCCCGGCTGCCGATCTTGTACCCGTCACACCTACGTGCTGCGCGACAAGTGGAACGGGCAGGCCCCGCAGATCGAGCCGCACGACCACGGGCTACTGCACGCGCTGTGGTGGAACCTCGACAAATGGACCCCGAAGCCATCCTCATGACCAACCGTCTCATGACCACGGCGCTGTCATGACCACAGTAGATGCAGCGGCGACCAGGCCTGATGCGCGACGCGGGCGAGGGCGGGCGATCGGCCTGCTGGTGGCCCGCCGGCTTGCCTTCGGTGTCCCGCTGCTGCTGATCGTGAGCCTGGGGATGTTCGCGCTGGCGAAAGCCTCCCCGTTCGATCCGGTGCAACGCTACTCCGGAGCGCGGATCATCGGCGCCAGCGCCGAACGGGTCCCCCAGATCCGGGCGAACTGGGGCGTGGACGCCCCACTGCTGACCCAGTACAGCGCATGGCTGGCACACGCCGTCACCGGAGATTTCGGCGACTCGCACTCGCTTCAACAACCGGTCTCTCAGGTCATCGGGGAACGGCTGGTGTGGTCGGCGCTGCTGCTGACGGTCGCCTTCGCCGGTGCGCTGCTGCTGGGCATCGTCTTGGGCACCACGGCTGCTTGGCGCCAAGGCGGCTGGCTGGACCGGGCCATCACCGGCACCTCGTATGCCCTGGAGGCGGCGCCGGTGTCGAGGTCGGACCGGCCAGTGATGTGCTCGAACGACCCCTCCATCCCTACACTCGCGGTCTGATTAACTCGTTACCTGACCGGGCATTCGTGCCGATTCCCGGCCTGCCCCCGCTGCTCACCGACTTGCCGGCCGGTTGTCCGTTCCGGCCCCGCTGCACCCGCGTCGTTACCGAATGCCAGTACCGCCCGCCGCTAGCCGAACACACCCCAGGCCACGCGGTCGCCTGCTACCGACCATGCCCAACGCACTGAGCGCCCAGGATGTGGTGGCCGGCTACCACCGCCACCACCCGGTAATACAGAACCTGACCGTGGAGGTTCGGGCTGGGGAAACCCTCGGCCTGGCCGGACCCAGCGGCAGCGGAAAGTCCACCCTGGCCCGGGTACTCAGCCTGCTGCACCAGCCCATCACCGGAACCGTCAGCCTCGATGGCCGCCAGGTGCCCGGTTACCGCCACCGCGCCCCCCGAGAGCTGCGCACCCGCATCGGAGTGGTGTTCCAGCAACCACGGCTGTCGATCGACCCCCGCATGACGCTGCGCAGGGCGATCGGCGAACCGCTGGCCGCCGCCCACACCCAATACACCGGCCCAGGTCGACCAGCTGGCCGACCTGGTCGGCCTCACCGCAGACCTGCTCGACCGCCGCTCGCACGAGGTCAGTGACGGGCAACTGCAGCGAGCCTGCCTGGCCCGCGCCCTCGCGCTGGCTCCCGACTACCTCATCTGCGATGAGATGACCACCATGGTCGACGCCTCCACCGTGGCCGCGCTGGTTGCAGTGATCCGCGACTACCAGCAACGGACCAGCGCTGGCGTCCTCGCCATCTCCCACGACATGGTCCTGCTGGACCGCTGGGCCGACCGCACCCTGCACCTGACAGCCACCGGCCGACTGCAACCAGAACGCCCCGCCGCCAGGGACGACCACAGCCGCCCGTGGGCCCGGGGTGGTTGATTAAGTGCCAACGCTTGCAGGGTGGTGACCACGCTGGCCGTGGTATCCGCGTCCCGCACCGCTGGCGGGGGTGTCACGGCTCTGCACTCCATGACCCACGCCCCGACTTAACAGCAGTGAACAGGTATTCATCAGTTCATCTACGATGCACGTGGCAGAGACGGGTGGGAGATCCGACCGCAGACGTGGGTCGCCGGTAGCTGCCCCACATGCCCCAAGCCTGCCGCCAATGCATCCGACCACCCTGAAGTAATGACTTGCGGGAGTTAGGCGGGGTCGGGCATGGCGCGGGGGGTGACGATGACCGCCCGGGCTTCGGGTATCGCCTCGTGGACCGCGTCGGCGGCCTGGTGGCCGAGCTGGTCGGCGTCGGCGATAGGTAGGGCGGGGTCGACCCAGGCTTCGATCTCGATGCGCAGTGTGCGGCCGGTCCAGCGGGCGCGGACGTGGGCGTGGCGGATGCCGGGTACGGCGGCCGTCACGTGTTCGGCAGTGGTGATCACGCCGGGGTCGACGCCATCGAGTAGACGGTGGCCGATATCTGTGGTGACCTCCCAGCCGACGTGGCAGATGAACAGGGTCACCGCCAACCCTGCCACTGGGTCACCCCAGCGCTGGCCGGCGGCCACCGCGACCAACCCGGCCAGGGCGCCGGCGGAGGACAGCGCATCGAGCCAGGAATGTTTGGCGTCGCTGACCAGCGTGGCCGATTGGATGCGCCGCCCCACCCGCAGCTTGTAGCGGGCGACGAGTTGGTTACCCACGATGCCCAGCGCTGCGGCGGCGATACCGACCTCGACGTGGCTGGTTCCTGATCCTGCGAGCAGCTTGTGCACGCTCTCCCACCCGGCGAAGACCGCACTGGCCCACACCACCAGGGCCACCCCGAGACCGGCCAGGTCCTCGGCGCGCTCTAGCCCATAGGGATAGCGCTCTGACGGGGGGCGGCGGCTGACCCGAAAGCCGAGGAACACCACCAGGCTGGTCGAGACATCCGACAGATTGTGCAGCGCATCTCCCAGCAGGCCCACCGAGCCGGTGAGCACGGCGATGCCCAGCTCCACCAGCCCCGTCACGGCCAGCCCGAGAGCGCTCACCCCCACCGCGCGATTGGCTTGACGCCGCTCCCCGGCATCGTCGAACCGCCCAGCCACAGAGTCCGCAGGCTCACGCGTTCCCGTCACCGTGTGCATGCCCTCCTCCTTCCCCGCACCCGGTCCAGATTGGCCACGCACGGCCACAGGAGATCGTCGGAGCATCGGGCCGGCAACGGGACGCAAGTACCAGGCGTCGCCACCATCAACGGACCCGACCCGCTGGTTTCCGCGTCATGACTACCTCACCTCGCACTAAAGGTCGGCGCCACAGCGGCACTGACGACGCTAGCTGCACTGATGTGTCGCTACAGGTGCTGGTGTGTTGCTACAGGTGCTGGCAGCAGTGGTGTTGGGGCCAGCCTGATGGATCACCCGGACCTGGGTTACGGACACCAGGTCCACCAGCACCCTGTTCTCCGACACCGCGCTTCCGCTGCGGCGGGTGGCTGTCGCGTCACTTTCCTTAGCACGCCGCTGTTGGGTCAGCTCGGCTACCCCCCGACCAGACCAGGTAACCCCTCGTCGCGCCGAGGATACTCTACGTGATTGTGTGGGGCAGGTACCACGATCGGGTGGTTAGCGTGCCGCTCGGTATTACTATTCGAGGCTACTGCACCTGGATTGCGACAGTGGCGTGTCTTGTGTCCCGGGTCAGGACTAGCCGGAGTCTCGGAGGAGGAGCGCGCGATGCCACCCAATGTGCCGAGCAGCTCCACGGCAGTGACAGCAAGCAAGCCGGCGGTAAGCGACAAGCAGCGGGTCCGGTTCACCCGCGGTAGGATCCGCGGCTGGCCGGCCTGTTCGGGTTTGTGACGTTCAGCGAACTGCACACCGCGCTCAGCGTGGCGCTGTGCCATGGGTGACGGCCATCCCGCCCCTCCCACCAGAATGTGGCAGCGAGTTGTCGCATCTACCTTGCACATACGACGTATGTGCAGCTATCTTCACTCGAAAGGCTGATGATGATTGTTACTTAGAGTGACCTGCGAAGTGAGAGAGCCCATGAACGATCTCGCCCCGGCCGTCTCCGGCTCCGGATTCGCCCGCTTCCGCGCCAGCCTCAACCGGGGCGACTGGACCTCCATCGGCGGGATGTACGGATTTATCGTTTTTCTCCATGTGATCGGCTTCGGGGTGCTGCTCGCGTTCGTTGTCCCGAAGGGCTACAACCTCGGCGACACCGGCATCTACGGCGTCGGGGTCGGCGTCCTGGCCTACACCTTCGGGTTACGGCACGCCTTCGACGCCGACCACATCGCCGCGGTCGACAACACCACCCGCAAGCTGATGGCCGACAACGCCGAGACAGGCAACACGCGCAAGCCGCTCTCGGTGGGCTTCTGGTTCTCCCTGGGGCACTCCACGATCGTGTTCATGCTGGCCTTCCTGCTCTCGGTCGGGGTGAAGACCCTCGCCGGGCAGGTCGAGAACGACTCCTCCGAACTACACTCGATCACCGGCATCATCGGCGCGTCGGTGTCTGGCGTGTTCCTGTGGATCCTGGGGATCCTCAACCTCATCGTCCTGATCGGCATCATCAAGGTCTTCCGCAAGATGCGCCACGGCACCTACAACGAGCAAGAACTGGAGGACCAGCTCAACAAGCGCGGCTTCATGAACCGCTTCCTCGGCGGCCTGACCAAGTCGGTCCGCAAGCCCTGGCACATCTATCCGATCGGCGTGCTGTTCGGGCTCGGCTTCGACACCGCCACCGAGGTCGGCCTGCTGGTGCTGGCCGGCGGGGCGGCGGCATTCAGCCTGCCCTTCTACGCGATCCTGATCCTGCCGATCCTGTTCGCCGCCGGGATGTGCCTGATGGACACCACCGACGGCGTCTTCATGAACGCCGCCTACGGCTGGGCCTTCGCCAAGCCGGTCCGCAAGGTCTTCTACAACATCACCATCACCGCGCTGTCGGTGGCGGTCGCGCTGATCATCGGCACCATCGAGCTGATCGGGGTTCTCGATGACCAGGCCGGCATCGACTCCGGACCCCTCGCTGCGATCGGGTCGATCCCGCTGGACTACGCCGGCTACGCCATCGTCGCCCTGTTCGTCGTCGCATGGCTCATCGCATTGGCCGTCTGGCGGTTCGGCCGGATCGAGGAGAAGTGGTCAGCCAGGTTGGCACCGAACCCGGACACCGCGGAGTAGCGAGCACGGGCCAGACGGTAGTGATGGCCGATGTCAAGCCGGGGCTGCACCGGGCGACCACGGTCACAGCGAGCCCGGCCGTGAGCATGGGATGACGGACTTGGTGCTCCCCAGCCGGGCAGCACGACGCTGAGACCGGGCGTCATGAGCGATATTTGGCGGCACGCCCAGCCGCAACTCGAAGTCAGCCGAGTCCTCCGCGGTTCAGGCACGTCCATCACCTTCGAACCGAAGATCCCCAGCAGCGACAACAAAGCTGATCTCCCTTTGTCCGCAGACCAGACTGATTCGAACCCGTGAGGGCCAGTATGGTTTTGAGGTAGGAGAAGTTCCAGCCCCGCCCTCGTAGGTGATGGGTTGAGTTCGGCCAGTTGGGTGAGCGCGTCAGGCAAATTGATCAACCCAACATCTCCGCAGTCAGGGGTATTCGCACGTTTCGCGGCGG
>DASYIL010000215.1:0-33709 GCA_035997545.1 Pseudonocardiaceae bacterium
CCGCGTCGTTAACCAGGTGCGCCACCTTCTCCCGCGCCTTGGCCTCGATCAGCGGGCCGACCTGTACACCCTCGTCGCTACCCCGACCGATGCGCAGCGAGCCCATCTGCTCGGTCAACCGGCGGGAGAACTCGTCGACGACGTCGGCGTGCACGTAGAAGCGATTGGCGGCGGTGCAGGCCTCACCGATGTTGCGCATCTTCGCGACCATCGCCCCCTCGACCGCAGCATCGAGGTCGGCGTCGGCGAAGACCAGGAACGGCGCATTGCCACCGAGCTCCATGGAGATCCGCACGATCTGCTCGGCGCACTGTTCCAGCAGCCTGCGGCCCACCTCGGTGGAGCCGGTGAAGGACAGCTTGCGGGCCCGGCCGTCCCGGATCAGCGGCTCCATCAGCCGACCCGAGCTGGCGGTGGGCACGACGTTGAGCACTCCATCGGGCAGCCCGGACTCGGTCAGGATGTCGGTCAGCGCGAGCATCGACAGCGGGGTCAGGCTAGCCGGCTTCAGCACCATCGTGCAGCCCGCCGCCACCGCCGGGCCGATCTTGCGGGTACCCATCGCGGCTGGGAAATTCCATGGGGTGATCAGCAGCGAAGGCCCGACCGGCTGGTGCATCACGAGGAATCGGCCCGAGCCGTTGGGTGCGGTGGCGAACCCGCCGTCGATCCGGACGGACTCCTCGGCGAACCAGCGGAAGAACTCGGCGGCGTAGGCGATCTCGGCCCGGGACTCAGCCAGCGGCTTGCCCATCTCCAGCGTCATCAGCAGGGCGAGGTCGTCCTGGCGCTGCATCATCAGCTCGTAGGCGCGGCGCAGGATCTCGCCACGCTCCCGGGGCGGGTGCTGCGCCCAGCCAGCCTGGGCGGCGACCGCGGCGTCGAGTGCAGCCATCCCGTCCTCGGGAGCGGCGTCTGCGACCGCACGCAGCACCTTGCCGGTGGACGGGTCCTCGACATCGAACGTCTTCCCGCCGCTACTCGGTAGCCACCGGCCGTTGATGAACAGCTCGGTGGGGACGGCGTCGACGACGGCGCGCTCACGGTCGGCAGAACTCATGTCTGGCCTTTCCCCAGTTGCGGGACATCACGCCTGGAGAGTCTTGCGTCCTTGGGCGCACGCCGCACCTCAATGGGGCACGCGCTACTCGCGCACTAGGAACGATTGAGCTGTGCGCCGCGTAACCTGGCGCTACCTCCTTGCCGAGATTCGGCACCGACGCCGCTGTCGAGGCCGTGCGGCATGAGCTGATAGCGGTCAACCACCACCAGCCCGGCGGGCAGGTGGCCGCGGTAGATGTGCTGCGGGCCCGGGTGATGGCGATACTTGACGCTCGCTGCCGCTGTGACAGGCAAGCCGAGGCTGCTGCGGCGCTGCCGGAACTGATCCGCGACGTGCATACCAGCATCGCCGCGGGCTGTGACGTTGCGAGCTGCTCAACCTGACGGTGTTGCTGCACAGCGCCACCGCGCTAGTGGGCTACGCCCTGACGGCACCGTGGCCGCGGCGTGCGGCATCCGGTTCCAGCCGAGAGAGCTGCCGTTGGGCGGTATGGCACTGCCCGGTCACCCCTACGACCGCGATCAGATCTGCCCGGAGTGCGCCACAGGTCTTCCGGGTTCAGCCCAGCGAGAGTAGAGCGTCTCACGGGTTACTTGGCGTGGGTGGCTCCGGAGTGGCACTGCGAGCCTGGATGATCAGGCCGACCACCCCGATGGCCGCACCCCCCAGTGAAACCGCAAGCAACGCCGGTGAGGTTGTTCCGGTCAAGGCGTCGCCGAGCAGGACGATTGCCACCGAGCCGGGTATCACGCCCACGGTGCCCACCAGGTAGTCGTGGAACCGGATCGACGACAGCGCGCTGCAATAGTTGAGCAGGGAGAAAGGTACCGCTGGGATCAACCGCAGTGACGCCACGGCGAGCCAGCCACGACGGTGCAGCCGTGCGTCGACCACACGCAGCACCCGACGGTCGAGATGGTTCACCAGGTCGCGCCCCAGCCGGCGGACCACAACGAAAGCCAGCACCGCGGCTAACGTGGTCGCCGTGAGTGAGAGGGCCACCCCCAGGACGGGTCCGAACAGCAACCCCGCGGCGAGGGTGAACGCGGTGCGGGGGATCGGTGTGACAGTCACCAAGGTCTGCCCGAGCAGGAACAGCATCGGTGCGACTACGCCCACTGACTGCGCCCAGGCCCGCATCTGCAGTGCGCTGGGCACCGGCAGCACCAGCACTGCAACGACCATCATGACGAGCAGTAGCCCAGCCATCAGCAGACGGGTACGGGGCGCGGTCATATTCCTCCACCGGGAACGGGTGCGCATGGCAATACTACCGGCCCCTCCAGCCCCGCGTGTCAGTCCGCCGTGCCCGGTATGTCAGTCCGTCGTGCCCGATGTGTCGGCGCCGTGGACGTGGCCTGCCGCGTTCTCGACGCGTACTTCGCCAGTGAGCCGCGCGAGTTCACGGCGCTCGACGTCCCCGACATCGGCCTGGACCACGGCCGGCTCAACATCACGCTGCGCGTCTCCGGACTGGAGTGACCCGCCATAGTCTGTCGTGCACGGTATGACTGCTGTCAGTGGAGACACCACGTCCCGAGGAGTACCAGTTTGAGCACGCTGAGCCCGGCGGCCAAGGCGTTCAAGACCGCCCGTGACTTCCTCCTTGCGCACCGGGAGGACTACCAGCGGGCATACCAGGGCTTCCGCTGGCCAGAGCTAGCCGAGTTCAACTGGGCCTTGGACTGGTTCGACCCGCTTGCCCGCGGCAACGACACACCCGCGCTGTGGATTGTCGAGCAGGATGGTGCGGAGTTGACGCTGAGTTTCGACGAGATGGCTCGGCGCTCGGACCAGGTCGCGAACTGGATGCGTTCCCAGGGGGTCGCGCGGAGTGACCGTATCGTGCTGATGCTGGGCAACCAGGTGGAACTGTGGGAGTCCATCCTCGCGGCGATGAAGCTCGGCGCGGTGATCATCCCGGCCACCCCGCTGCTTGGTACGGTCGACCTGCGCGACCGCATCGACCGTGGCAACGCGCGGCACGTGATCGTCAGGGCCGCAGACACCGGCAAGTTCGACACAGTGTCCGGCGACTACACCCGCATCGCGGTGGGCGACCAGGTCGACGGCTGGCACCGCTACGCAGAGGCATACCAGCCACCCGCCGAGTTCACCCCAGACGGTGTAACCAGGGCGAGCGACACGCTACTGCTGTACTTCACCTCCGGCACCACCGCCCAGCCCAAGCTGGTCGAGCACACCCACGTTTCCTACCCGGTCGGTCACCTGTCCACGATGTACTGGATCGGGTTGCAGCCCGGCGACGTGCACCTCAACGTCTCCTCACCGGGATGGGCCAAGCACGCCTGGAGCAACGTGTTCGCTCCGTGGAACGCCGAGGCAACGATCTTCATCTACAACGTCAGCCGATTCGACGCCACCGGCCTGCTCGACGCGATGCAGCGGGCCGCAGTGACTACATTCTGCGCCCCGCCCACGGTGTGGCGGATGCTGATCCAGGCCAACCTCGCCGGCACCCGGGGGAGCCTGCGAGAGGTCGTCGGGGCTGGCGAGCCGCTCAACCCAGAGATCATCGAGCAGGTGCAGAAGTCCTGGGGGCTGACCATCCGGGACGGGTTCGGGCAGACCGAGACCACCGCACAGATCGGTAATCCACCAGGCCAGCTGCTCAAGCCCGGCTCGATGGGTCGCCCGCTGCCCGGCTATTCAGTCGCCCTGATCGACCCGGTCAGCGGCCGGCCAGGCGACGACGGAGAGATTTGCCTCGACCTCACCCATCGGCCGCTAGGTCTGATGGTCGGTTATCGCGACGATGACGCCCGCACGGATGAGTCGATACGCGACGGCTACTACCACACCGGGGACGTCGCCAGCCGCGACGCCGAGGGCTACATCACCTACATCGGGCGGACCGACGATGTGTTCAAGGCGTCGGACTACCGGATCTCGCCATTCGAACTCGAAAGCGTGCTGCTGGAGCATGAGGCGGTCGCTGAGGCTGCCGTGGTGCCCTCCCCGGACCCACTGCGGCTGGCGGTGCCCAAGGCCTACGTGATGCTCACCGCTGAGTACGAGCCGTCCCGGGATACCGCGCTGTCGATTCTGCGTTATGCGCGAGAGAGCCTGGCGCCCTATAAACGGATCCGCCGGCTCGAGTTCGCCGAGCTGCCCAAGACGATCTCCGGCAAGATTCGGCGGGTCGAGCTACGTAGCCGGGAGCGGGAGCTGCATTCTGCTGTGAACGTCATCATTGATGGAGAGTGGCGTGACGAGGACTTCCCCGAGCTGCGCGGATAAGCCCGCCGGTTTGCCCGGGGGACGATACGGGTAGTTCTACCCGTGTGACGGCAGTGCCATCGGGGCGTTCGCGGCTACCGCTGCAACTGATCCTGGCGTTGGTGGCGAGTCTTCCCGGAGCGTACCTGGGCGCCGCTGACTATCTGGGCCTGCCGCACGGGGAGCTGGCACCGGTGCTGGCCGGGGTGGTTTTCGGTATAGCGATCATCGGTGCTGCGTTCGTGCTGTCCTGGGCAGCCGAGGCTGCGCAGGTCGATATCAGTGCCGGGCTGGCGTTGGCTGTGCTGGCGCTAGTGGCGGTGCTGCCGGAGTACGCGGTCGACTTCGTCTTCACCTACCAGGCCGGGCAGGTGTACGGAGAGAACGGAGCGTGCGTGCCCAACGCGGGCGGCGCCAACCCGTGCTCGCTGGCGCTGGCGAACATGACCGGCGCCAACCGGGTGTTGGTGGGGGTGGGCTGGCCGCTGGTGGTGCTGGTCGCGACCTGGGCTGCGCTGCGTAATCGGAGGGCCGGTGGCGAGCCGGATGACGACACCCTTCCCGGCGAGGTGAGGCTCGCTCCCACGATGTCGGCGGAGATCGTTTTCCTCGGCATAGCCACGCTGTACTCGCTCACCTTGCCGCTGCGCAGCAGCCTCACCCTGGTCGACGCCGGGGTGCTGGTCATGATCTTCGTGCTCTACGCATGGCGGTTGTCGAAGGCACCGTCGGAGGAACTCGAGCTGGTCGGGGTGTCCGCGTGGGTCGGGGAGCAGTCCGTCCGGCGTCGCCGCACGCTCATCATCACGTTCTTCGCCGTGGCAGGGCTGGTGATCCTGGCGACCGCTGAGCACTTCTCCGAGTCGCTGGTGTCCACCGGGCAGCAGTTGGGCGCCGACCAGTTCCTGCTCGTGCAGTGGGTCGCGCCGTTGGCTAGCGAGTCGCCCGAGCTGATTGTGGCGTGCCTGTACGCCTGGCGGCTGGCGGCGTCCAATTCGCTGGGCGCCCTGCTGTCCAGCAAGGTCAACCAGTGGACGCTGCTCGTCGGCACTATCCCGGTGGTGTTCGCGCTGTCCTCGGGGACCACCGACGGCCTGCCGATTGATCACCAGCAGCGCTTGGAGCTGCTGCTCACCGCCGCGCAGTCGCTGTTCGCGGTGGCGATCCTGGTGAATCTGAGCCTGACGGTCTCCGGCGCGGTGACGCTGCTGTCGCTGTTCAGCGTGCAGTTTGTCGTGAGCATCACGGCACCGCCGTCGGTGTGCCAGGTGGTGATCATCGTGCTGTCCGCGGTCTACGTCGCGCTGGCGATCGGGCAGATGGTCCGCCGCCGCAGGGAGACGGTGCAGCTGATCCGGAACGGCCTCGTCACCCCCTTCCCCGCGCTCGAGCGGGCCCCGTCGAGCTCATCAGCGCGGTAGTGGGACGTCCTACCATTTCTGGGCACGACGGGATACCGTGCTGGGCATGACCGCCGCGCCACAGTTCACCCGGCTGCCGCACCCGTCTCCGGCGACACCGCAGCGGAGGGCGGAAGTCCTGGCCGCGCCGGGCTTCGGCCGCTATTTCACCGACCATATGGTGGAGATCAGCTGGACCGCCGGTCGTGGCTGGCACGACCCCGTGATCGGCCCGTACCGGCAGCTCGTGATGGACCCGGCCGCCACGGTGCTGCACTACGGGCAAGCGATCTTCGAAGGTCTCAAGGCTTATCGTCAGCCAGACGGCACGGTGTCCTGCTTCCGGCCACTGGCCAACGCCGCCCGGTTCCGCTCCTCCGCTCGCCGGATCGCGATGCCGGAGCTGCCTGACGAGCTGTTCCTCGGCTCCCTGGGCGAACTGGTGCGCACCGACATCGACTGGGTGCCCGCCTCCGGTGGCGAGGACTCTTTGTACCTGCGACCGTTCCTGTTCGCCACTGAGGTGGGCATCGGGTTACGCCCCGCCGCGACCTACCAGTACCTGCTCATTGCCTGCCCGGCGGGCCCATATTTTCGCGGCGGGCTCAAGCCCGTCAGCGTGTGGCTGTCCACCGAATACGTCCGGGCCGCGCCCGGCGGCACCGGGGCTGCCAAGTTCGCCGGAAATTATGCCGCCTCGCTGGTGGCCCAGCAGCAGGCCGCCGACAAGAACTGCGACCAGGTCGTCTGGCTGGATGCGGTCGAGCGGCGCTGGGTGGAGGAGATGGGGGGGATGAACCTCTACTTCGTCTTCGGGGAGGGACAGCAGGCCCGGCT
Source organism: Pseudonocardiaceae bacterium (assembly GCA_035997545.1). Lineage (GTDB taxonomy): Bacteria > Actinomycetota > Actinomycetes > Mycobacteriales > Pseudonocardiaceae. The sequence continues at coordinate 6,541 of DASYIL010000215.1, forward strand.
GGTGACGCCGGAGCTCACCGGCACCCTGCTGCCCGGCATTACCCGAGACTCCCTGCTCACCCTGGTCCGGGACCATGGAATGGGCGTCGAGCAGCGACGGATCTCCACTGAGGAGTGGGAGAAGGGTGTCGAGACTGGGGACATCTCGGAGGTCTTCGCCTGCGGTACCGCCGCGGTGATCACCCCAGTCGGGCGCGTCGCCTACTCCGGCGGTGAGTTCACCATCGGCACCGGCGGACCCGGTCTGGTCACCACTAAGTTGCGCGCGGCACTCACCGCGATCCAGCGTGGCGCTGCACCTGACCCGCACGGCTGGATGATCCCGCTCACCTAACTAACCCACCTGCCCGTTCAACGGGGTTATTGGGCACTGGTTTACCCCGCTGAGCCTGCTGAATGCGTCAGTCAGCCCACCGCGCAGACGGCGAGTATCACAGTGGTGGCCAGCTCGCTGGTGGCGCCGAGTACGTCGCCGGTGACGCCGCTGAAGCGGCAGCGGGTGTGCGCTGAGATCGCCACCACCACTAGGGCCGCCAGGCCGACTGCGAGCGCGCCCTGCCAGACCCGTCCGGGCACCGCCGCCAAGCCGCCGGCCAGCAGAGCTACCAACCAGGCCACCGGGACGGCGGGATGCTGGCTGCCGGCTACCAGCGCACCCAACCCTTCGGACCGGGCCGGCGGTACCCCCGTCCGGGCGCACCAACCGACGGCGACCCGTCCTGCGGTCACCGCCAGCAGCACGGCGACCAACCGGCCGGTCTCGGCGAGCACTCCCAACGCGGCCGCCTGCGTGGTCAGTACCAGCACCAGCGCTATCACTCCGAACGGCCCGGTGGAGCCGTCCCGCATCACCTCCAGCGCCCGCTGCGGCCCGCCGTAACAGCCCAGCCCGTCGGCGGTGTCGGCGAGCCCGTCCAAGTGCATCCCGCGAGTCAGCCCGGCCAACGTCGCCACCACGACCAGCCCGGTGAGCAGCGGCGGAGTGCCCAGCGCGGGCAGCGCTGCCAGCATCCCGACGGCCAGTAGGCCCAGCCCCGCGCCGACCACAGGCGCCCAGTACAGCGCCCGGCGGGCAATCACCCTGTTCACCTCGCTGGGTGCACGAACCGGCAGCACGGTCAGCCAAGACACCGCCAGCCGCAGTCCGAGGATCACCGCGTGGGCACTGGATCACCCGCAGGCCCGGAGACGCCGGCGTCGTCGAAGGTGGCCATCTCGGCGAGCACCCGAACGGCCATCTGCACCAGTGGCAGCGCAGCGACCGCCCCGGAGCCCTCGCCCAGTCGCATCCCGAGGTCCAGGAGGGGATCCAACTCCAAATGCTCCAGCACCAGGGTGTGTGCGGGCTCCACCGAGCGGTGCCCGGCCACCCACCACTGTCGCGCTCCGGGTGCGAGCTCCTCGGCAAGCATCGCCGCTGCCCCGACGACCACGCCGTCGAGGATCACCGGGGTGCACCGGGCCGCGGCCTGGGCCAGGAAGGCGGCCATCGCCGCAATGTCGGCACCACCTGCGGCGCGCAGCAGCGCAACGGGATCTCCGATCACTGGTCGGGCCCGGCGCAGCGCGTCACGGATCGCCGCGGTCTTGCGCATCCAGCCGGCATCGTCGATCCCGGTTCCACGGCCCACGACCGCCACCGGCTCCGCCCCGGTGAGCGCCGCCACCAGCACCGCGGCTGGGGTGGTGTTGCCGATCCCCATGTCACCGGCGATCAGCAGGTCGGCGCCACGGTCCACCTCCTCGTTGGCAATGGCCACCCCGGCGGCTAGTGCCTGGGCCACCTCAGCGTCGGTCAGTGCGTCTTCCCGGTCGATCATGCCGCTACCGCGGCGGACCTTGTGCCTGGTGACCAGCGGCGACGTGTCGGCGTCCGGGGCGCAGTCCACGGCCATGTCGACCAACCGCACCCCGGCTCCGGCCTGGGCGGCGAGCACGTTCACCGCCGCCGCGCCGCCTAGGAAGTTGCCCACCATCTGCCGGGTGACCTCGCTGGGATAGGCCGAGACGCCATGCGCGGTGACGCCATGGTCCCCGGCGAACACCACCACCTGGGGCCGAGCGAACGGGCGCGGCGGGCAGACCCCCTGGCAGGCGGCCACCCACACCCCCAGCTCCTCCAGCCGACCCAAGGAACCCGCCGGTTTGGTCAGCTGCGCGTGGCGGGCCACCGCCTGCCGGTGGGCCTGCTGATCGGGTGGCGTGATCGTGGGGAACTCCACGCAGCGCTCCGGGGGTGCTTGGTCCTGGGGTGCTCGGTGTTGTTGCTTCGACCCTGCAAGCAGGTCTTGGTGTCCTTCGCTTGCTTGCATCCTGGCCATCGGCGCGCTTGTGTCCATCCTTTCCGCCGCGGGGCTGGGCGCTCCGGCGTGGCGCAGCCGCACGGGCAACCCCGCCACCAGTAGCAGCACCTCGTCGCATACCGCGGCGAGCTCGGCGTTCAGCGCGCCCAGCTCGTCGCGGAATAGCCGCCCGGCGTGGGTCGCAGGCACGACGCCAAGCCCGACCTCGGCGCTGACCAGCACCAGCCGGGCTGGGCAGGCCGCCACTGCCGATACCAGCTCGGCGCACCGGGCACGGCAGGCTGCCACCGCCTCCGGCCCGCCCTCCCAGGCGCCCGCGTCATCCAGCTCTCCGGTCAGCCACGTGGCCACGTCATCGACCAGCACCGGGACCGGTCCCGCGGTGCGCAGTGCAGCGGGCAGGTTGGACGGCTCAACGGTGCGCCAGGCCGGTGGCCGGCGAGCCACGTGCGCCGCGATCCGCGCTGTCCAGTCCGGGTCATCGAACTGCTGCCGGGCGGTCGCCAGGTAATCCACTTGCGGCGCATCGCCCAGCAATCCCTCGGCGTGCGCGGACTTTCCCGAGCGCGCCCCACCGAGCACCAGCGTCCGCACCTGACCTCCTTGTTGCCGCTAGCGACGCTACCGTCATGCGATGGCCCTTCGGTGGCGCTACCAGGATCGAGACGGCGACCCCGCACCTGGTCCGGACATCACATTCGATGATCAGGCCCACGCCGAGGAGTGGCTCGGCGACGAGTGGACTGGCCTGCTCGCGGGGGTGTGGCTGCGGTCACCCTGCTCGACGGCCAGGACGAGGTGTACGGCCCGATGAGCCTGCAACCGTAAGCTGCGCGCCTGGCTACGGGATCGGGTCGCCGCGACCGATGCGAGGCTTGGGTACCCGCAGCCGGCGCAACTGGGTCGCCCTCGTCATCGCATAGAACCCCAAGTTCGCGCCGGTCCCTGGTGCATCGGGGAACCGTTCGCGGACGCGGCGATTGACGATCCGGCCGAGCAGCACTCCCTCGACGATCATCGTGACGAGCATCGCTGTCGACACCAGCGACACGTACTGCTGCACTCTAGAGTCTCGCACCAAGATCACCAAGACCACGAGCAACGCTAGCGGCATGAACAGGCCGGAGATGTTGCGCCGGGAGTCCACCAGGTCCCGCACGTAGGCCTTCACCGGGCCGCGATCGCGAGGCAGCAGGTACTTCTCGTCCCCGGCCATCATCCGGTCGCGGCGCGCCGCCGTGGCGTTGCGGCGCTCCTCCTTGGACCCGCGCATCCGGCGCAGTGCTTCTCGTTGGGTCCGCGGTGGGGGCGGGGCCGGGCCCCGCTTGCGGCCCTCGGCCTCTCGGCGGCTGGGGGTGGGCCGGCCCTTACCAGCGGAGCGGGCACGGTGCGTCACGTCGTCGGTGTCGGGCGCCACCTCCACCGTCGGGTCCTGCTCGGGATCGGTGGCCCCGGAGCCGGTCTTGCCGCGCAGGAACCTCACGATGACCAGCCTAGGACAACACACCGGGGCGTAACGTCGGCGGTTGTGCGCGTGTTGATCGCCCCGGACTGTTTCGGCGGGACCTTGAGCGCCACGGAGGTGGCCGCGGCGGTCGGAAGGGGGTGGCAGCGGGGCGCCCCCGGCGACGAGCTAGTGCTGCGCCCGCTAGCCGACGGGGGCCCGGGTTTCGTGGATGTGCTGTACGGGTCACTGGGTGGAATCGTGCACAGCCTCCAGGTTACCGGCCCGACAGGCGAACCAGTGACCGCTTGCTGGCTGCAGTACGAGACGACCGGCTATCTGGAAACCGCACAGGCGTGTGGCCTGCACCTGGTGCGCTCCGGGCAGCGCGACGCGACGACCGCGACCAGCCGCGGAGTGGGGGAGCTGCTCGCCGCGATGCGAGACGCCGGTCTGCGCACCGCAGTGGTGGGCCTCGGTGGTTCGGCCAGCTCCGACGGTGGGGCCGGAGCACTCGCGGCACTCGGCGCGGTCGCTGTGGACAGTGCAGGCCAGCCGCTGCCAGCCGGTGGCGCCGCACTCGTCCGGTGCGCGCGGCTCGACGGTCGCGCCGCGGTGGATGGTCTGCGGCTGGTCGCCGCCGCGGACGTGACCAACCCGCTGCTGGGCCGGCACGGCGCCGCCGAGGTCTTCGGACCGCAGAAGGGCGCCGGGCGCGAACAGGTGCGCGAGCTGGAGGCGGCGCTGGCCCGCTGGGCCGACGTGCTGGAGGAGGCGACCGGTCGGGCGGTCCGGGAGCTGCCCTCGGCGGGGGCGGCGGGCGGCCTCGGTGCAGCGCTACTCGGGCTCGGCGCCGAGCGGGTCTCCGGCATGCAGCTGGTGGCCGAACGGACCGGCCTGGACGAGGCGCTGGACACCGCCGAGCTGGTGATCACCGGTGAGGGCAGCTTCGACTGGCAGTCGCTGCGCGGCAAGCTCGTCACCACGCTCGCCGAAAGCGCCGCTGCGCGCGGGCTGCCCTGTATCGTGCTGGCCGGGCAGGTGTCTGTCGGGCGGCGAGAGGCGGCTGCGGTCGGGATAGCCGCCGCCTACGCCGCGGCAGAGCTGGCCGGCTCAGTGCAGGCCGCCCTGGCCGACCCCGCGGATACCCTGGAGGCGGTGGCCGAGCACGCCGCTCGTCAGTGGGGCGGGCGATGAGCATCCCGGTCCCATCATGAAGTGGGAATCACCCGCCGGTCGCGGGCGTTACCGTGGTACAGATAGTTGTGCGTGCCGAGTGTCGATCCCAGGGAGAACCATGACCGTCGAGAACATCGCCGACACCGAGGTGCAGACCCATGGTGTCGAGCTCACCGATGCCGCTGCCGCCAAGGCAAAGGCGCTACTCGACCAGGAGGGTCGGACCGACATGCACCTGCGCATCGCCGTGCAGCCGGGCGGCTGCGCAGGCCTGCGCTACCAGCTTTTCTTCGATGAGCGCACGCTCGACGGCGACGCCAAGCGGGACTTCAACGGCCTCGCGGTCGTTGTCGACCGCATGAGCATCCCCTATTTGCAGGGTGCTGTGATCGATTTCGTGGACACGATCGAGAAGCAGGGCTTCACCATCGACAACCCCAACGCGGGTGGCTCCTGCGCGTGCGGAGATTCTTTCAACTGACCCGGATAGCCTGGCGTGTCGGGTGCTGGTGCGCGGTATGCACGGCGCTGGTGCCCGGCCGTCAAACTTGTACGGGCCTAAACTTGTACGGGATAGTGCGGTTCGGGCACCTTGGGGTTAATCCGCTGCTCGACGAAGATGCCGTGCCAGAGCATGAAGACCAGCACCGCCCAGATTCGCCTGCTGTAATCTCGCGGGCCCGCGCGGTGCTCGGCGAGCATCCGGCGCACTACCTGCAGATCCAGGAACTCCGCAGTGCCAGACTCGTCGACGATGCCATGAGCCCAGTCGTGCAGGTCCTGCCGTAGCCAGTGCCGGATCGGCACCGGGAAACCCAGTTTGGCCCGGTTCAGCACGTGCGCAGGCACGACATCGCGCAGTGCCCGGCGCAGCGCGTGCTTGGTAGTCTCGCGAGTGAGCTTCTCCTCAAGCGGGATGGTGGAAGCCACCCGGAACACCTCCGGGTCGAGGAAGGGCACCCGTAGCTCCAACGAATTGGCCATGGTCATCTTGTCCGCCTTGACCAGGATGTCGCCGCGCAGCCAGGTGAACAGGTCTACGTGCTGCATGCGGGTCACCGGATCCCAGCCGGTCGAGGCGGCGTAGGGCTCGGCGGTGACGTCGGCGTGCGAGACGGCCGGGTCGTATCCACGCAGCACGGCGCGCAGCTGGTCGTCTGGGAAGATCCGTGCGTTGCCGTAGTAGCGCTGCTCCAGCGTCAGCGAGCCGCGGCGCAGCAGATCCTTGCCGCGCACTCCCTCGGGGATATGCGTGGAGATCCGGCCCAGCGTCCGGCGCAATCCGCCGGGCACCTTCTCGAACGCGGCCAGCGACAGCGGTTCCCGGTAGATCGTGTACCCACCGAAGAGCTCATCAGCGCCCTCCCCGGACAGCACCACCTTGACGTGCTCCCTGGCCTCCCGGGCGATGAACCACAGCGGCACTAGCGCGGGGTCGGCCACCGGGTCGTCGAGGTACCAGACAATCAGTGGCAACGCCTCGGCAAGCTCAGTCGCCGAGACGGTGCGGACCACGTGCCGGACGTCGATTGCGGCCGCCGATTCAGCGGCCACGTCCACCTCAGAGTAGCCCTCCCGCTCGAAGCCGGTGGTGAAGGCGATCAGATCCGGGTTGTGTTCCCGCGCCAGCGCGGCGATGGCAGTGGAGTCGATCCCTCCGGACAGGAAGGCGCCGACGGTGACGTCGGCCCGCAGGTGCTTGGCCACCGAGTCCCGCATCGCCGCGGTGATCTCATCATGCAGGGCCTGCGCCTCTGATCTAGAGCGGAGTCGCCGGGCCTGGAAGTGGGGATGAAAGTAGCGCTCGGTGAGCAGCTTGCCACCGGGGGAGAGGGTGAACGAGGTGCCGGACTCGATCCGGGTGATCCCCGTGTGCAGGGATGCCGGTTCGGGTACGTACTGCAGCGTCAGATAGTGCTGCAGCGCCCGGGGGTCCACCTCCAGTGACACACCCAGCGACGGCGCCAGCTCGAGCAGGCTCTTTTTCTCGCTGGCGAACGCGACCCCGCCCGGCGCGGCGCAGCTGAAGAGTGGCTTGATGCCGAAGGGGTCCCGAGCGCCGAAGGCGATCCGCAACTGCGCGTCCCAGATGACGAACGCGAACATTCCCCGGAGCCGCTGCACGGCAGCGGTCCCGAAGTGGTGGTAGGCGGCCAGGATGACCTCGGTGTCGCCCTCGGTGACAAAGCGCACGTCATAGGGCTGGCCCTGAAGTTCCTCACGGAGCTCGACGTAGTTATAAATCTCCCCGTTGAACAGGATCGTGTATCGCTGGGGTGCCTCGGGCGGACCCCACCGCAGGGGCTGGTGGGAGTGCTCGAGGTCGATGATGGACAGCCGGTTGAATCCGAGCACCACGTCGGCGTCGTACCAGGTCCCGGTCTCGTCAGGGCCGCGATGTCGCTGGCAGCGCAACGCCGCGGTCACGTCCGCCACCCGCCCCGCCGCGTCTTGCTGCGCCGTCAGTAATCCCAGCAACCCGCACACACGCCTGCCCTCTCATCGGTGACCGGTCCTCGGGACGCCCACAGCGGACCAGTATGACGACCGTCGCGTGGGGCACCCACTCCCCGGGGGAGCTCCCACCGTGGCGCTGGTTTAGGCTCCTCACAATGAGCTGACGGCCGCATGGCGACGGGGAGGAACCAGGCGTGATCGGTGTGGCCCTTTCCCGCGCGGTTCGGCTGCTGAAGGTGGCCAGCCTGGTCGGGATGGTTGCCTTCCTGTCCGCCGGGTGCTCGGTCTACGAGGCGTTCGCATTCGGCTGGCCGAAGGGGGTCACCCCGCAGGCCGAGACGATGCGTGCGCTGTGGATCTGGGCGACGGTGGCCGCGCTGGTGGTCGGGGCGATCGTTGCGGGGCTGATCATGTGGTCGGTCGCCTTGCACCGCAAGCGGTCCGACGAGATGCCTCGGCAGACCCAGTACAACCTGCCGCTGGAGATCGTCTACACGGTCATTCCGTTCGTCATCGTGGCAGTGCTTTTTTACTTCACTGTGACGGCGCAGAACTTCGTCAACGCTAAAGTTGATAACCCCGATCTGCGGGTGAGAGTGGTCGGCTTCCAATGGAATTGGGAATTCCAATACCTGCAGGACAAACCGGGCAGGGACGGCATATACCAGGCTCGACTGGCCGAAGATGGCGCACCGCTGTCCACCGTCGGCTCACCCTCCACCATCCCGATCCTGGTGGTGCCCACCAATCGGGTAGTGGAATACCGGATTGAGTCCACCGACGTTCTGCACTCGTTCTACGTACCGGAGTTTCTCTTCAAGCGTGACGTCTTCCCGCGACCGGAGAAGAACAACACCGACAACGTGTTCCAGACCATGGTGCAACGTCCGGGTGCATTCGTCGGTCGCTGCGCCGAGCTGTGCGGTACCTACCACGCGATGATGAACTTCGAGCTACGGGCCTTGCCGGGAGACCTGTTCGACCGATACATGGTCCTGCGGGCCCAGACCAACCCCCAGACCCAACGTCCTTACACCGCGGGCGAGGCGCTCGCGCAGTTGAACTGCGGCGAGTTTTGCGCGCCTAAGGCAGTGACCACCACTCCGTTCGGCACCGACCGGACGGCCCGCGAGGCCCGTCAGACCGGCGGGGGCCACTAGTCTTGCGGGTATCGGCGGGTCCCGTCGGCAGGTTCGAGAGCGAGGCAGCACCATGAGGGTCGAGGCGCGGATCTTTGAGAGCACCACCGCGTTCTTCTTCCTCTCCGCAGTAGTCTACGGCCTGTGGTCAGGTGGCGAGCCAGTCGGAACGGCGGGTTTGATCCTGACCGGCGGGCTGACCCTCATCATCGGCACCTACTTCCGGTTCGTCTCCCGACGAGTACGGATGCGCCCGGAGGACAATGCCGATGCTGAGATCTCTGACGGTGCTGGCGAGCTCGGATTCTTCTCGCCCGGCAGCTACTGGCCATTCGGGATGGCGCTGTCGGCGGGCGTGCTCGGGTTGGCGCTCGCTTTTGATCAGTGGTGGCTGGTCGCGATCGGCGTCGCTGTGGTTCTCCTCACGGTGGCCGGGCTAGTCTTCGAATACCACATCGGCCCCAAGCCAGAGTGAGCCCGCCTACCCTTCCTCGGGCCCGGGGATCATCAAGCACAAGCAGGAGTAGCGGTCCAGCTCCGTGACGGTTCCCGGGCGTAGCAAGCCGTACGTCCCGCTGCCCCAGTCTGCTAGTCGTTGGGCTGTTGCGGCCGGCCGGCCAACGTGCGGTCTGAGCCGTCGGACCCGAGTCCGTTGCCGGTGGCGGCCTCGTGCCGTGCATTCTCCAGCGCCCTGGTCTGCTCCGACGGGTCCGGCCGCAACAGGGATCCCGGCACTGGAGAACCGGCCGAGCCCAGCTGGTTCATCCGCTTGGGGACTCGCGCACCCTGGTACTCCAGCGGGATGGCGTGCCCGTGCTCATCGACACCACCGAGGGGCTGGTGCACCTCGATGAACTCACCGTGCGGCAGGCGCTTGATGATGCCGGTCTCGATCCCGTGTTCCAGGATCGCCCGGTCGGCGCGCTGCAGTCCGAGGCAGATCCGGTAAGTGACGTAGTAGGCGGTCGGTGGCAGCAACAACAGACCGACGCGGCCCGCCCAGGTGGTCGCATTCAACGAAATGTCGAATGTGTAGGCGATGACGTCATTGCCGCCCGAGAGCAGCAGCACGAACATGAACGAGATCGCCATCATGCCCAGGCCAGTCCGCACCGGAACATCCCGGGGGCGCTGCAGCAGGTTGTGAGTGGCGTAGTCCTTGGTGAGCTTGCGTTCGATGGCCGGGTACGCAAGCGCGAGGGTGAACATGATTCCGGGAATCACCATCGTCGGCCAGAACGATGCGGGAATCATGTAGTTGCCCAGGTAGATCTCCCAGGCCGGCCACAGCCGGGTCGAGCCGTCAAGCCAGCCGACGTACCAGTCGGGTTGCGACGCCGCCGAGACCTGGGCCGGGTTGTAGGGGCCGAAGTTCCACACCGGGTTGATCTGGAACAACCCCGCCATGATGCAGAGCACACCGATGTTCACCATGGCGAAGCCGCCGGCCTTCACCGCGAAAATCGGGAGGATCCGCACCCCGACCACGTTGCGCTCGGTCCGTCCGGGGCCGGGGAACTGGGTGTGCTTCTGGTACCAGACCAGCCCAAGGTGCACCGCGATGAGCGCGAACAGGATGCCCGGGAAGATCAGCACGTGTACGATATAGAACCGCGGGATGATCGCCGTGCCGGGGAACTCGCCACCGAAGATCGCCCACTGCGCCCAAGTGCCGATCACCGGTGGGGACATGGTGATCGCCGAGATGATCCGGAGCCCGGTTCCCGAGAGCAAGTCGTCGGGCAGTGAGTACCCGGTGAGGCCCTCGAGCCCGGCCAGGATCGCGATGACGACGCCGATCGTCCAGTTCGTCTCCCGCGGCTTGCGGAAGGCGCCGGTGAAGAAGGTGCGGAACATGTGTGCGACGAGGGCCGCGACGAACAGCAGCGCTGCCCAGTGGTGCACCTGCCGGATGAACAGGCCACCACGGACGTCGAAGGAGAGCTCCAGGGTCGACGCGTAGGCCCGGGACATCTCGATCCCGCGGAGGTTCTCATAGACTCCCTGGTAGGTAACATCCTCCATGGAGGGGTCAAAGAACAGCGCCAGGTACGTTCCGGACAGCAGCAGCACGATGAAGGTGTTCAGGGCGATCTCACCGAGCATGAACGACCAATGCGTCGGGAAGACCTTGTTGATCTGCCGGCGCATGCCAGCAGCCAGGTGGAACCGCTGGTCGAGTTCCTCGGCTATCTTTCCCGCCCTGGCACCCAGGCCTGACGACCTGCTCGGCGTCGTCATCGGGCTCACGACCTCCGTTCCCAGAATGCCGGTCCTACAGGCTCGATGAAGTCACCCTTGGCATAGAAGTATCCCTCATCATTGACGTCGATGTGCAGCTGAGGCAAGGCCCTGGTGGCGGGACCGAAGATCGGCTTCGCGTACTCCAGCATGTCGAACTGCGACTGGTGGCATGGACACAGCAGCCGAGCGGTCTGCGCCTCGTACAGCGAGGCAGGGCAGCCCAAGTGGGTGCAGATCTTCGAGTAGGCGTAGAAGTCGCCGTAGTTGAAGTTGACCTGGCCCTTGCGCTTGATCACCTGCGCCGCCTGATCAGGCCGCAACCGGATGAGCATCACAGGGCTGTCGGCAGCGCGCAGCGCTTTGTGTGCCTCCTCCGCCGACCACGAGCGCTTGTACGGGAAGACGGTTGCGATGCTCCCGGCGGCAAGGTCCTCGGGGCGCGCCAAGGTGAGCCGCTCGGCGTCATAGCGCAGGAACACCGGCTCACCGTTGTCCGAGCGCCAGGGCGTGACCCACAGCGCGGCGTTGGCTCCGCCCTGCCACGGGTTGCGTACCAGGCCACCCAGGGCGAGGACTCCTACCCCGACACCGAGGACGCCGGCGCCCGCCCCGGCCGCGCGCTTGATCATGGACCGCCTCCCGATGTGGCTACGGGCACCGGAGTCGGCCAGGATTGCTGCGGTGGTCACGCGGTCCACCTCTGAGGAACCGCCGATGTGACGCTCCTGTACGGCGGTTTCGTGCGGCAGCAGGCGCTTGGCGAAGGCGATCGTCCCGGCGCCGACGGCGAACACCGACATCCCGAGCAAGAGCCCGATGATCGGCGTGTAGAGCGTGTAGAGCAGGTGTCCGCTGCCCGGACTGCCGGGCGGGGCGTACGCGTGGGGCCAGAACAGGTAGGCCGCGAGGAATCCCAGCCCAGTCAGCGCGGCGATGGTGAACCACCACGCGACCCTGCGCGCGGCACGCTTCTCCGCACGGGTGTCCGGCACCGGGAACGGGTCCTCCTGGTGCGCGATGGTCACTCCATCGGCAGCCAAGCCCAGTCGGACTAGTTCTTCGCGGCTCAACGTCGACAGGTCGGCGTCACTCGGCGGCCGTGGCTGCCCAGTAGGCCCGTCGTGACCGCTCATGCCCTCGCTCCGATCCACAGCGTGACGGCGACCAGCGCCGAGATCCCGACGATCCACGCGGTCAGACCCTCCGAGATCGGCCCGTAACCACCAAGGGAGTAGCCACCCGGATTGTTGTCCGCCATCGACTCGACGTAGGCGATGATGTCGCGCTTCTCCTCCGGAGTGAGCTGCCGGTCGGAGAACTTGGGCATGTTCTGGGGTCCGGTAATCATTGCACTGTAGATCTGCTGGGGATTCACGCCCTCGATCGCGGGAGCAAACTTGCCGGAGGACAGTGCGATGCCGCGTCCGGTGAACTGGTGGCAGGACGCGCAGTTGAGCCGGAACATCTCGCCACCCCGAGCCGGATTACCACCGGCAAGGTTGCCCTTCGGCACAGTCGGACCGCCGCCGTTGGCCTGGACAAAGGCGCCGAGCGCGTCAATCTCCTCCAGGGTGAACTTGGCCGGCTTCTGGGCGTTCTGCGCCTCCTGGCGCGCCGCGGGCATCCGTCCGGTGGAGACCTGGAAGTACACCGCAGCCTCGCCGGCGCCGATCAGGCTGGGCCCGCGGCTGGACACCCCTTGCAGGTTAGCGCCGTGGCAGCTGATGCAGGCGTTGTTGTAGAGCTGCTCGCCCTGACGCACCAGCGCAGGGTTGTCCTGGGCGGCGTGCGCGGTCTGCGGTTGCGGGGCAAATACCGTATACAACGCGCCAGCAGACATCAGCGCCAACACGAGTGCCAGCATCCCGGACACCCGACGACGCAGACGGTTGCGCCCTCCACGCCCCGATCTCGCAGTGCTCGATCCCTGAGGGTTCGATCCGTCTTCAGGTTTGGCGCTGGCCATCGGTCTCGGCTACCCCGCTGTCTCGTTTGATGCTCTATACTGGGGCTGGATCGGGCCCCGTGATGGCCCAATTCCTGCGGTGCTAGGGCAAGAAGTAGATAGTGGCGAACAGACCGATCCACACTACATCGACAAAATGCCAGTAATACGACACGACGATCGCGGCAGTGGCCTGTGCCGGGGTGAACTTGCTCAGCTTGGTCCGGACGATGAGGAAGATGAACGCAATCAGGCCCCCGGTCACGTGCAAGCCGTGGAAGCCGGTGGTGAGGTAGAACACCGTTCCGTAGGCACCTGACTGGATCGTGACGCCCTCGTGGACGAGGTTGCGGTACTCGTTGGCCTGCCCCAGCACGAACAGCGTGCCCATGATCAGCGTGATCGTGTACCAGAGCCGCAGCCCAAACACATCGCCCTGTTCGGCCTTGAACACCCCCCACTGGCAGGTGAACGACGAGGACACCAGAATGATCGTGACCACCAGCGCATAGGGAATGTCGAGGTGGATCGGCTCCCCGGTGGACTTAAGGATCGGCGGCCACGGGCCGGTGCTCTGCGCCTTCACCGTGAAGAACATCGCGAACAGACCGGCGAAGAACATCAGCTCGCTGGACAGCCACACGATCGTGCCGACGCTGACCATGTTGGGCCGGTTCAGCGAGTGCACCCGTTGACTGATGGAGGGCGCTGCCAGGCTGGACGAGGGGGTCACATCGAGCATTATGACCAAAGACGTTTTCCTCGGCTGGGCCGGGGCGACTGGATGCACGCCAGGAGTGACGATCCGGACCAGATGACACCCGCCAACGGTGGTACGCGGCGCCAGATCCTGACACGCAGAGTGACGCTGCACCGGCCCGCACCGCCGAGCAGTGGCACTGACGGTGCGGATACCATTCGATGCCGCTGCCCATGTAGCGAACCCAACCGGCTGCCCGAACCCCGTGACCAGCGGGAGACACCGACACCGAGGACCTCGGCCACCAGATGAATGCTCCGAGCGACGCCACCACTGTGCTGGTCTTCAGCCACCGGCCCGAGGTGCGTGAGGCCATCATCAACGCTGTCGGGCGGCGTCCCGCGGCGGATGTCGGCCGGCTACATTATGTCGAAGCCGGGACGATCGCCGAGGTGCTAGCCGAGGTCGACGCGGGAGCCGTGGACCTCGCGATCCTCGACGGCGAGGCGCAGCCCACCGGAGGGATGGGGCTGTCTCGGCAACTCAAAAATGAGATTGCGCAGTGCCCGTCGATAATCGTGGCCGTGCAGCGCAGGGACGACCGGTGGTTGGCTGTCTGGTCGCAGGCCGACGCGGTGATCGTGCACCCGCTGGACCCGTTGGTCGCCGCCGAGACCGTGGCCGAAGTGCTTCGCGCGCACCGCCTGCCGGTGGGGAAGAGCTGAGGCCGCCCAGGATGGTCACGACGGCCGCTGGTCACAACTGGCCTGCCCTGCTCACTCAGCTGATCGCCGGGACGGACCTGGATACCGACGACACGGCGTGGGCGATGGATCAGGTGATGTCCGGTGCAGCCACGCCCGCGCAGGTGGCCGCGTTTTTGGTGGCGTTGCGGGTCAAGGGCGAGACTCCGGCAGAGATCGCCGGGCTTGCCGACGGCATGCTTGCCCACGCCTGCCAGTTACAGGTGCCCCAGCGAGCAGTCGATGTGGTCGGCACCGGCGGTGACCGAGCACATACCGTCAACATCTCCACGATGGCCGCATTGGTGACCGCCGCGGCCGGCGCACCCGTGATTAAGCACGGCAACCGCGCGGCATCCTCTCGGTGCGGCGCCGCGGACGTGCTGGAGGCACTTGGTGTGTCGATCGACCTCGACCCGGCGCACGTAGCCCAGTGCGTGGCCGAGGCGGGAATCGGATTCTGCTTCGCGCCCCTGTTTCATCCGGCGATGCGGCACGCGACTGCGGTGCGCCGTGAGATCGGGATACCCACGGCGTTCAACTTCCTTGGGCCACTGACCAACCCGGCGCAGCCGGATGCTTGCCTGATCGGCTGCGCGGACCTGCGGATGGCCCCGGTGATGGCACAGGTGCTCGCCGGCCGAGGTGTCAGTGCACTGCTGGTCCGAGGTGACGATGGGCTCGACGAGATCACTACCACGACTACCACCTCGGTCTGGGTGATCGACGGCGGCGCGGTGCGGCGGGACCAAGTGGATCCAGCGGCGCTGGGCGTGCCAGTCGCCCGCCGGGAGGACCTACGGGGCGGGGACGCCGCGACCAATGCCGAGGTGGTGCGGCGCCTGCTCGCGGGCGATCACGGTCCGGTGCGGGATGCCGTACTGCTCAACTCCGCCGCCGCGCTTGTCGCGCACTGCGGCCCGACCGATGACCTGGTTGGCGACCTGCGGGGTACGGCACAGCGCGCCGCGGAAGCTGTTGATTCAGGGGCTGCGGCCGCGCTGCTGGAAGACTGGGCGAGGCTGACCACCGAGCTATCCGCGCTGTCCGCTCCCGCGACTGCACGCTGACCCGGTTGGTGACTCCGACCGATCCGTGCAGCGCGAACGGAACGCATTCGCGAGGGCCCTAGATCTCGCATTCGGCTGTCAAACAACCCTTTCGGGTGAAGATTCGTGTCCATTCGCTCGGAGAACCGTTACGCCGATTGCGGGATGATCTTCCGCGACTGGTCAGGCACCGAACACTGGGTCCGAGAACAGGAGACAGCCGCGGGTGGTTTCCCATACTCTGAGCCGCGCTTGTGGGAGTGTGGCGGCTGGTGTCGTCGTCATTGCTACATTGAGTATTCCCCTAGCTCCCGCGGCGGCCGATCCCACCCCCCCGCCCGACCCGGTCAGGACCGTTGCTGAGGTCCGGGAGTTAAGCCGCCAGGCCGAGGTAATCACTGAGCAATGGCACCTGGCCACTGACCGGCTACTGGCCCGCCAGGCTGATGCCGACCGGGCCCGTAGCGACGCAGCGGCGGCGACGGCCACCGCCGACCAGGCCCGCTCGGCACAGAGCGCGTTTCGCGCTCAGGTCGATCGGCTGACCAGCGCCACCTTCGAGGGTGTCCGGATCAGCAGCCTGGCCGCGATGCTGATCAGCGATTCCCCCGAGCAGTTCATGGATCAGATGTCCGCTCTGGACGTGCTGGCGGTGAGCAACAGAGAGGCAATGGACAAGCTCTCGGCTGCCGTCGCCCGCACCGAGCAGGCAGAGGTCGCTGCCACCGACGCCGAAACGCGGGCGGCCGTCGCCGAGTTGGACGCCGGACGGATAGCTGGCGATGTGAGCCAGGCCCGGCTCGAAATGAGCCGTCAGATCGGTCTGGTGCAGGCTCGTCTCGGCAAGCTCACTGGTGACGAGTTCGCCCGCTACGCCTCGGAGGGAGTCATTGACTTCCGGCTCGACATAGCGGGCGACGGGGTTGGTATCAGGGCGCTGCGGGCGGCTCTGACCAGGCAGGGAGCACCGTACATCTGGGGCGCCACTGGACCAGGCACCTTCGACTGCTCGGGTCTGGTCCAGTGGTCCTACCGTCAGGCCGGGGTGATCCTGCCAAGGGGCAGTTGGGACCAGGCCAAGGTCGGCACAGCAGTGGTCTCGGGCCTTCAGCCGGGTGACCTCATCGGCCTGTACTCTCCGGTAAGCCACATCGGTATGTACGTGGGGAACGGGCTCTACATTAACGCGCCGCAGAGCGGCGATGTGGTCAAGGTCGCCAGAGTGCCCTGGCAGGACGTCACGGCGATCCGCCGGATTGGTTGATCTCACTCCTGGGCTAAGCCGGATCCGCTGGGCAGCGGTGCGCCGCGAGAGTCGCGCTGCGATGTTGTCGGTGTGGCGAGATTGTCAGTGTGGCGCTCTAACGTCCGTCGTGACGAGATCACGAGTGAGACGGGAGCCCGACATGATCGTGGATTGCGACCGATGCGAGGTGCGTGGCGACGCCTGCAGGGACTGCGTCATCACTGTGTTGCTCGGGGCACCGCCAGAGGGCATCGAGCTGGACGGCATTGACCGAGGGGGGCTACACATCCTGGCGGAGGCCGCCATGGTGTCTCGATGGCAGCTAGTGGATTGCGGCGAGGATCATCGCGTGACGCAGGCTGGGGCCAGTATCGATGCTCCTGCGCACCGCTGCGCTGAGCGGTCCGCTACGGGGGGCGAGCGGTCAAGACGACACATGAGCTGATCGGTGGGGCCGAATACTGGGGGGTCTGCCGTAACGCCGACCGTGCCCAGCGGCTACCTTCGCCCCATTGTGGGCACGTCGATGGTGGACAGCGAAGGTAACCTTTCGTAGCCTTTTCGCGACCTTGCGGTAACTGCCTCCCAGACCGGGCGGCAACGCAGGTCGCTGCCGAATTGGCTGCGTCGGTGCCTGTCATGCGACAGCCTAGCCGGGCATCGACTTTGTAGGGGTGAACCCGGGTGGGCTTCGCGCCCACCCGGTAGGGCTTGCATCTGCAGGCTTCCGTCTGCGTCCCAGCCCGACCCGTCAGCTAACCCGGTAGGTGGTCCGAGGGAAGAGGAGACCGACGCGACGTGTCGTGGCACCGTCTGAAGCGCAGCGTGCCAGCAACGATGACCACCGCGGCCATGGCTGTCCTGGCGACCTTGATTCCCACTCCGGCTATCGCCGACCCCGCACTGCCAGGAGACGCCCCCACGGCCGCGCAGCAGCTCGCCGCGCTGAACCGGCAGGCTGAGGTACTGACCGAGCGTTGGCACTACGCCCGGGACCAAGTGAATACCCGCCGAGCTGAGCTAGAGCGAGCCAGGACTGACATCGCAGCCGCGGCCGCCTCGGGAGAACGTGCCAGGACGGTCGAGGACCAGTACCGCGGACAGGTCGACCGGCTGACCAACGCCTCATTTCAGGGCGCGCGACTTAACCGGCTGTCCGCCTTGCTGGTCAGTGACTCTCCCGAGGAGTTCCTGGACCAGATGTCAGCGCTGGACACGCTCGCGGTGGACAACAAACAAGCCCTGGACCGGCTCGCCGGCGCCGTCGCCCAGGCCCGGCAAGCCGAGCAGTCGGCTCATGACGCGGCGACGCGGGCCGGCCAAGCTGAGCGCGATGCGGCGCGGCTCGAAGGTGACCTGACTCGATCCCGCGCCGAGATGGACCACCAGATCCAGGTGGTCAAGCAGCGCCTCGCACAGCTCAACCGCCAGGAGCGGGCCGCCTACACTTCCAGCGGTAGTACCCAGTTTCCGATCAACCTGGTCGGCGGCGGCGCCGCGGTCCAAGCGGCGCGTGCCGCACTGAGCAAGCAAGGTTCGTCGTACGTCTGGGGTGGCGATGGCCCGATCACGTTCGACTGCTCGGGGCTGGTGAAGTGGTCCTTCGAGCAGGCTGGTGTGTTCGGTCTGCCGCACTCATCCCAGGCGCAGGCGCGAATGGGAAGCAGCGTCAGCCGGTCGCAGCTGCAGCCGGGCGACCTCATCGCGCTGTATTCCCCCATTAGCCACATCGGCATCTACGTCGGTGACGGGTTCTACGTGAATGCACCGCAGAGCGGCGACGTGGTGAAGGTTGTCCTGGTGCCATGGAGCCAGGTCACCGCGATGAGCCGGATCGCCTGAGCGCACCGCGGGCGCCACCCCGGCGCCTGTGCAAACCTTGGGATGTGGTCACGGCTACCCTCTGGCCGTGCCGCGGATCCTGCTGGTGAGCAATGACTTCCCGCCCCGGGCCGGCGGCATTCAGACCTACCTGCACGAACTGGCCATGGCGCTGCCGGCGGGGGAGGTCGCTGTCTATGCACCGGACTGGCCGCGAGCAGCGGCCTTCGACGCGCAGCTGCCGTTCCCGGTCATTCGGCATCCTGAAACTCTCATGCTTCCCACACCGCTGTTACTGCGGCGGGCCGTGGCGCTGCTGCGGGAGTTGCGCTACGAGACCGCCTGGTTCGGCGCTGCCGCCCCGCTGGCACTGCTGGGTCCGGCGTTGCGCCGGGCCGGAGTACGGCGGGTGGTGGCCAGCAGCCATGGGCACGAGGTGGGGTGGTCGATGCTGCCCCCGGGACGGATGGCCCTGCGTCGGATCGGTACGGATGCCGATGTGGTCACTGCAGTGAGCCGGTATACCCGCCGCCGCGTCGCTGCCGCGTTCGGTCCCCGAGCCGCCCTTGAACTACTTCCGCCGGGTGTGGACTGCGCAGCGTTTCACCCGGATCCCGCCGCACGGGCAGAGATCAGGCGACGCCACCGGCTGGGGGAGGCCCCGGTCGTGCTGTGTGTGTCTCGGCTGGTGGCTCGCAAGGGGCAGGACATGCTGGTGCAGGCGTTGCCCGCGATCCGGCGTCAGGTGCCGGGGGCCACGCTGCTGCTCGTCGGGGACGGGCCCAGGCGAGCAGCGTTGCACCGGCTGGCCCAATCGTGCGGTGTCGCCGGCTCCGTGGTGTGCACCGGACCAGTGCCATGGTCCGAGCTGCCCGCGCACTACGCGGCGGGCGACGTCTTCGCGATGCCTTGCCGGACCCGTGGTCGCGGGCTGGACGTCGAGGGGTTCGGCCTGGTGTTTCTCGAAGCCGCGGCGACCGGCTTGCCGGTGGTCATTGGTGATGCCGGCGGAGCACGGGAAGCCGTCCGCATTGGTGAGACCGGTGACCTGGTGAACGGTCGTGACGTAGCGGCAGTGGCCCAGACCGTTGGGACGCTGCTTGCCGATCCCGAGCGGGCAGCGGCGATGGGCCAGCGTGGGCGACGCTGGATGCTGCAGGACTGGAGTTGGTCGTGCCGTGCGCGGCGGCTGGCCGACTTGCTGTTGCGCAGCTCGTGAGTGCGTAACAGTGTTACAACGCTGTTACGCACTCACGAGTAGATGGCGTCGATGTCGGTGGCGAAGTCCTTGGCCACGATCGCGCGCTTGAGCTTCAGGCTCGGCGTGAGCTGGCCACCATCCTCGGTGAAGTCGACCGGAAGGATCCGAAACTTGCGGATCGCCTCTGCCCTCGAGACGATCTTGTTGGCGTCGTCCACCGCGCCTTGAACCTCGGCGCGCAGATCCTCATCGTCGATCAGGTCAGCGGCGGAGACACCAGCCGGCTTGCCATGCGCGGCGCTCCAGGCCGGGATGGCCTCGGCGTCGAGGGTGATCAGGGCGGCCACAAAGGGCCGCTTGTCACCCACCACCATGCATTGGCTGATCAGTCGGTGGGCTCGGATCCGATCCTCCAACGCAGTTGGGGAGACGTTCTTGCCAGCCGCCGTGACGATCATTTCCTTCTTGCGTCCGGTGATCCGCAGGAAGCCATCCTGGTCCAACTCCCCGAGATCGCCGGTGCGAAACCAGCCGTCGACGACGGCGTCGGCGGTGGCCTGCTCGTTGTTCCAGTACCGGCGCAGGACGCCCAGGCTCTTGATCAGCACCTCGCCATCATCGTCGATCTTGATCGTCACGCCGGGCAATGGTCGGCCCACGGTGCCGATCTTGATGTTCTTCTCGGTGTTCACGGTGGCGGGCGCGCTGGTTTCGGTCAGCCCGTAGCCCTCCAGTACCGACACACCGATACCGCGGAAGAAATGCCCGAGCCGCTCGCCCAGCGGGGCGCCACCGGAGACTACCGCGACGCACCGACCGCCGAGTACCGCCCGCAGCTTGGAGTAGATCAGTTGGTCGAACAATGCGTGCTTTGCCCACAGGACCATCCCGGCCCCGCCAGCGTCTTGGGCGCGGCTCCACTCGACGGCGGTGGCATCGGCGATATCGAAGATGAAGCCTTTGCCGTCGGCATGAGCTTTCTGCTTTGCGGAGTTGTAGACCTTCTCCAGCACTCGCGGTACCGCCAGCACGAAGGTGGGCCGGAACTCGGCCAGCTCGGCGACCAGGTTCTTCACATCCGGGGTGTGCCCGAGAGTGACCCGCTCGTACACACAGCAGCACTGGACGAACCGGGCGAGCACATGCGCCAGCGGGAGGAACAGCAACATCGAGTTGGCCGGCTGCAACAGGCCGGGAAACTCCGTCACCACCGAGCGGATCAGGGCGAGCAGGTTGCGGTGGGTGATCTCGCAGCCCTTGGGCTGCCCGGTGGTACCCGACGTGTAGATCAGCGTTGCCAGGTCCTCGGCGCACACCGCGGCAGCGCGCTCCGGCACGGCGTCGTCACTGATCTCGGCACCCAGCGCGGTGACCTCGTCGATCGACGCGCCCGGGCCTCCGCTGCTCGTCGTCGGCTCGATCTGCCAGACCAGAGCCGGCTCGCCCAGGCGACCGACCAGACCGTGGACCATCTCGCGGTGGGCGGAGGTCTCGACGAAGATCGCCTTGCTGCCGGAATCCGACAGGATCCATTCGACCTGCTCGGGGGAGGACGTCTCGTAGATCGGCACCGTCGATCCGCCGGCGGCCCAGATCGCGTAGTCCAGCAGGGCCCACTCGTAGCGGGTCTTGGACAGCAGCGCGATCCGATCCCCGCGCTCGATGCCTGCTGCGATGAGCCCCTTGGCCACCGCCGTTACCTGCTTCGCGAAGTCCCTCGCTGTGACGTCCACCCAGCCGCCGTCGATCCGGCGGCGAAAGCTGACGCTGTTGGCGAACCGCTCGGCGTTGGACCACACCGCATCGGTAAGGTTTTCCTCATCGACCACCGTGGTGGTGGTAGGAACTGTGAACTCCCGCACGGGTACCTCCGCAGCTCGGGTTGCTCCACTGCTGCCGGCCCAGGCCGTCGGCCGGCCCGGTCTGGAGTATTGAACGTATCGCGACAAGCGTCTCGTCCGACAGTCCGATCGTGCCCGAATTGTCGGTGAGCCACTGGCGAACGACCACACGCGATACCATGCCCGAAGTACCGGGGTAGCCTGCCCGGCATGGCCGACCAGTCAACTCAGTCCATCGTGATCAATGCTGCCCCCAAGGCGATCATGGATGTGATTGCCGACTTCCCCGCCTACCCGCAGTGGGTGATGGCGGTGAAACAGGCCGAGGTGATCGTCCCCGGCGCCGGTGATCGCGCCGAGCGGGTCCATTTCCAGCTGGATGCGGGCATCGTCTTCAAGGACGAATACGTGCTCACATACACCTGGTCCACAGACGGGCTGATGGTGAGCTGGGACTTGGTCGAAGGCCAGATGCAGAAGGCGCAGCATGGCTCTTATGTTCTGGAACCTTCCGGGCCGACGACCAAAGT
This sequence comes from Pseudonocardiaceae bacterium, assembly GCA_035997545.1. Lineage (GTDB taxonomy): Bacteria > Actinomycetota > Actinomycetes > Mycobacteriales > Pseudonocardiaceae. The sequence goes on from DASYIL010000215.1 coordinate 28,383, forward strand.
TACCTACAGCCTCACGGTTGACCTGGCAATTCCCATGATCGGAATGATCAAACGGAAGGCCGAGAGGGTCATCATGGACACTGCCCTCAAGGAGCTCAAGCGCCGCGTGGAGCTTGAGACCGGGTAGTGGGAGGGAGGGCGAAGGGTGCGCATTGTGGTCTTCGCCGGCCAGGGGTGAGTGTTACAGGCGCGCCCCGTCGTCCCAACCCTCCGGTGGCGGGCCGGAACGCAGCCCGATCACCAGCTGCTGCAGAGGTGACGGTACCGGGTCGACGCGGAGGGCGCGCGAGTGTCGGCAGGATCGAACCGCGTCCGCCGAACCTGCTTACCACGGGCGGGCGTGGGGCCGTTGTGCCCTGGATACCGTGATCCGTAGGCTGGCTGAGGCTGCGGCCCGCGAGGCAGGGGAAGGATCGGTAGGCGGTGTTTTACTGGCTGCTCAAACACCTGCTGCTCGGCCCCTTGATGCGGCTGGCATGCCACCCGCAGGTTCACGGCGCCGAGCATCTCCCAGCGCGCGGAGGCGCCATTCTGGCCAGCAACCACCTCGCGGTCGCCGACTCGTTCTTCCTGCCCCTGGTGGTCCGCCGCCGGGTGACGTTCCTGGCTAAGCGGGAGTACTTCACCACGCCGGGACTGCGGGGGTGGTTCAAGCGGCAGTTCTTCAGCGCCACCGGCCAGGTTCCGATCGACCGGTCCAGCGCTTCGGCCGCGCAGGCTGCCCTGGACACCGGAGTGCGGCTGCTGGCTGCGGGCAACCTGCTCGGCATCTACCCGGAAGGCACCCGGTCCCCGGACGGCCGGTTGTACAAGGGCAAGACCGGCGTCGCCCGGATGGCGCTGCAGGCAGGAGTCCCGGTTATTCCGGTCGTCATGGTGGGCACCGACAAGGTCAGCCCCATCGGCACCAAGATGTGGCGGCCGCATCCGGTAGAGGTGCGCTTCGGCTCGCCGCTGGACTTCTCCCGTTACGCGGGTCTGGCTGGTGACCGGTTTGTCGAACGATCCATGGTTGACGAGATCATGTACTCCTTGATGGACCTCTCCGGCCAGGAGTACGTCGACATGTACGCGTCGTCGGTCAAGGAGCGCGAGGCGCCGCCGCCACGGCTTACCCTCAAGGCGTCCTGACCGGCCCGGGTAGGGGCACTGCGTAGGCTGACCCATCGTGCGGTTCTTCTACGACTGCGAGTTCATCGAGGACGGCATCACCATTGAGTTGATCTCCATCGGGGTGGTGGATGAGCAAGGTCGGGAGTATTACGCGGTATCGACCGAGTTCGATCCGGAGCGGGCTGGCGACTGGGTGCGATCGCACGTGTTGCCGAAGCTACCGCCACCGGGCGACCGGACATGGCACAGCCGGGCGGCGATCCGCGACACGCTGTTGGAGTTTCTCACCGCGTCCGGCGAACAGGTGGAGTTGTGGGCGTGGCTCGCCGCCTATGACCACGTTGCCCTCGCCCAGTTGTGGGGACCGATGCCAGCGTTGCCCCGGGCGCTACCCCGGTTCACCCGTGAACTGCGGCAGCACTGGGAGGCCGCCGGCAAGCCGCCATTGCCCCCGCCGCCCAGCGACGCCCACGACGCGGTGGCCGACGCCCGGCACAATCTCACCAGGTGGCGGGTGATCGAGCAGCACCGCTCGGCGCGGCTGGGTCACCACTGCTGATCTGGCGTCTTGCTGCATCGATCCAGTCGTGCAACCCTCACGCCGTCAAGCAGGTGGAGCGGGAAGGCGAAATCGACATGCGTATCGGCGTACTCACGGGGGGCGGGGACTGTCCGGGGCTAAACGCGGTGATCCGGGCGGTGGTCCGCAAGGGCATCGAGGTCTACGGGCACGAGATCATCGGATTCCGGGACGGCTGGCGAGGGCCGATGGAGGGGCTGACCCAGCCGCTCGGCTTGACCCACGTGGAGCACATCCTCCCCCTCGGTGGCACAATCCTGCGCACCTCACGCACCAACCCGTACCGCAACGGCGGCGCGGAGCAGGTCAAGCGGACCCTGGCCGAGCACGGCGTGGACGCCCTGATCGCCATCGGTGGTGAGGACACCCTCGGGGTGGCTCGCCGGCTGGGTGAGGACGGGGTTTTTGTGGTGGGTGTGCCAAAGACCATCGACAACGACTTGGGTGCTACCGACTACACGTTCGGGTTTGACACCGCGGTGCATATCGCGACCGAGGCGATCGACCGGCTGCGCACTACCGCAGAGTCGCACCACCGTGCGGCGGTGGTGGAGGTGATGGGCCGCAACGCGGGCTGGATCGCGCTGCACTCCGGAATGGCCGGCGGGGCGAACGTCATCCTTATGCCGGAATGGCCGTTCTCCACCGATCGAGTGTGTAAGTGGGTGATCCGGTGCCTCGAGCGGGAATCCGCCGCGATCGTCGTGGTGGCCGAGGGCGCGGTGCCGGAAGGCGGCGCGGAGCTAATAGCCGACGCGGAGGTCGACGCGTTTGGCCACAAGCGCCTCGGTGGCGTCGGTATCTGGCTGGCCGACGAGATTGCCCGACGCACCGCTGCCGAGTCCCGTGCCGTGGTGCTGGGGCACATTCAGCGTGGGGGTACCCCCACTGCCTATGACCGGGTGCTGGCCACCCGGTTCGGCGTGCATGCCGTCGACGCGGTGCACGAAGGCGACAGCGGCGTGATGGTCGCGCTACGCGGCACCGACATCATCCGGGTGAAGCTGGCCGAGGCCACCGCGGCCATCAAGACGGTGCCGCCGCAGCGCCATGCGGAGGCCGAGGTTTTCTTCGGTTGACGATCCCGCTGGACTGGCCCGGGGAATCACCCCATACGCTCAGGCACCGTGAACTGGACCGTGGATGTTCCGATCGACGCGCTGCCGGAGCTACCACCGCTGCCCGCCGATCTCCGCACCAAGCTTGACGCTGCGCTGACCCGGCCTGCCGGGCAGCAGCCGAGCTGGCCAGACCCGGACGCGGTGCGCAGCGTCCGCACCGTGCTAGAAAGCGTCCCGCCGATCACTGTGCCCCCGGAGGTGGACCAGCTGCGGGACCAGCTCGGGGCGGTGGCTCGCGGAGAGGCGTTCCTGCTGCAGGGTGGGGACTGCGCTGAGACCTTCGCCAACAACACCGAGCCGCACCTGCGGGCCACCATCCGGACGTTGCTGCAGATGGCAGTGGTGCTCACCTACGGATCGAGCATGCCGGTGGTGAAAGTGGGGCGGGTGGCCGGGCAGTACGCCAAGCCTCGGTCCAAGGCGACTGACCCGTTCGGTCTGCCGTCCTACCGCGGCGATATGATCAACTCCTTGGCCGCCTCACCCGAGGCGAGGGTGCACGATCCGTCGCGGTTGATCCGGGCCTACGCCAATGCCGCCGCGGCGATGAACCTGGTGCGGTCGCTGACCTTGGCGGGCATGGCGGACCTGCACAAGGTGCACGACTGGAACAAGGACTTCGTCATGCGGTCCCCGGCTGGGGCACGCTATGAGGCGCTGGCCGGGGAAATCGACCGTGGCTTGCGATTCATGTCGGCGTGCGGTGTGAACGACTCATCGCTGCACTCCACCGAGATCTATGCCAGTCACGAAGCGTTGGTGCTCGACTACGAGCGAGCCATGCTCCGCCTGGACAACACTGCTGACAAGCCCAAGCTCTACGACCTGTCGGCGCATTTCCTCTGGGTGGGGGAGCGGACTCGGGCGCTGGATGGGGCGCACATTGCGTTCGCCGAACTGCTGGCCAACCCCATCGGACTCAAGCTGGGTCCGAGCACCACGCCCGACCAGGCCGTGGAGTACGTCGAGCGGCTTGACCCACACGGCGTGCCGGGCCGGCTCACGCTGATCTCCCGAATGGGAGCGCAGCGGGTCCGCGACGTGCTGCCGGGGATCGTGCAGAAGGTCACCGCCGCTGGGCACCAGGTGATCTGGCAGTGCGACCCCATGCATGGAAACACCATCGAGTCCTCCACCGGCTACAAGACCAGGCACTTCGACTGGGTGGTCGACGAGGTGCAGGGCTTCTTCGAGGTGCACCACTCGCTGGGTACCTATCCCGGCGGGATCCACGTGGAACTCACCGGGGAGGACGTCACCGAGTGCCTCGGCGGCGCTCAGGACATCTCCGACGCAGACCTGTCCGGTCGTTACGAAACCGCGTGCGATCCGCGACTGAACACCCAGCAGGCGCTAGAGCTCGCGTTCCTGGTCGCCGAGATGCTCCGCTCGTAAGGTCCCGCTCACAAAGTCCTCAGTGCGACGGTGCTGCCGGGGCGAACGGGCCGGCCGGCCCCGGGTGACTGAGAGATCACCTGGTCCGGCAATCCCCCGAGAAACGGGAATCCGCTGAAAGACTGGCTGACTGTACTGCTTAGCCCAGCGTCGGCGAGCACCTGCCGGGCCTGGGCAACGGACAACCCGATCACCTTGGGCACCACGATGGTCGGAACCGGGCCCTTACTGATCACCAGAGTCACCGGCGCACCGACGGTGAGCGTGGTGCCCGGCGCCGGCTGCAACTCGGTCACGGTGCCCTTCGGGGCGGTGTTGTGAAACTCCTCGGCGGCCGGGTTGCGCTGGGGGCTCAGGTCTGCCTCGCGCAGCGCATCCTCAGCCTCTCCCAGTGTGGTACCGACCGCCAGGTTGGGCACCACCGGGTGGCCCAGCGAGATCACCACAGTGACGCCTGAGCCACGCACTGCCCGGCCGCCCGGCCCGGGGTCGCTGCTGATCACCGTGCCGCCGGGGACGACGTCGTTGTGGTCCTCGGTGAGATTGGGTTGAAGGCCCGCAGCAGCCAGCGTGGCCTGCACGGCGCCGCGCTGCACACCCGTGAGGTTGGGCACCACGGTCCATCGACCGCTGCCCAGCCACCACGCGCCCACTCCGACCGCGATCGCGAGCATCAGCACGACCACCATCCACACGATGAAGGCACGCCGGTTACGAGCGCGCTCGCGTAGGTAGGGATCGTCGTGGGGGAGCGGCTTCCAGAGCTGGGGTCCTGATGGGGGTTCTGTTGGACCGCCTCGCCGCATCTCGGGTCCATCGGTCGTCACATCGACCCTGACCAGGGCCCGGGTCCCACGCGGTCCTTGGTCGGGGGGCAGGGCCGCCACGGTTACCGGTACCGGCACTGGATTGATCCCCAGGTCGGTGCGCACCATCTGCAGCGTGCGCAGGAACGCCGACGCGTCCGGAGGGCGGGCCGCTGGGTCCCGACGGGTGGCCCGCACGACCAGGTCATCCAGCGGTGCGGGTACCGCGGCGCCTGCCGTACTCGGGGCCGGCATGTCCTCGTTGACGTGACGATAGGCCACTGACAGCGCAGTCTCGCCGGTGTATGGCGG
>DASYIL010000216.1:0-21898 GCA_035997545.1 Pseudonocardiaceae bacterium
CTGGCTTTGGTCAGGATCTCCATGCGCTCTTCGCTGACCGTCGTCGGCTGGGTGGAGTCCGATTGAAGCGACTGGGTAGCCGCGGCCAGGATCTCGACTCGTTTGATTGAGTCGATACCCAGGTCGGTCTCCATGTCGACGTCGAGGCCGAGCATCTCCGGTGGGTATCCGGTCCGCTCTGCCACCAGCCGGACCAGCTCGCCGGCGACATGATCAGCACGGGGTGGCTCGGGGGTTGCCGAGATGGGCTCCGCTACCGGGGGCGCGGTGAGCTCCACTACCGGGGGGACGGTGAGCTTTGCGACCGGGGGCGCGGTGAGCTCCGCTACCCGGAGCGCGGCCTGAGCGGGAGGTTTCGCAGCTGAACCGGAGCCGTTCTGCAAGCCATGCAGGTAGGCGACCATGACCTCCTGCTGGACATCCAAGAACTTGGTCATGAGCTGCTGGAAGTGCAGCGAGATCACATCCTGGCCCACCTGCGCATGCTCGGCCGGTTCAGGGACCGATACGGAGTGGGCGGCTATGGATGGGACGGGTGTCGGTGGGCGTGCCGGCGTGGCTGGGACGGGTGTCGGTGGGCGTGCCGCCGCCGCGGCTGGGACGGGTGCCGGTAGGCGTGCCGGCGTGGCTGGGACCGGTGCTGGCGTGGATCGCTGGACCGGTATTGCCGGATGCAGGGGGTGCGCGGAGCCTCCGTTGACCAGCCAGGTGGTTGGCGGCAGCGGGGCCGGAGCGAGGTCCTCGCCCAAGGCGTCCAATCGTAGGTACCGCGCCACCCTGCCCTCGTAGAGCCGGTCGAGGGCGAGGGCGACACCGTGCGCGCTGAGCTGAGCCAGGGCGTGCTGGAGCGCGGTGAACCCGCAGCTCAGGTCCTGGGTCTGCACGGCGAGGTGCGGGCGGGTGCCGAGCACCTGGCCGACGATGCCGGTCAGCACCCCACCGGGGCCCACCTCCACGAACAGGCGGGCGCCTGCGGCATGCATCTGCTCGACCTGCTCCGCGAAGCGGACCGGCCGCACGAGATGCTCCGTGAGCAGATCAATGATCTGCGCCGGCTCGGCCGGGTAGGGCGCGGCGGAGGTGTTGGCATAGACCGCCAGTTTCGGGGCCGTGATGTGCACGTCGGCCAGCACCCGCGCGAGCCGATCGCGGGCGGGGGCGACCAGCGGGGAGTGGAATCCGCAGTCCACACTAAGGACCTTCATCGGGATGCCGGCGACACTCAGAAGTCCGACCGCCTGCTCGATCCCGGGCCGGGTCCCGGAGATCACGGTCTGCTTCGGCGCGTTGAGGTTGGCCACCCAGACGTCCGGTGTGGCGCCGAGCACCTCTCGCAACCGGGCCGGGGACTCCGACACCGCCGCCATCGTGCCGAGGTCGCTCTCGGCAGCGTCAATGATGCACCGGCCCCGCGCCTGCGACAGGTGGTAAAGGATGCCCTCGTCGATCACACCCGCAGTGCAGAGCGCCACATACTCGCCGTAGCTGTGCCCCGCCGTCATATCGGGGCGCACCCCCAACGCGGCGAGCAGCCTCGACAGTCCCATCCCGGCCGCACCCAGGGCAGGTTGTGCCCGGTCGGTCTGCCTCAGCGCCGCAGCCCTCGCTCGATTGTGGTCCGGGTCGAACCCCGGCGGCGGGAAGACGTAGGCGGACAGCGGCTTGTCCAGCTCATCGGCCAGTACGGCGTCGGCCAGCTCGAACGACTGCCGCACCTCAGGGAAGCCGATGGCGAGGTCGCGGAGCATATCGGGATGCTGCGAGCCCTGGCCGGGGTAGAGGAAGGCGATGGTTCCCTGCGCGGCCAACGGCGTGGTGGTCAGGTAGACACCGCGGCGATCCCAGACCTCGGCGTCCGGTGTGGCCAGCGCGTCGCGCGCGGTGGCCAGCTTGGACCGCAGGTCGCTCATCGACGAGGCCACGATCGCGAGCCGAACCGCAAGCCCGGGCTTGCCTTGCACCCAGACCGCGCGGGCCACCTCGCGCAGCGGGGGAGTCACCGGTGCCGCGACCAGTGCCCGATCGAGCTCCGCTACCTGGGCGCGCAGCTCCTCGCGGGATTGCGCCGACCAGACGAACAGCTCGCTGGGCCAGCTCTGCATGGGAGAGTCGGCCGGGTCCTCCAGGTAATTGCCGGTGTACTCCTCGACGGCGACGTGGAAGTTCGTGCCGCCGAAACCGAACGCGCTGACGCCGGCGCGCCGGGGCGGCGCGGTAGCGGTCTGAAGCCACGGACGCGGCTCGCTGTTGACGTAGAACGGGCTGTCCGGCAGGGCGATGGCGGGGTTCGGCTGCTCGACGCCCAGCGTCGGCGGCAGCACCTTGTGGTGTAAGCCGAGCGCCACTTTGATCAGCCCGGCCACGCCGGCAGTACCCTTCGTGTGGCCGATCATCGACTTGACCGACCCGACCGCACACTGCTGCGCGGGTGCGCCAGCCCCGTTGAAGACCAGGTTGAGCGTGGCGAGCTCCGCCCGGTCGCCGGCAACCGTCCCGGTGCCGTGGGCCTCGATCAGGCCGACCGTGGCCGGCGAGTACCCCGCTGCGGCATAGGCCCGCTCCAACGCGAGCGCCTGCCCTTCGGGCCGTGGGGAGGTGAGGCTTCGGTCCCGGCCGTCGCTGGAGCCGCCGACCCCCTTGATGACGGCGTAGATGCGATCGCCGTCGCCCTCGGCGTCGGCGAGCCGCTTCAGCATCAGGACGCCGAGCCCCTCGCTGATCACGATGCCGTCGGCTCCGGCGTCCAGCGGGCGGCAGCGCCCGCGGGGTGATAAGGCGTGCGTCTTGCTGAAACTCAGATAACTGAAAGGGTTCTGCGAGGTGTCCGCACCGCCGACGATCATCGTATCGGCAGTGCCGTCCGTCAGCTCGCGGACAGCCAGGTAGACGGCGGCCAGCGACGCAGCACACGCAGCGTCGACCGTATAGTTGACCCCTCCGAGGTCGAAGCGGTTCGCGACCCGCCCTGCCGTGACGTTGAGCAGGATGCCCGGGAACGAGTCCTCGGTCCAGGTCGGGAGCATGTCGAGGATCTCGGGTCCAACGTCTCCGAGCAAGGCGGGCAGGCTGGCGCGGACGCCGTACCCGGCGCCGTGATCACCCACGCCACCGATGCCGAAGATCACCCCTGTCTGGCGGCGGGCGAAGGGGCGGTCGAGGTAGCCGGCGTCGTCCAGCGCCGCTCGAACCACCTCGAGGGCGAGCAGGTGGAGGGGCTCGATCGAGGGCAGGCTATTCGGCGGCATGCCGTAGCGCACCGGATCGAACGGGATTTCGTCGAGAAACCCACCCCATCTCGAGTAGATCTTGTCCGGTGCGCTCGGGTCGGGGTCGAAGTAGCGCCGCAAATCCAACCGATCCTTCGGGATCTCGATGATCGCATCGACCTTGCCCAGGATGTTCTGCCAGTAGGTGCCCAGGTCGGGCGCCTTGGGCAGCAGGCAGCTCATCCCGATGATGGCGATGTCACAGGGCTGTCCCCGGTTGCTGAGAGCCGGTCGTCGGGTCGTCCCCGGCCGGGGTAGCTCGTCGAGCAGCGCGGTGCCGGTCACCGAGACGTGGTGGTGGAGCTCGGCGAGCGTCAGGGTGGCACTGCGCAGGTGGGCCACCTGGCCGAGCATGTACATGCCCTGGGCCGCCTGGTCCTCGGGTGCCAGAGTGACGAACTTCGGTGCGTCAGGATCCTGCCCATGCTCCGGGGCGCGGTCGATGCCTTTCGAGGCGACGCGCGCCCGGCCGAGGTTGAGCATCTCCAGCCGGGTACGGATCTCCTCTGCGGAAAAACCCTGCGCGACCAGCTGCTGTCGCTCGTGTCGGAAACTGCTCGCGAAAGGGGTGTCCGCGCAGCGGGTGGTGTGCCCTGGCCCGGTTTCGAGCAACACGGTGCCGGTGCAGTGGGTCGCTTCATGCTGGAACCTCGGCGTGATCGCGCCGGTGGCCACCGCCTCCTCGGTGAAGAGATAGGCCGTCCCCAGCAGCACGCCGACCTTGACACCCCGATCGGTAAGAGGTGCCGCCATCGCGGCGACCATGGCGGCTGAACAGGCGTCGTGCACCCCTCCGGCGAACAGCACATGGCAGTCGGGCAGGTCATCCGGCGGTACCGACTCCACCAGGACGTCGATCATCGTGTTCCACAGCACGAAGCTGGTTCGCGGACCGACGTGCCCCCCGCACTCCCGCCCCTCGAACACGAACCGGCGAGCTCCGGCCGCCGCGAACAGCTTCAGCAGGCCCGGCGACGGGACGTGCAGGTAGGCCGGAATGCCGTCGCGTTCGAGGCGTAGCGCTTGATCCGGCCGCCCGCCCGCGATCAGCGCGAAGGACGGGGGGTAACGCTCGAAGACCGCCATCTGCTCCGTACGCAGCTCGTGCGGGACAAACCCGAGAATGCCGGCCCCCCAGGGTTGGTCGCCGAGTTCTCGCTGGGTCTCCCGCAGCAACGTCTCGACTTCGGGTCCCCGCATGAGGGCGAGCGCGAGGAAAGGGAGCGCTCCGGCCTGGGCGACCTCCCGGGCGAATGTGGGCACGTCGCTCACCCGGGTCATCGGGCCTTGGACGATGGGATAGCGCGTGCCGTGGGAGTTCGCCAGCGGGCTGTGCTCGGCGAGTGGACGTGCGGCTGCGGCCAACGCGAGGTGCTTGCCGACGGCCTGCCGGAGGCTCTCCAGGACACCTCCGACGGTGTGGAAGCGTCCGGCCAGCCTGGCGGCGAAGGCGGCGTCCTGGCCGAGGAGCCAGGCATTGTCCGGCCCTGCCCAGCCGACCAGGCCGGCCAGCGCCGCACGCCAGCTTTCCGCCCGGCCTGGCCCGGGATCTTCGGCGGCGAGCTTGCGTTCCAGTCGGCGCAGCTCCTCAGCCGCGGTGTGGCCCGGCCGCTCGTACAGCCTCCACCGCTCGCCGGCTTCCTGCCCCACGCATGCCGTTTCGGTCCCCTCCATGCGTGCGATCTCCGCCTTGACGTGATCGGGTAGCCGCGACTCCCGGGTCAGGGCGAGCTGCGCGTCGAGCACCACACCGGCTGCACCGGCCGCGGCGCACGCCGCCGCCGAGTGTTCGCCGATCCCACCCTGGGCCCAGACGGGAAGCTCGATCTCTGACCGGAACTGTTGAAGCAAGACGAACGTGGTCGTATCGCTCACTCTCCCGGCGGCTTCGTAGCCTTTCGCGATCACGCCGTCAAAGCCCAGGGCGGAGGCCAACTGCGCCTCGCCAAGCGACGTCGACTCAAGCCACAGCTCGACCCCCTGGGCTCGTAGCCGCTCAGCCTGCTCGCTGAGGAGGTCGTGATCGACGGGCGTGAGGATCGCGACTGTGACCGATGGTGGCAGCGTCGAGATCACCGCATCGGCTACCTGCTCGTCGCGGGGATCAAGCCTGATCCCACAACGGTTGTGGGCGAACCGCGCCAGCCTTGCGACCGCCTGCACAGCGAGCTGCTCATCACGGACGAACGACACATCCACGACGCCGACGGCTCCGGCTCGGCTGGCGGCGATGGCGATTGCGGGATCGGGAAGCCCAGGCAACGTCACGGCAATAGAGTCAAAGTTCGTCATAGCAACCTCTCTTCTTGAGGCGCCGGCAGGGTCATAGCGACATCGACGTCGGCCACTGCTCAGGCACAAGTTATCCCGATGACTAGCGCATCCCACGTGGACGCGGATGTCGAAGATTTCGAATCGGAGAGATCCACCTTCAGCCCCTCCCGAAGGTAAAGAGATCAAACAGCATGGCGGGGAAACTGTGCGCCATTAGTTAACGGATGGCACGACACCCGGCCGGAATCAACCTCACCGAAATCAACCTCAGAGAATACTTCACGTTTCGGAGAGCCCGTCGCGGTTTCACGTTACAACAGGTTCGGATTCAGTGCAACTCAACTCAGCGCACTGCCGGCTTATTCACCAGTTCAACAATTGACTGTAGTGAACAACACCCGTGCTCAGCGACGCGGTAGTTCCGGTGCCGTCTCGCTTACGACGTCTGGCCCAGGCTGGCCGAGTGTCCCCCCGGCTGAGGCGGATCTCGACATCGCCGTGTCAGCAAAACGGGCTGGGTTTCCGTGGTCCGTGGCGACTAAGGTGACCGACGGTGTGGGATCGCGCTCGACTGCGCCACGGTTGGCGGGTACCGGCGGTGAGGTTGCCTGCTGTGGCGGGGGCGCGGGTGGACTTCCGGATCGCATCAGTAGCGCCCCCAGCGCGCCCAGTGCGCAGAGCCCGGCGGCAATCAGGATCAGGTTGTCCATCGCGGCGACGTAAACGTGCAGCTCGGTCCGCCGGTGCAAGGCGTAGAGACTCCTCCAGGCCGGGGACCCCGGATCGAGGTGGGAGGTGGCTGCATCGCCGGGCAGCAGAGCGGCGCGTCCGGCCAGCTGCTGGGCCTGCTGCTCGGTCCAGATCGCGGTGAGCACGGCCAACCCCAGCGCAGCTGAAATCTGCCGGACGACGTTGTTGACCACGCTCGCCCCGCCGACCTGGACCGTCGGGATGGCCGCGAGACCCCCAGTGATGATCGGCATGATGGCCAGCGCCAAGCCTGCGGCGATCCCCACAAGCCACCACATGATCTGCCCACGGGAGGTATCGAGGTTCATCACATGCATCTGGTAGGTGGCGCCAGCCGCGATCGTCAACCCTATGGCCACCAGCCAACGGATTCCGATGGAATCATAGAGCCACCCGGCGATGGGCAACAACACCCCCATCACCAGCGCCTGGGGCAGCAGAGCGAGTCCGGTCTCGAATGCCCCCCAACCCTGGGCTTCCTGCAGGAACAGCGGGATGTAGAACAGCACCCCGAATAACACCACCGACACCACTGCAGTCAACAGCAGCGAGTGGATAAACGACCAGTAGCGGAACACTCGGAGATCTAGCAACGGGTCGGCGACTTCGAGTTCGATCACTACGAACAACGCCAGGCTCAGCGCGCTGAAGGTGAACAGACCCAGGATCCGGTAGGAGTCCCACCCCCAGGACTGCCCCTTTGATAGCGCCAGCAGTAGCGCGAACAACCCACCCGCGACGGTGACGAAGCCCAGCACGTCGAACCGCCGCCCAGCCTGTCGGGGGAACCTCGGCAACACCAGGGCCGCGGCCACCGCGGCGAGAATCCCGATCGGCACGTTGACGAAAAAGATCAGCCGCCAGTCCACGTACTCGACCAGATACCCACCCAGGGTCGGCCCGATCGCCGGGGCGAAGACAATCCCCAGGCCATACAGGCCCATGGCAGTACCGATCCGATCTCGCGGCACGATCCGGTACAGCATCGTCAGCGTGATCACCGGCAGGAGTCCGCCCGGGATTGCCTGGAGGATCCGGAAGGTCACCAGGCTGTTCAGGTCCCAGGCCAGCCCGCACAGCGCCGACCCGGCAGCGAACCCAAGCAGCGCCACGATGTACACCCGGCTCAGCCCGAAGCGGTCACCCAGCCATGCGCTGGCCGGCACCACCATGCCCAGCGCCAATGCGTAGGCCGTGGCCACCCACTGCACGTCGTCGGTGGCTTCCCCGAATTCGTTCTGAATGGTGGGGATGGCCACATTGACGATGCTGATATCCAGGAGCGACATGAACATCCCGGCGACCAGCACCACCAGCGGCAGCCCCCAACCCACTCCCGAAGGCCTTGTCGAGGCTCCGTCTGAACATGACATGGGGTCCGAGTCTGACGTGGGCATACCATTCCCTGGCCGGGTAGCACCAGCGTTGGGCGACGCCCCGTTCTGCACGACAGGATCGGCGCCCGACCCCGTCACCATTGGGCGAGTCATGATTCTACTGTGCCATCTCCAACGCCAACGCTCCACCCTTCTCCCCGCCATCACCAACCCCCAATTAGACGTCACGACACAATCTGTCCATACTGGCCGAATACGTCATTCACTAACCCCTTCAGTCGCCAACCCCTTCAGTGTCATTCGAGTTTCAAGATGGTGACACACGGGCACAAAAGCCGGCGCCAGCGCTGTTCCAGCGCTGTTCCAGCTGTGCTGCGAGCTCGGTCCACACCCGCGCGTATTCGCGTGCCAACTTCGCCACTGAGCTCGCGCAGTGATCGGGAACCACTTCGGCGATCTTGTTGGACCCCGCCATCCCCACGCGGTACGCGTCCAACCACCGGATCAGGGACCGGCCCGCCTCACTGAACCGAAGCGACGGGTCTGCCTTCAGGCTGACCAGGATGGTGTCGAAACTCCCTGCGGTGCCCGCGCCGCAGGGAGTTCCTCGAGGAGGGCAGACGTCCGGCGGCAGGTTCGTCGCCGGTGATTCCGGGGCTCTGGGTCGCGGCAGTGCCGACTCCTGACCGTTACGGATACGTCGCCGCACGTCGTGCACCGTCGACGGTGACACTCCAGCCTGTAGTGCGATCGCGCGGATCGACGCTGCGGGCTTCTCGGCCAGCAACTCCCTGGCCCTCGCCCTGCCCGCGGTGCCGTCGAGAGGCCGCATTCGACCGTCCCTTCCGACCCTCGTGGTCGACTGGTCGTTCTGCACGGTCGAACGCCTGCGCACCTTACCGACGGTGCCCGCCGAGAGACCGGTGGCGCTGGCGATCATCCGGTTCGACCATTGGGGGTACGACCCTATGATGCGGACCGCCGCAGCGGTCCGATCGGCACGGGTCAGCGGCAGTCCGTGTGCGATGTTCAGCCGCACTGCGAGCACAAATGCGTCATCTTCCGTTCCGTGGTATATTCTCGCTTCAATCTTCTCTTCTCCACGCAGGACCGCAGCGCGAATTCTATGTGCACCATCTATGACCCGCATCGACTGTCCGTGGACGATAATCGGTGGCAACTGTACCTCCGACTCGGCGAGCATCCCAACATGATCGTCGCTCTCACCGCCTTGCCGCGGAGAATCGTCAAGCAGCAGAGAACTGATCGACAGCACGACGGTCGGGAGTATATCCAGCTGGAGCGGTTCCCAGGCAGCCGGTCCGGGGTCCTTTTCTTCGTCCAACCTTAAGCGAGGAGCCGTGCAGTTTTCAGCCATTGTTGCCCTCCCAGAATGTATCCATGACCTGACTAATCAACGGCACCGCTGCAGATTGGCTCAGTGATGTCGCCGAGGGCACCCCAGCGCATCGATAGCGCCGCCCCTGCCGCCCCTGCCGCTTACCGATGGAATGGTACTCCGGGGACCACCGGGTATCACTGGTAAGCACGCCCGCCTCCCTTCTGCTACGTACAATAAACGTCGAAATTACTCGCTAAGTCCCCTCGTAGGATCGACGTTGATAGCTCAGGGGAATTCCCTCGTTGGTGCCGCACCCGAGTGCGATCAATTGCTTTTCCGTGGCGGTCCTCCGCCAGAGTGGGGAGCCGCTTGCCCAGGTCAAGTGCGTCGTCGGCCTCGCCCGATGTGCACTGCCCGCCAGCGCCTCGATTAGTATCCCGCGGCCTCTTCGGGCAACGTTGGGGATATGCACGATTCGTCCTCGGGCGACGCACCAAGATCGGTACGGTCGCGCTGACCGGATCGTGAGAATCGTGCTGCTCTCCCCCAGGTCAGCCCCCCTCCGGTGAGTGTGGCTGATACTTAGATACGGTAACTGATACTCCAGCAGCGCCCTAGATTCCACAGTATTATTTGAGGAGTTGTCGCCGCAGCTAGATATACATTTTTAATATTGTTAACCGTGACGTTACCACCAGGTCGCGATGCAGGGCGGTCGTGAACTCCCTCGAACCCACACGGAGTACGCGAAAGGCCCCAGACGGGCCAGTCGGGGCCTCATCGCACTCTTTCTGCTAACAGGTCACCAGAAAGGGTGATGGCTCATGTTGCAGCATTATTAACGGCGCTGACACGAGAGCCCTACGGCTACCTGACGTGCCGCATCGAGCGGTCCAGGGACCTGCTGCGCCGCGGGAATCTCACGGTGACCGAGATCTGCTGGTCTGCTGGCGGTCGGCCGCGCCTCGCTGGGTTCCTTCAGCTCGCGCTTCACCGAGACTGATGCACTTCGGCCGAGGAACATGCAACCGCTGCACACCGCCCGCGGGTAGCCGGCGCTCGCGTCTGGCTGGACCCGCCAGGAGAATGGCGGGGTGCCGGGCTATTGCGCGGTGCATCCGCCGTCGATGGCCAACGCCGCACCGGTGATAAAGGCGGATTCGTCGCTGAGCAGGAAGGCGACGAACGCCGCGATCTCGTCCGGTTGTGATATCCGGCCGACCGGATTCATGGCCTCAGCCGCTAGCTCGCCGTCGGGGGGCGCGCCCAGCAAGGAGCGGAACAGCGGCGTGTCCACTTCGCCGGTGACCAACGCATTAACCCGCAGGCCTTGGCTGGCGCACTCAAGCGCGGCGGCACGAGTGAGCCCGACCACTCCGTGCTTGGCCGCCACGTACGGCGACATGGCCCGTATCCCGATGCTGCCCGCGATTGATGCATTGTTGACGATCGCACCACCACCACCGGACGCCATAATCGCCGGGATCTGGTATTTGAGGCAGTAGAAGACGCTGGTCAGGTTCTGGTCCAGATCCGCGCGCCATGCCACGTCGTCGATCTTCTGAACAACACCTATGGTGTGCACCCCTCCGACGTTGTTGAACGCTCCGTCCAGCCGGCCGAACTCCGTCACCGCTGTCCGTATCAACTCGGCAACATCGGCTTCCACTGTGCCATCGGTGGCAAGGAAGACAGCCTGACCGCCCGCGGCACGGATAGTCGCTACGACCTCGTCACCGACGTCCTGCCGACGGGCCCCGATCACCACGGCGGCCCCTTCGGAAGCGACCCGCTCCGCGACCGCCCTTCCTATTCCGGAACTTCCTCCAGTGATCACGATCACCTTGGACTCGAAGCGAGTAGTCATGTCCTCATTCTCACATCTGCGGTTTCTGCTGACCGGGTTGGAGCGCAAGAACAGCTGGACGCTGCCAAGCACGCGGGCGCGGTCTCGCCGGATGGGATGCAGCGGCAGTTGCGGACCGCGGGACTGGGAGGTCAATGGCGTACTGGATTACCTGCGGTCAGGATCAGCGGCCCCGTCGTGCACGTCGTGCTCATGAGACCCTCCGAAGGTGCCGGTCACCCGCGCGGTGGCCACCTGCCGGACGAAGGTGAGCGGCGGAAGGTGCAGGATGCCGGTGCCCAGCACCATGCCGCCCGGTGTGTCGCCGCGACGCAGGTAAGTGTACAGCGTCGAGGTGGAGCCCCAGACGTCAAAGTTGCCGTGGTCGTGGACGTCCTTGTAGCCGTCCAACAAGGTACGGCTTGCCGTCGACACCGAAGAACGGCAGCGTGTAGAGCATCCGCCGCGACGCCGGGCGGTCACCGGCGACCAGCGGGTTCACCACGCCGTTGCCGACCCGCGCGCCCCGTCACGTCCTCGCACAATTGCTGCTCGGTGTCGTACAACGGCAGGTTCCCCTTTACGTTCCAGGTAACCCGGACATCGTGGGTGGATGGGAGCAATTTGATCACGCCGTCCACGCTGTCCCGACCCATCGGTTTCGCATATTCGAACGTTTCGTGAACCTCGCTGGTCCAGTCCGGCAGCGCGGGCGAGATCCCACGTGCGTATAAGAGTATCGAAGCAGATGAACCGGTCGATGGCTTGCTCGAATGTCATGCGGCCGAAGTGCCCCTCGTACTCGGTGGTCGCGATCACGGGGTCGTCGAGTGCGGCCTCGACGGAGGTGCGGGCGGCAGACCAAGCTGCTCATGTGCACGACTCTAGGCGACACCACTGACACGATCGCGCCGATCGCCTGCTCGCGCGGGTTCCGCGCCTCGGCCTGTCGGTGGGCAGATTCGGGCTTGACGAACCAGTCGAGGGATCGGCTGCGCCGCCGGCCTCTTACTCGATGACCTCTCCTGACTACTACCCTCAGTAAGCGGTTTCATACTCTGCGACACAACCTCGGCAAAGAACCTGGGATTTTCCTGAAGTTACCCGACAAGTTAACATAAAGCGTTAAAAATGGGACGAATAACGCGATTAAACAGGTATGAAGCGCCTGCTGATACTAGTGACGGTAGTACTACTGTGCGTTGCTGGTGCCGAGTTGACCTCTGCAGCGGTGATCTCATCCAACGCCTGCCGGTCAGTTGCGGCTCCGCACATCACGGCAACCCCGCACGGGTACCCGCCAACCACGGCCCCGGTTCCTTCCGCACCTGACCAGGCCTCCGTCGCGGCGCAGGCGATGCAGGCGGTCCTGCCGAACACCCAGGTCGGCTTGGAGGTCTTCGACCGGCAGGACAACACGGTGCTGACCAGCCACGACACCGGCCGGCAATTCGCCTCCATGTCGCTGGTCAAGTTGCTGATCGCGCTCGACGCGCTGGCGAGCGGCAGCTGGGCCACCCCGGACGAGGCGACGCAGCAGAAACTGCACCAGATGCTCGCCAACAGCGATGACGACATCGCCGACGACCTGTGGACTGCCAACGGTGGCCCCGCCATCGTGACCAGGATGACCAGCTTGCTCCGGCTCACCGGCACTCAGGCGCCCGAAGATCCCGGCAGGTGGGGCAACACGCTGATCACCACACACGACATGGTAACCGTGTATAGATACATCACCGATCAGCTGCCCAGCCCCAGCCGCGACTTCCTGCTCAGTGCGCTCGCAGATGCCCCGCAGATCGCCGCAGATGGCTTCGATCAGTACTTCGGTATTCCGGACGGGATGCCGAACACCACCTGGGCGATCAAGCAGGGCTGGGGAATCAGCGGTTCCCAAGCGGTGATGAACAGCACCGGCCTGGTCGGGACGGGTCTGCGTTATGTCGTGGTGGTGCTGGCCTCCGCCTCGGCGGACTCGTACTCGACGGTCCCCGGAGCAGTCACCGCCGGAGCCGGCGCACTGGCAGACCTGGTCGGCGCGACCACGTCATAGTGCGGGAGTGCCGCTGCATTCCGTCATGCACGTCAGTGTTGACTGCTCGAGACCCGGCCACGGCATGACCTGTGGAGAAGGTGGGCGACCCGTGCGGACACTCGTGATCGACAACTATGACTCGTACACATACAACATCGTGGCGTTGCTCGCGACCGTCAACGGCACGCAGCCGGCGGTACTCCGCAACGATGATGCCACGTGGGCGGGGCTTGACATGCGCGAGTTCGACAACATCGTGATCTCCCCAGGGCCGGGCCACCCCGGCCGCAAGCGCGACTTCGGCCACTCGCGGTCAGCACTGGCCCGCGGCCTGCCCGTCCTCGGGGTGTGCCTGGGGCATCAGGGCATCGGGCTGCTGGCGGGCGCCGAGGTGCGGTGTGCGCCGCAACCCCGGCACGGGCACGTGACCCGGGTCCGGCACGACGGGCGGGACCTGTTCGAGGGGATCCCGCAGGAGTTCGCGGCCGTGCGCTATCACTCGCTGTGCATAGCCGAGCCGCTGCCGCGGGCGCTGGTGCCGACGGCGTGGGCGGAGGACGGTGTGGTCATGGCGGTGTGCCACCGGGAGCTGCCGCACTGGGGTGTGCAGTTCCACCCCGAGTCGATCGCCACCGAGTACGGGGTGGAGCTGTTCGAGAACTTCCGGCGGCTGAGCGGGCGGTCCAGGCACCGGGCGAAATCCCTGCCGTCCCCTACCGTTCAACCCGATCCGCAGCACCGGCCCGCGCCGCAGCCCGCCACTCCCGCCAGTGCACGGTTGCGGGTCCACGCGGTGCAGCTGCCGGGAGCGGTCGACACCGAGTCGGTATTCGCGGGCCTGCACGCAGCCAGCCGGTACGCATTCTGGCTGGACAGCAGCCAGGTTGTGGACGGCTACTCCCGGTTCTCCTTCCTCGGAGACGCCTCGGGACCGCTCAGCGAGGTGCTGTCCTACCGGCTCGCCGACGGGGCCGTGGCCGTCGCAACGACGGGACGGGAGCCCTACCGGGAAGAAGGCTCGATCTTCGACGTCCTGGAGCGGCGGCTGGCGGACCGCCCGGTCGACGGCAGTGAGGGGCTACCATTCGACCTCGCCGGCGGCTATGTGGGCTACTTCGGGTACGAGCTGAAGGCCGACTGTGGTGCGGCCAACCGTCGAGGTGCCGCCAACCGCCATCGGGCGCAGACTCCCGACGCGGTCTGGATGCTCGCCGACCGGCTTATCGTCGTGGACCACGCGCAGGACGTCACCTACCTGGTGGCGTTGAGCACGGCGGCTGCAGAGTCGGTGCGGCAGGCCGGGACGTGGCTCGCCCAGGCCGAGGCAGTGCTCGCGGTGCTGCCTCCCGCCGAGCCGCCGACGCCGGTCCGGGGCCCGCGGTGGCCGGAGGGTGACCCGGAGCGGTGGCTGGTGCGCGCGCACCGGGACTACTTGGCTGACGTGGCGGAGTGCCAGCGGCAGCTGCGCGCCGGGGAGAGCTACGAGATCTGCCTGACCAATCGGCTGCGCCTACCCGCCGGGCCGGACCCGCTGGCCGACTACCGCAGGCTGCGGCGGGTGAATCCGGCGCCATATGCCGCTTACCTGCACTTCGGGGAGTTGGTGATCGCCTGCTCGTCTCCGGAGCGCTTCCTGCGAGTCGACCGCAGCAGGGGCGTGGAGAGCAAGCCGATCAAAGGAACGGCGCCGCGCGGTACCGAACCAGTCGAGGACGAGGAACTGCGCGCGTCGCTGGCGCGGTCTGCCAAGACCCGCGCGGAGAACCTGATGATCGTGGATCTGCTGCGCAACGACCTGGGCCGGGTGTGCGAGACAGGTAGCGTCTGTGTGCCGACCTACCTGGCGACCGAGACCTATGCGACTGTTCACCAGCTCGTCTCGACCGTCCGTGGCGCGCTGCGGCGCGAGGTGACCGCGGTCCGCTGTGCCCAGACGTGCTTTCCGGGCGGCTCCATGACGGGGGCGCCCAAGCACCGCACCATGGAGATCATCGACTGGTTGGAGAGCGAAGCACGGGGGGTCTATTCCGGTGCCCTGGGTTACTTCGGTCTGGGTGGCGGCGCCGACCTGAACATCGTCATCCGCACCATGGTGCAGTTCGGCGACGACGTCACCGTGGGGGCTGGCGGTGCGATCGTGCTGGCGTCGGACCCGCAGGAGGAGTACGAGGAGATGATCCTCAAGGCACTGGCGCCGCTACGGGCGCTGTCCACCCACGGGTCACAGCGGGAGCCCGTCGGTGAGCGCCGCTAGGACGTGGTCCGCGCCAGCGTCGTGGAGCTGCTGGGTGGTGTACACGCTGCTGGCGACGCCGACCGCGATGGCGCCGGCGCCGTGCGCGGCGGCGATGTCGAGCGGGGTGTCACCGACCACCCACGTTTGTCGGGGGTCCACGGGCCGGCCGAGCACCGCGCTGGCCCGCTGGATGCCCAGCCGGGTCAGCTCGCTGCGGTCCGGTGAGTCTGAGCCGTACCCGCCGAACGAAAAGTACTTGTTGAGGTCGCCGCGGGCGAGCTTGATGTGCGCCGCGGGCTCGACGAGACCGGTGGCCAGTCCCAGCAGGTAGCCCCGCTGGCCCAGCGACGGCAGCAGCTCCTGGACGCCCGGCAGCACGCGGTAGCCGGTGGATTCGGCCACCGCGGCAGGGAGATGCGCCAGCCGCTTGGCCATCACCTGGGCCAGCTCGCCAGGGCTAGGGTCGTGACCGACCACGGCCGTGAAAGTCAGCCGGCCGACCTCGGGGTCGGTCATGCCAGCATGGGTGAACTCACCGATGGCGGCGGGGATCCCGTAGAGATCGGCGAACGTCCGGCGCCAGGCGACCGCGCTGGCGCCGCCGGACGTGATCAGTGTGCCGTCGATGTCGAACAGGATCGCGATGATACCCAATCGCACAACAGCCCCCATCGCGCAACAGCAGAGTTGCAGAACAACACACCTTAGGGCAGCAGTGGGTTGAAGGGCGCCGTGCCGAGGGCGAGTGAGACGGTGTCCAGGCGGCCGTGGGTGTTGACGTAGTCCAACTCTCTGGACAGGTCGCCGACGCCGTTGCTACCCGCCAGCGGGGCCAGCATCAGGCTGGTGAGCACGCCCAGTGCCTTGCCGTCGTTGGTCAGGAAGGCACTGCCCGAGTCGCCGGGGACGCCGGGCGACAGGGTGTAGCAGCTGTGCGACCAACCATCGCCCTTGTCGCCGAGGCTGAACCCCACCTTCGGGGACAGCGGGGTGAGCCCCATCCGCAACGGCGAGTTGCCGTAGGTCAGTACCCGGTCGCCGACGGCGGTGGGGGTGGTGGCGATGCCGGTCGGACCACCGAAGAATGGCACGCTCGGATTGACCTTGCCCCGGTCAGCTGGATCGAGCTTGACGAGCGCAAGGTCGTTGAAGTCGCAGGTGTTGGCGTCCTTCTCACCACGCTGGGCCATGGTGAGCCATGAGCTGTACACCAGCGTGCCCGGCTTGCTGGCCCCGGCGACGGTGACCGGCGTGCCCAGCGGCTTGCTGGCGGAGGTGCAGCCGCTGGTCTCGGTCGGGCCTCCGGTACCGGCGCAGTGCGCGGCCTGCCCGATGAACACGTCGGTGGAGTTGTAGAAGATGAAGTTGGCGGTGCACCGACCGCCGCCCTCGGTGGTGGTCAGCACCCCGGGGTGAACAGTGGCCTGCCCGACAGGTGCCCAGGTCGGGACCCCAGCCGAGGCGGTTCCGGGCAACAGCGCTGCGGCCAACGCCGCGGCGGCGCCAACCACGGCAGCCGCGACCGCGCGGCGGGGTCTATCAACGATGCGGCGGTGCATGCTCGCCTTCCTCTCGTTTGGCCCCGACTTCAGGTCTGTCACCACCTGCGTCCCGGCGTCATCACCAGCACCAGCAACAACAGCGACGACGGGGAGTGAGGGTATCCCACCCGGTAGACACCGATGTCAACCGGGCGCGCCATCTGCTGCGCACAGCGCGGTAGCGGCGATCTACTCATTGTGATTATCGTGGTAAATTCCTCATTGCCGTCAGCGCCTTGACGATCACCGCGAGTGATATTTTAGTAGATCGGCCAATCGATGATTCTGCGGGAAAGTCCCTTGCGTAAACGCCGATGACCAGTTATATCTTGTGGGGGCGCCCTTAACGGACAGCCTGGTAATGGGGAACCCGGCGAAGGTCAGAGAATGAACCTGCGGGAAGCGTTACGTATCTCACTGCGAGGGTTGCGGGCCAACCGGCTGCGCTCCGCGCTTACCACGCTCGGCATCGTCATCGGAGTCTCAGCGGTGATCCTGCTGGTCGCCATCGGCAACGGGGTGCAGAACTCGGTCAATGAGCGCATCGAACCGCTGGCCAACCTGATCACCGTCGTACCGACGGTTGGCAACGTCCCCGGCGGCACCACCCCGAAAGATCTCATCGACGCCGACATCGCGGCGTTGCAGAAGCGCGAACAGGCACCTGACATTGCCACCGTCATCCCGGCCGCCACCGGCCCAACCCTGGCCGAGACGGATACCGTCAAGTTCCGCACGCGCGTCGTCGGCTCCACTGAACGCTGGCTCGAGGTGAACAACCAGGACCTTCAGGCGGGGTCCTTCTTCAACGAGGCACAGGTCCGCACCACCGCCAAGGTGGTGGTCCTGGGTCCTACCGTCGCGACCGGCCTCTTCGGTGACAACCCCGCAGCAGCCATCCGCAAGACAATACGGATCAATCGTCAGAATTTCACGGTCATCGGAGTGATGCAGGCCGTCGGCGAGCCGTTTGACAGCAATGCGGTCATGCCGCTGGACACCGCCCGCCGGTACGTCTTCGGTGGTGGCGACAAGATCAACCAGATCATCGTGCAAGCCACCCAAGCGGCCGCCGTGCCCGCCGCCGAGGATCAAGTGACCCGCATCCTCAGCGACCGGCACCGGATCAAGGACGCAGCGAAGCGGGACTTCGAGGTCCAATCCCTGCGCAGCCGGCTCGACACCTTCAACCAAATCCTGACCATCCTCACCCTATTCACCGCGTCCGTCGCGGCAATCTCGCTCGTCGTTGGCGCTATCGGAGTCCTGAACATCATGCTGGTCTCGATCACCGAACGAACCCGAGAAATCGGCATCCGCAAAGCGATCGGCGCCACCCGCACCGCGATCCTCCAACAGTTCCTCATCGAGGCCATCGTGCTGGCCAGCGTCGGCGGGCTCATCGGAGTCGGAGTCGGAGTCGGCCTGGCAGAGCTCGGTGCCGCCATCGCACCCTCCCTCGGACCCACACTCGCCACCTTCGCCCCCGCCGTGTCCATCCCCTCGATAGTGGTCGCGTTCGCGATCAGCCTCGCGATCGGGCTCCTCGCCGGCGGCTACCCGGCCAACCGCGCCGCCCGGCTACGACCTGTCGACGCCCTCAGATACGAGTAACCCGGCTGCAGCTCCTCGCCGATGGTCTGCGCCGGCCCGAAGGCACGCACGACCACCCCCAAACCCAACAGTCCCAGCCTGCTGCCCCTCGGCCCACGTCTGCGCCTTCGGCGGCCAGGGCATCCGCCACGGCGTGCTAGTCCTTATGCAGGGCCCTTGATGCAGGGACGTCCTCAAGCCAGCCGCCTGAGGACCCGGCGGCGACCGCCCTGGCCCACTCCATGCGGAAAGGGGCGTATCCGCGGAGTGGGCCAGGGCCACCTACGGGAAGAACACGCCCTCACGGGAGCTTGGTCGGGCACAATCGCCATGCTGACGAGAGAGAGTGAAGCACTCACCGTGAATGATGTGGCCACCGCCAGTTACCTCCATGACGCGTTGTTCTACCGCTCTGACGACGAGTTGCTCGCGGCCGCCGTGCCATTCCTGCGCGCCGGGCTCGACCTCGGCGAGCTCGCGATGGTGGTCTGCACGCCACGCAACGCCACGCTGCTAGCTGACGGACTCAACGGCGACCCACGCCTGCGCCTGGTTCCGCACACCGAGGTCTACCAGCAAAGGACACCAGCGGTGATCTCGGCATACCGGCAGATGATGGAACGCGAACGGGCCGCGGGGACCGGCCGAATCCGGGTGGTTGGGGAGGTCGACTTCGTGGCCAGCCCGGCGAACTGGGCCGAATGGTCCCGCTACGAGGCCGTGTGCAACGTGGCGCTGGCGCCCTACCCACTCTGGGGCATGTGCCTGTACGACACCCGGCGGCTGCCCAGCGAGGTGCTGCTGGCCGCCGAACTCACCCACCCGTACGTGGTCACGGCCAGCTCACGAACCTCCAATCCGCGCTATGTCGACCCTGCCGACTTCCTGCGCCGGTCGACGCGAACCGGTCCCAATCCACTCGAAGCGACCCAGCCAACACTGGAGACTGACGTACTCACCGACCTCGCGATGTTCCGACACGACATCCGCACCGCCCTGGCCGGATCGGCGCTGTCCGCCGCGGCAGTGGATGACCTCGTGTTGGCGATCAGCGAACTGGTCACCAACGCCGTCCTCCACGGGCAGCCACCCGTGCAAGTGCGCCTGTGGTCGACGTCGAACCGGCTACTGTGCACGATCACGGATCAGGGGCCCGGGTTCGACGACCCGCTCGCCGGCTACCTGCCAGCCGGTGGCAAGTACCTGGCGCATGGGGGAAGGGGACTGTGGCTGGCCCGGCAGCTCTGTGATCAACTCGACACATACCGCACCCCCGAGGGCTTCACGGTTCGCCTCGCGATCGGCGGCGGGTAGGAGGGCGTTGGGGTAGGTCAGACGGGGCGCGGCAGTCGCTGCTCGCCGTCCATCGATGAGCCTGGCCGAGCCTTCTGGTAGCCATCCCGCTCGGAGCGGCCCGACACTCAGCTCAGCCTGGAATGATCCGCGAGCAGCTCCCGGCCCGGCGTATACGTGGCATATTGCTTGGCGTGATCGAGGTTGCCTCCCTTGTTCTTCGCGGCTGATCTGGCGGCGACCGCCGCGTGCTACCGCGATCGGACTCGAACTGAGCAGGAGGACCACGACGACGAGCCGGTGCACTACGCCGCCCGCTACGCGACTACACCCGGCGCCGCGCTGCGCCGCTACCTGGAGTTCCGCGACCGGTACTGCATCATGATCGGCTGCCAGGCTCCCGCCCACACCGCCGACAAGGACCACACCCTCGACCACGCCAGAGGCGGGCCGACCATCGGGCCCAACCTCAGGGCCGCATGCCGACACGACCATCGACTCAAAGGGGAGGGCGGCTGGACGCTGGTCCAACCCCAAACTGGGGTGTTCCGCTGGAAGAGCCGACTGGGCCACACTTGCCAGCACCGCCCACCGGCGATCATCGACCACTACCCGACCCCATCCCCGCGACCAACCCCCATACCCGCTCCTAGTCCCCCTGGACGACGGCTGGAAAGACACCAAGATCTGGGAAGATCCACACCCGAACCCGAGCCAGACCCACCGCCCGAACCCGACCCCCACGCGGACATCCCACCCTTTTCAAGCCCGTCCACCGAGCCGGGGACAACACCTACTGGAGGGGCTGAACAGGTCAGCGGCATGGCCCCGTCGGCCGTACTTCAGCGCCGGGCGAAGGCCCACCCACCGGCCCACCCCGGGGCAGCACAGTGCAGCCACAGACGGCAGGGATCGGCCAGACATGCGACACACCCTGGTGCGTTCTCTCTTGTCCGCCAGCACGTTGACGAGCCCCTATGGGGCCTCGGCTACCATCTGCGCGGGGCCGTTAGCTCAACTGGCAGAGCAAAGGACTTTTAATCCTTGGGTTCTGGGTTCGACCCCCAGGCGGCCCACCATTTCCGCAGGTAGCGATGCTGCGGCGAGCATCGCACCAAGATCGCGGGACCCTTTTGGGTCACTTTTGCGCTCCGGTCTCATGGGAACCCATCAACTCCTCCAGCACGTCGGCGGTCTGCCGGTCGGTGAGCTTGCGCCCGAGGTAGCGGTCCTGGGTCATGCTCACCCTGGCGTGACCGAGCTGGTCGCTGATCTTGCGAGCGGACACGTCGCTGTCGTCGAGGAAGCTGGCCACGGTCTTGCGCAGCGTGTGACTGACCAACCCATCCATCTGTGCCTCATCCCGCACCTCCCGCCATACCCGCCCCACGTTCGACGGGTCGCGCCAGCCGCCGAGCGTGTCAGGGAATACCGGTTGTACGTCCGCCGCGATGGCGAGACGGCGACGTTTGAGCATCGTCATAGCCCACGTCGGGAGCGGGATCAGCCGCTCGCCACGCTTACCCGACTTGGTCGAGGACAGCCGCAACAGCCCGACACCCGTCCGGCGAACCAGACGCCAGCAGACATCCACCGCCGCCTGGTCCCAGTCGACCTCATCCCAGCCGATCGCCAGGCACTCCCCGATGCGGCACCCGGTTGCCAGCATCATCAGCGTCAGATCAGGAAGATCCCATGTCCGCGCCTTGTCGTTGGCCTCAACGGCGGCGAACCATTGCTGACGTTCCTCGGCAGACAACGAACGAGGTTGACGTCGGGGAACACCCTCGATGCGCGCCACCTCGCGAACTGGATTGATTGCCACTGCGCCATGCCGGGCGGCGAAGCGCATCACACCCGAGATCACGATCTTGGCCGTGCGGGCTCCGCTGACAGTCTTTTCTTTGATTGCCGTGAGTACCCGGTCAACGACCGGAGTATCAACTTCCCGCACTCGCAGGGAGCCCAGAGCTGGCTTGACGTGCCGCTGGTATATCGAGCGGTAGGCGTCGAGCGTCCCGGGGCTCTTGTTGCCCGCATCGACGGCCCGCTCGACCTCGGCCAGCCACAGTTCCGCGATTTTGGCGATCTTCGTCTCGGCCGTGATCTCAGCCTGTTTGGCCGGGGTCTGCCGATCGACCAGTGCCGCCCGCAGTGCCCGTTCCGCTGCCGCCTTGGTCCGGCCGCTGCGCTTCACGCGCCGTACAATCCCGTCGAAGTCTCGGAATTTGACGCGCGCGAGCCAGGTCTCGCCGTCCTGCCAGGTTTTGATCTTCCCGTAGGTGCCGAGTGGGAGTGGTGGGCGTGCCATCACGCGGCCCCGTCGTCGAGTTGATCAAGCCAGACAGTCACGTCCTCCGGCCGGTAGCGCAGATGCTTACCCAT
>DASYIL010000217.1:0-30797 GCA_035997545.1 Pseudonocardiaceae bacterium
TGGTTCGCCTGCCCAACGACCACAACGCAGGCACGACTCCCGGCGCCCCCACCCCCCGCGCCTATACCGCCGACAACGACTGGGCCCTCGGCCAACTCGTGGACGCCGTATCGCATTCGAAGTATTGGGCCAACACCGCCATCTTCGTCACCGAGGACGACGCCCAAAACGGACCCGACCACGTCGACGCGCACCGCACGGTGGCCGAGGTGATCAGCCCCTACACTCGCACCGGGCGGGTCGACTCCACCTTTTACAGCACCGCCTCGATGCTGCGCACCATCGAGCTCATCGTCGGTCTGTACCCGCTGACCCAATTCGACGCCTACGCCACCCCGATGCTCGCCGCCTTCACCAACAAGCCCGACCTCACCCCCTATAGCGCGCAGCAGCCGACCCAGAACCTGCAAGAGGTCAACCCGGTCAACGCCCCGCTCGCAGCCCAATCCCAGGCCCAGGACCTCACCAAGGAAGACCAGATCAATATGCAGCAGTTCAACCAGGCCACCTGGGCTAGCATCAAGGGCGCCAACACCCCTATGCCCGCCCCTCAACACACCGTATTCCCCGCTCCCGCGGACGAACAAACCGCGCCGACGCCGACCCAACCCAGCGCCGATGCACAAAGCCCGGCCACGGGCGACGGCGACGGTCACTAACCCGCGCTCACCAACCCACTAGCCCGATCCTCGCTCCTCAGTCAACTCCCCCGCGTTGGCTGGGGAGCGAGGACCGATCTGTTCACCGCAACTACAAGGGAAGCGTTGTTATCTGCGGCACCCCTCATGAGCGCCGACGAGTCAGCGAGACTAGCAAACCGCTCGGGATGCTGACCGAGGGGCAGTCTGCGCTCCTGGGCAGTATCCGGGGAAGCTTGTCGTTACCAACCTGCACGACACGGTCCGTCCATCGAGTGCGTAGGCGCAGTTCGGCCAGCAGCAGGCCTGTCAAGGGCGCGACGTAGCGTCGAGCTGCCCGATCGGCGTGGTCACTCAGGTCATGGGTGAGGTATCCCGCGATGTGCTGCACGGCGTCACGCCACAGCTGGCAGCGCAGGAACAGTGGATCACTATCGCGCCAGGAGACTCAGCGCCCCCAATTCAGCAGCAGTGCTGGCCGAACTTCGGAGCGCTGCTGCTGAATTCGGGAGCTGTGGGGCTGGTCAGTGCGCGGGAGGTGGCGGGCAAGTGAGTCCCGTCGGGTTCCCTGGGAGTGAGATGGGACCGGTAAGGCCGAGGCAGGAGTGCAACGGCTGCACCATGATCGTGCGGTAGTTCGCCGGCTCGGTCGCGACTGGGGTGTATGCGGTGGGCACACCTAGGCCGGTGCCGACATCGGGCAGGGGTTTGCCGGTACGGTAGCCCGAGAAGATCAATGTGGCCGAGCCAAGACCATTCACGATGACCTGCGGGTTGTACACCCGGCCGGTGTAGTACTTCTGCGGACTGGTTGTGGGGTAGGTGTAGTCGACCTGGACAAGCGGGTTGGCCGCTCCGTTGTCCACCGTCCAGTGCACCGCGTCGCTGGAGTGGGCGTGGCCGATGAAGTGGTAGGCGTCGCTGTCCCCGTCCTGGCAGCCCCCTCCGGAGAAGAACAGGCCGAAGGAGCCATCGAGCTGCCTCAGGATCGTGCCGTTGGGTCCGATGTAGCGGAACCCGCCGATGCTGGTGTTGTCGTCGGGATTGCTAAGCCCGCTGACGGGGCCGCCATCGGTGAAGGTTTTCCCATCGGTGGTCGTGGCGATGCGGAGCTCGGGGCGGTCGTAGTTCGCCTTCTTGCTGGTATAGGGCTGGGACTGTGAGTCGGTGCAGAGCTTGGTTGGATCGAGGCCCGCGGCAGGCGAGGACTTGGACCCCTTCACCTTTTTCAGATAAAGGATCTTCGTGGGGTTGAAGTACGGGTCGGTGCCCGTGCCGGGGATCACACCGAGAATGCCGTCGGGGTGATCCAGCCCCATCGTCTGCGGCACCCCGGCGGGCACCGGTGTCGCCGCCGTCACCGGCTCGATGTTGTTTAGTCCGGAGAATCCGCCGGTGATGTCGTGGATTGTCAGCCCGCCGTTGTCGCCCACCGATCCGGCGCGGTCAAGGGTGTAGAGCAACGTCTTGCGGGTCGGCAGGGTCGGGACCGTCATGACGAACGGATGGCCCTGGCCGTTATCGCCGTTGCCGCTGGCGTTCGTGGACGCATCGCTGGCCGGGCAGGTACCGTTGAGACGCAGTTTCACATTATCCACGGACCAGGTCAGCCCGCCGTCGGTGGAGGTGCCGTGCGCGACCGCCTCGTCAGTGTCCTTGATCCGGTAGTCGAAATAGCCGTCTAGCTTACCGTCCAGGCCCCGCTTGATCACTGGGAAGTAGTAGGGCTGCATGAGATTCGTGCCGGGATTGTTCTGGAGGGCGCCGTTCGGAAAGGTGTCGCACAGTCCCTTGTTTTGGTGATCGAGGGTTGCCGGGCCTTGACCGACTGTCCACGGCCCGTTCGTGACCGACGCCGGCTGGGGCAACCCAGTAGCAGACCACTGCACATTGAGAGAAAAAGGCCCTCCGAACGGCGGCGGCGGTGGCGGGTCAGCCATGGCCGTGCCAACGGTGAGAGATAGGGTGGCCAGGCTGGCGCCCGCGGCCAGGAACAGGTTTCTCTTTCGCATTCACTATCCTTTGCAGTGCAGGGATGCGCGGACCGGTGTCCGGGCACATGTGTCAATGACAGGCGGCCAATGGTGAGTCAACCAAACCGTCACTGATGTCTTGCTCACAGAGAGTTAGTCGAGCCAGTGGCCGGGAGCGGACACTCCCGCACGCGGATTACATCGAGGAACGCTGCGCCCCAAAGGTGAACGGTAAAAGTCCAGCAGTCGATCAGGGGATTGCGACAAACCCCACAAGGGACGCTAACTTTCAGGCGCAGGGCCAGGGTGCGGGAGTTCGGGTGAGCGCATTTGGGGTGGAAGGAAGGCGAGCAGCGTCAAGCCGCTTAGTGCAGGTGGCGAAGTGCGAGGCGGACGAGCTGGCCTGTAAGCCGGAGTCTGAGCGTCCGCAAATTTCAGCGCACCGCCCGAGCGTCGCGGCGTGACAGCATCTCCCGGGCGGCGAAAAGAACGGGGGCTCCGCCCGCACCCGGCACAGTTCGTGGATCACCCAAAGGGCACGGCGGTGATCTCCTCGCGGACCAGCAGAAGGCAGGTGTGGAGCGGCGTTACCGAAAGGTCGATGCGGACGCTAATCCGGGAAAGCGCAATGATCGTCTCCACCCTTCACCCACCCGGAAAGGCCGTCCACATCACGCACGAGCACGTAACCGGGACACCGGTAAGCGCGGCTACACAGCGAACCGCTGGCGATCACCCAGCTGTTGCTGCTCTACCACCTGCTCGACGCGGTGCGTTGAGCCTAAATCGTCCGCCGCCGCAGCTGGTGTTCGCGCAGGCCCGCGACGTCCACGTCATCCAGCGACGTGACGACGAGATCGGCGTTCGCGGCCGCCAGGAGGTCCTCGTCGCCGGCTCGGGCCACACCTAACGCCGCCATGCCGCCGGCTTTGGCTGCCTGCACGCCGCTGGCTGCGTCCTCCACGACGAAGCAGTGCTCCGGAGCGATGCCGAGCTCGGCGGCTCCGGTCAGGAAGATCTCAGGGTCCGGTTTGCCCTGGGCGAAGTCGCGTCCGGAGATGTCGACGTCGAAGAACTCCAGCAGGCTCAGGCCGGGCCGCAGGAAGTCGTAGTGCAGGCCTTGCTCCGCGGCGAAGGTGTCGAGCCGGATCTGGCGGAGGAGCACTCCAGCGTTTTTCGACGACGATGCCGCCGCCATCGGGATTCCTGCGTCGCGCACGGCCAGCACGAAACGCAACGCGTCGGGGTAAGCCTGGAATTCGCCGGCCTCAATGAGCTTGATGACCATGGTCTGCTTGTTCGCGGCATAGGCCTCCGCCCGCTCGGCGGCGTCGGGTACCTCGAAGTACTCCATGGCCGCCAGCGCTCCGCTCATTCGAGGCTTGCCCGACATCAGCTGCTGGTATACCTGCGGCGTGAAGCGCTCGTCGGACCATGAGGTCTGGTCCGCGATGTCGGCCCAATCGTTCTCCATCAGCTCACGCAGCGAGTCCTTCCACGCCCGTTCGTGTGGGGAGTCGACCAGCACGCCGTCAACATCGAAGATCGCTCCTTCAAAGCCTCGTGTCGGCACGATGCTCCTTTCCCCGGTGGGGTCTGAGTTCTCCGGACAGTCGCCCGGAACAACGCACTGCCGGCGCAGCGGGGCTACCCACTCCTCACCGGCGGTCAGCTCTCGAATTTCGTCGCCGATGCCGATCTGGACGGGCCGGCTGAAGCCCTCGATCAGGGTGTGCACCGTCAGCTCATCGCCGGAGATGCTGACCCTGATCGACGTGCCGCGGAACTGCATCGGGAACGTGAGTCCGTCGAGCCGGTCGGTGAGCGTTGGGTCGAAGTGCAGGACCCCATCGCGCACGCTGGCGCCGACGTAGCCGCGCTGCAGGAGATCCAGTGTGCCGGACATGACACCCATGTGGATGCCCTCCTTGGTGGTACCGCCCTGTACGTCACCCACATCGCTCTCCAGCGCGACGAGGAAGCGCTTCCACGAGCTCTCCGGGTCCAGGCCGCCGAGCACGGCGGCGTATGTGACCAGGCTCAGGGTCGAGCCGTGGGACGTGCGCTGGTCGTAGTAGTCGATGGTTCGCCGCGCGAGGTCGGGGTCGTAGTGGTACCCGAGTCTTTCGAGTAGTTCGCTCAGTTCGTCGTCGGAGAACAGGAAGAACAGCATCACCGCGTCGGCCTGCTTGGCCAGCTGGTAGCGATTGGGGTCGTCGCCCGCGGCCTTGAGGATGCGGTCCAGGCGCCCGATGTTGGGGTGCTCGGCGCGGTAGCGCGCCCAGTCCAGCTCCTCGAGATCGGCATAGCCCTCGAACTGGCTGATGATTCCATCGGCGTGGAACGGGACGAACATCTTGCGGCTCATCTCATCCCACGTGCGCAGCTCGTCGTCGGTCAGCCCGAGGCGGATCCGCAGTGCGGCCCGACGGCTCTTCGGCAGCAGGTCGAGCACCTGAGGGGCAGTGCCAGCGATCCAGGCCACCATCACGTTGGTGTAGGCATTGTTGCGCAACCCGTCTTCCTCGGCGCCGGGATAGCGCTCGTGGAACTCGTCGGGCCCCATTACCCCGTGGATTTCGTATCGGTCGCGGTCGGGGTTGTACTGCGCGATCGAGGCCCAGAAGCGTGCGATCTCGAGCATGAGCTCGGCGCCGTAGTCGCGGAGAAACGCCACGTTGTCGGTGGCTTGGTAGTACTGCCAGACGTTGTAGAAGATCGCCGCATTGACGTGGCGCTGATTGTGGCTGTGATCGGGTTGCCACTGCCCGGACAGCGGGTTGAGGTGGACGACCTGCGTTTCCTCGGAACCGTCGCTGCCGCTTTGCCACGGGAACATCGCACCCCGGTAGCCGGCCTCCCGCGCCGCGGCGCGCGCCTCGGCGAGGCGGCGGTAGCGGTACATCAACAGCCCGCGGGTGATCTCGGGCAGCCGGAAGTTGAGGTAGGGGTAGATGTAGAGCTCGTCCCAGAACACGTGCCCGCGGTAGGCCTCACCATTAAGTCCTCGAGCGGGAACGCCTGCGTCGTGTCGGGCAGTGTGCCGTGAGCACACCTGAAGCACATGTGAGGCGTGGAAGCGCAGCAGCAACTGCACGTGGGGTTCGCTGGGCAGTTCGATGTCACCGACGTCCCACAGCTCGGTCCACGCCGACTCGTGCTCGGTCAGCGCCGCGGCGAAGTCCGGGTAGCGCGCGACGTGCTTTCCGGCGGCGCTCAGGGTTTCGGTGATCGCGTTGTCGTGGGAGGTGAACAGTGAGATCATCTTTTCCACGCGCACCGGGGTGCCCTGCTCGACGTCGAAGGCGAGGACCTGCTGGATGTAGTCCTCCATCTGGTACAGGTTGCGTTCAACCTCCAGCGGCACGTCCAGCGGACCGTCCACCTCACCGCGGAAGACCCGAGTGCGCGCGGCTTCGGCGATGTAGATGTTCGACTGCCGGGTCTGCACCTTCAGGGCGATGATCTCCGGGCCGAACGTGCGTGGCGACCCCGGGTTGAGGTGACGGCCCTCGAGCTCGCGGTAGCGGGCTACCATATGGTTCGTCACGCGACCATCGAGCCCGGAGATCACTTCCACGCGACCTGACCAATTGTCCGGGGTCACCGTCCACTCGATACCGGCCAAGTGGCTGTTGGCCATGCTCACGAAACGGCGGCTGCGCAGGGTCGTCTCGCGGCCGGCGCGGTCGCGGAACTGGATCTCGCGTGCCACCACGGCGTGGCGGATGTCGTAGGAGTGGCAATAGGAGAGCACCTCGACGTTGTCGAGCCGGATCGCCTCCTCGCCCTCGATCCTCAGTTTCAGCAGCAACCAGTTGGGGAGGTTGACCAGGTCCTCGTTGAGGACTGGGCGACCGCCGAGGATGGTCGTCTCCCGGTTGAAGCAGCCGTGGGCGTATGTGCCCGGGTAATGGACCGCGTTCGCGTCCTCCCACTCGGCCGCTCCCCGGGTAGCGAAGTAGCCGTTGCCGGTCGACGTCAGGGCCTCCCGTAGCCCTTCCTGCGCGGGATCGAAGCCGTCGTAGGTGAGTGTGAAGTCCGGCACGGGTCCCTCCCCGAAGGTTGCGCGTGTCAGCGGCCCAGCGTGTTGAGGAATTGCTCCACCTCAACGGTGGACTCCAGGACGAAGTCGGCGGCGGTGGGCCGGTTCGCCACCTCCGGATCGTCCGGATGGGCGACGATGATGCCGACGCCCCGCCCGGCCAGCGCCCGGAAGGCGTCCTCGTCGGTGATGTCGTCCCCGAGGTACAGCGGCACCACATCGTCGGCGTCGAGATGCAGCGTCTGCAGCAAGTGCAGGACGGCCTTGCCCTTGTTCCAGTCGATCTTCGGCTGGAGCTCGTACACCATTTTCCCGGGGGTGACCTTCAGCCGCCCGGAGTGCTCGTCCAGCAGCTCATCCACCATTGCGGTGACCTTGGCGCGGTGCTCCGGATCAGCGAGCCGGTAGTGCACCGCGACCGAGGCCCGCTTCGGCTCGATCATCGCACCCGCAATCGATTCGACCTCGGCGCGGAGCCGGTCGGTGACTTCGGAGATCAGGTCTTCGAAGCCGGCCGCGGCATCGTGGGCAATGGTGCCCTCCTGCGGACTCCAGATGTCGAAGCCGTGGCTGCCCGCCACCACCAGGTTGTCGACGCCCATCAACTCCTGCACGACGGGTCGGTCGCGACCGCTGACCACGCACACCGAGCAGCGCTGTGCCAGGGCCTGGACCGCCTCGCGCATGCCGTCGGACATGACTGCGTCCTCCGGTCGATCGACGATCGGGGTCAACACCCCGTCGTAGTCGAGAAACACGGCCGGCCGGCGACCGGCCAGCTTCGCGGCGAACTGCTCGCCGGCGCGCAGCGCGTCGGGCAGGTCGCGAACGGTCGACGCCTGCATGGTCACGGTCGTCGGCGTGTCGGCGTAGGTGCGGTCCCGGCCGGCATCAGCACATACCTACCTTGCGCAGAGGGCGTCCACTACAACGCGGGTCACCGACGCTAACACGTACGTGGGCGCCAGTCTTTTCGTGAGTGACGCAGGGAACGCCGAGGCCCTGGCCGGCCGGTCATGGGCCCAGGCTCATAGGCTGGACGCTATGAATGCACCCGTCCTGACCGCGGTGGCTTGGCCCTACGCCAACGGGCCGCGGCATATCGGCCACGTCTCCGGCTTCGGTGTCCCTTCCGACATATTCTCCCGCTACCAGCGGATGGTCGGCAACCGGGTGCTCATGATTTCGGGAACCGACGAGAATGGCACGCCGATCCAGGTGCAGGCCGACGCCGAGGGAGTCACTCCCCGCGCGCTCGCCGACAAGTACAACCGGATGATCGTGGGAGACCTGCAGGGTCTGGGACTGTCCTACGACCTGTTCACCCGCACCACCACCGCCAACCACCACCGGGTGGTGCAGGAGTTTTTCCTTGCGCTGTACCGCAACGGCTACGTGCTCTCGCGTACCGCGCTCGGCGCGATCAGCCCGTCCACCGGGCGCACCCTGCCCGACCGCTACATCGAGGGCACCTGCCCGATCTGCGGCTTCGACGGGGCCCGCGGCGATCAGTGCGACAGCTGCGGCAACCAGCTCGACCCGGCCGATTTGATCAACCCACGGTCGCGGATCAACGGCGAGAAACCGGACTTCGTCGAGACAGAGCACCTGTTCCTCGACCTGCCGGCGTTCACCGAGGCGCTCGGATCCTGGCTGTCCGCCCGCACCGAGTGGCGCTCCAATGTGCTCAAGTTCTCCCTGAACCTGCTCGACGATCTGCGTCCCCGTCCGATCACCCGCGACCTCGACTGGGGCGTGCGGGTACCGCTGGACGGTTGGCGCGATGCCCCGATGAAGCGCTTCTACGTCTGGTTCGACGCGGTGATCGGGTACCTGTCGGCGTCGGTGGAGTGGGCCGCCCGCTCCGGCGACCCGGACGCCTGGAAGGCGTGGTGGTGCGACCCGGACGCCCGCGCGTACTACTTCATGGGCAAGGACAACATCACCTTCCACTCCCAGATCTGGCCTGCCATGCTGCTCGGCCAGAACGGGGCCGGTGATCGTGGCGGCGAGCCCGGGGTGTTCGGCACGCTGAACCTGCCCACCGAGGTCGTTTCCAGCGAGTTCCTCACCATGAGTGGGTCGAAGTTCTCCACCTCCCGCGGCACGGTGATCTACGTCGGTGACTTCCTGCGCGAGTTCGGCCCGGACACCCTGCGCTACTTCATCTCAGTGGCCGGCCCGGAGACCCAGGACACCGACTTCACCTGGGATGAGTTCGTCCGCCGGATCAACTTCGAGCTCGCCAACGAGTGGGGCAACCTGGTTAACCGCTCAATCGCGATGGCGCAGAAGAACGTCGGGGCGGTGCCGCAGCCATCGACCCTGCAAGCGGTCGACTCCGAGCTGCTGGCAACCTCGCGGGCGGCCTTCGGCAAGGTGGGCGGGCTACTGGAGCGCAATCGATTCAAGGCCGCGATCAGTGAGGCGATGCGGGTGGTCGGCGCGGCGAACAAGTACCTGTCCGATCAGGAACCCTGGAAGCGCACGGACGACCCCGAGCGCCGGGACACCATCCTGCACACCGCGCTACAGGTCGTCTCCGACGCCAACACGCTGCTCACCCCGTTCCTGCCGCATGCGGCCCAGCAGGTACACGAGCAGCTCGGCGGCACCGGAGTGTGGTCGGCCCAGCCGCAGATCAAAGAGGTGGCAGAGCTCGTCGAGGGCAGCGGACCGGACTACCAGGTGCTCACCGGCGATTACGCCGCTGAGCAGGCGCGCTGGACCAGCGTCCCGATCGAGGTAGGGCGCCCCCTAAGAAAGCCCACCCCCCTATTCCCCAAGCTAGACCCCACCCTGGCCGACACTGGCCCCGACTGGGCCCCCGTCCAGTCGTGAGTGCGCATTCAGCGGGCTCAGCGGGGCTATCGGGTGCCGATTTACCCCGCTGCCCCCGCTGAATGCGGACCGAGCGGAGGAGTCGACGTGAGTGAGCTGCCGCCTGCTCCGCCGCCATTGCCTGCGTCGGCGGTGGATGCGCATACGCACCTGGACGCCTGTGGGGCCACTGACCCGGCGGGGGTTCGGGCGGCGTTGGACCGGGCCGCGGCGGTGGGGGTCGCGGCGGTGGTGACAGTGGCCGACGACATGGCGGCGGCGCGCTGGGTGGTGCAGGCAGCGAGCTGGGACAACCGGGTTTTCGCGGCGACCGCGCTGCACCCCACTCGCACAGCGACGATGACCGACGCTGACCGCGCTGAGCTGGAGCAGCTGGCCGCTGCGTCGCGGGTGGTCGCGGTGGGGGAGACCGGTCTGGACTACTACTGGCCCCGGCGCAACCCGGACGTTGCATCCCCCGAGGCGCAGCGAGAGGCCTACCGCTGGCATATCGACCTAGCTAAGCGAGTCGGCAAGCCGCTGATGATCCACGACCGCGACGCCCATCAAGACGTGCTGGCAGTGCTGGATCAAGAAGGTCCGCCCAAGACGGTCGTGTTCCACTGCTTCTCCGGGGACGCTGCGATGGCTCGGGCCTGCGTGGACGCCGGTTACGTGCTGTCCTTCTCCGGCACCGTGACCTTCCGCAATGCCCGCGCGCTGCGCGAGGCAGCGGTGCTGGTTCCCGATGGACAGCTGCTGGTGGAGACCGATGCGCCGTTCCTCACTCCACATCCGCACCGCGGGAAGGGCAACGAGCCGGTTAACCTGCCCTACACCGTCACCGACCTCGCCGCGCTGCGCGGGCAGGATGTGGCGGAGTTGGCGGCGTCGAGCTCGGCGACCGCCGAGCGGGTCTTCGGATTCGGGCCTTTAACCGTGCAGTTCGGCGCCATTGATACCGCTCGTCGATCCTGAGCGTCTAATCGGCGACACTCTCGACAAGTTGCTCGCCCCAGGCCGCTACAAGTAGTTACGGTCCCGTCACCGTCAGCCGGGGTGGGGTATTTCCCCGGTGCGAGGACGTGGGTCACAGCCAGGCGGCTATGCGGCCGTGCGGGTGAGGGCCCGTCGTGGGTGAGCCTGCCGTCTTGTGGAGGTAGGCGTCCGCTCCTGCGAGTTCTCGTGCTCCCCCTGCCCGGAACTGCGACGACTGGACACTGGTGACCACTCGCACGTTTCGCCGGGGTGCCCTGGTGGCTCTCGCCTTGACGCTGCCAACCGGCACTGCCGCAGCTCTCACGATGGACAAGACCATCACCGTCGAGGTGGACGGGGAGCAGCGGACTATCCACACGTTCGCTTCGTCAGTGTCGGAGGCGCTGGAATCCGCTGGCCTGCGCATCGACGGCAAGGACACCTTGGCCCCGGCTGCGCACAGTGCCATCGATGACGGCAGTCGTGTCGTGCTCAAACGTGCCCGACCACTCGCTCTGACCGTCGACGGCGCGCAGCACGAGATCTGGACCACCGAACTCACCGTCGACAACGCACTGCAGCAGGTGGGGATGCGGTCGGGCAACATGGAGCTGTCGGCTGATCGGTCCCGGCGCATCCCGTTGGAGGGCATGACGCTGGTGGTGCGCATCGCCAAGCCGATCACTCTGCTCGATGGCGGTCTGCCGGCCCGCGAGATTCATTCCACCGCGCATTCTGTCGGTGACCTGCTCACTTTGCAGGGCGTGCCGTTGGAGGGTCTGGACACGATGACCCCGGAACCCTCTTCGCCCGTGCTGCCCGGGATGACCGTGGAGGTCACCCGGATACGCACCGAGCAACGCGGCGAGCGGCGACCGGTCCTGCCCCCGGTCAAGAAGGTCAAGGATCCCGAGATGCCCGGTGGCAACGTAGTCGTCGACGATCCCGGCGAGCCGGGTGAGGAGATGGTCACCTACCAGGTCACCCTGAAAAATGGCAAGGAGACCAGCCGCAAGCGGCTCGCCAGCCAGCAGATCACTCCCGCGCGGCCGAAGCAGGTCCGGGTCGGCACGAAGGGATCCACCGGCGCCGAGGGCTCGGTCTGGGACCGCCTCGCCCGATGCGAATCCGGCGGGAACTGGGCCACCAACTCGGGTAACGGCTACTACGGCGGCCTGCAGTTCGACAAGAGCACCTGGGATTCCCACGGCGGTGACCGGTACGCGCCCTACCCGCATCAGGCCAGCCGCGAGGAGCAGATAACGGTCGCGCAGAAGGTCCGCAACTCCCGCGGCGGCTACGGCGCCTGGCCGGCCTGCTCGTCGCGGCTCGGTCTGTGACCTGATCTGGGTCTGACCTGATTTGCGCCCTCGCCCGTGATGGAGACATGTCGGGGTGACAGCTGGCCCTTGTACCTCACTATGTCTCCATGACGGGGTCAGGTCAGCCGATTGCGCTGCTGGGCCCGGCCGACCTGCGCAAGCTGGCTGATCGGCTCGGGCTGCGCCCGACAAAGCGGCTCGGGCAGAACTTCGTACACGACGCCAACACGGTACGGCGGATCGTGGCAGCGGCCGACCTGACCGCCGCCGACGTCGTACTCGAAGTCGGGCCCGGGCTGGGCTCGCTCACCCTGGCCCTGCTCGGCGCGGTGGACCGGGTGCTGGCCGTGGAGGTGGATCCGCTGCTCGCCGCCGCGCTGCCCGCCACCGTGGCCGACCGCGCCCGGGACCGCGTCAGCGCGCTGCGGGTACTGACCGCTGACGCGCTGCAAGTACGGCGCGCGGAGATCGTCGAGGCTGCGGGTGGCGTGCATCCCACCGCGTTGGTCGCGAACCTGCCCTACAACGTGGGCGTTCCGGTGCTGCTGCACCTGCTGGCCGAGTTGCCGAGCCTGCGCCGCGGGCTGGTGATGGTGCAAGCTGAGGTGGCCGACCGGCTGGCTGCCCCGCCAGGCACGCGCTGCTACGGCGTGCCCAGTGTCAAGGCAGCGTGGTTCGCCGAGGTCCGCCGCGCCGGGCCGGTGCCCCGCGGGGTGTTCTGGCCGGTGCCCAATGTGGACTCTGGCCTGGTCGCCTTTACCCGCCGCCCGGCACCGTCCACAGTGCCCGCAGATGTGGTCTTTGCACTGATCGATGCTGCGTTTGCGCAGCGCCGTAAGACGTTGCGAGCCGCCTTGGCGGGTTGGGCGGGTTCGGCCGCCGCTGCTGAGCACGTGCTCCGTGCGGCCGGGGTGGATCCGGCCGCCCGCGGTGAGCAGCTCACCGTTGGTGACTATGCGCGGATCGCGCTCGTGAGTGAGTGCTCGTGAAATAACAGTGTTCCGCCACGCGGCAACCCGCAGAGCCGCTCACGAGCGCGCAGCGCATACCCTGGTGCGGTGCTTGCCGTTGTGCCGCAACCGGTTACCGTGCGCGTCCCGGCCAAGGTCAACCTGCACCTGGCCGTGGGAGGCCTGCGCCGGGACGGTTATCACGAGCTGGTCAGTGTGTTTCAGGCACTGTCGGTGACCGACGAGGTGACCGTCGCGGCCGCCGACGTGCCCGGCGTGCAGGTGTACGGCGAGGGCGCCGGGACCGTCCCCACCGACGGCCGCAACCTCGCGTGGCGTGCGGTGCTCGCCCTCGCCGAGCACACCGGACGTCAGCCTGCGGTGCGGGTCGTCCTGCGCAAGGGCATCCCGGTGGCCGGCGGGATGGCCGGAGGCAGCGCTGACGCGGCGGGCACCCTGGTCGCGTTGGCGGGGTTGTGGCGCCTGGATATCAGCCGTGACGAGCTTGCCGGACTCGCCGCCGGGCTGGGCAGCGACGTGCCGTTCGCCTTGCACGGCGGTACTGCGCTGGGCACCGGGCGCGGTGAGTCCCTGGTGCCGGTCCTGACCCGGCACACCTTCTACTGGGTCGTCGCGTTGGATCACGGCGGTCTGTCCACGGCGGACGTCTACCGCGAGCTGGATCGGCTGCGGGCGCAGGGATCCCCAGGTTCGTCGCCACCGCGGCTCGGTGACGTCGAGCCGTTGCTCGAGGCGCTGGCCTCGGGCGATCCTCGACAGCTCGCATTGCTGCTCGGCAACGATTTGCAGGCCGCTGCGGTGTCGCTGCGCCCCGCGCTGCGCCGCACCTTGCGCGCCGGGGTGGATGCCGGGGGGCTGGTCGGGCTGGTGTCTGGATCCGGCCCGACGTGCGCGTTCCTGTGCGTCGATGCCGATGCTGCGGTCCGGGTGGCCGCCGAGCTGGCCGGCGCCGGTGTCTGCCGCACGGTCCGGGTCGCCAGCGGCCCAGTGCCCGGAGCTCGGGTGGTGGAGGAACCCAGTCCGGTGCCGCCCCCCAAACCCCTCACGCGCGCCTGATGGCCAACCTGGTCAACCTCGAGGCCGTCTCGAAGTCCTACGGGGTCCGCCCACTGCTGTCCGGTGTCTCGCTCGGCGTTGCCGACGGAGACCGGATCGGTGTCGTCGGACTCAACGGTGGCGGCAAGACCACCCTGCTCGAGGTGCTCGCCGGGATCCAAGCACCGGACGCCGGCCGGGTAAGCCGCACCAGGGACCTGCGCAGTGCAGTGCTGACCCAACGCACGGAGTTGCCCTCACAGGTCACCGTGCGCCAGGCGGCGCTGGAACCACTGGGAGTCAGCGCCGAGCATGAGTGGGCCGGCGACCCACGAGTGCGCGGGATACTCGACGGGCTGGGTATCCCGTCGCTCGGGCTGGACCGGCCAGTAGAGGGGCTCTCCGGCGGGGAGCGGCGCCGGGTCTCGCTGGCCGCCGCGCTGGTGGGCGAGCTCGACCTGCTGATGCTCGACGAGCCGACCAACCACCTTGATGTCCAGGGCGTGCGGTGGCTCGCCGAGCATCTGCTGGCGCGGCGTTGCGCAGTGGTCGTGGTGACCCACGACCGGTGGTTCCTGGACACCGTGTGCACCCGAACCTGGGAGGTCACCGACGGCCGGGTGGACGGCTACGACGGTGGTTACGCGGACTGGATCTACGCCCGGGCGCAGCGAGCCCGGCTGGCCGCGGCAGCCGAGGACCGGCGGCGCAACCTGGCCCGCAAGGAGCTCGCCTGGCTGCGCCGCGGACCACCGGCACGCAGTTCCAAGCCGCGATACCGGATCGAGACCGCCGAGGCGCTGATCGCCGATGTGCCCTCGCCGCGGGACACCGTCGAACTGCTCGCATTCGCCCGCCGCCGGCTGGGTCGCACCGTGCTGGAACTCGAGGACGTCACGGCGACCGTAGCCGGGCGTCCGCTGCTGGACGCCCAGACGTGGCGGATCGGACCTGGCGAGCGCATCGGCCTGGTCGGGGTCAACGGGTCGGGCAAGACCACACTGCTGCGGCTACTCGCAGGGGAGTGGGAGCCCGATGCCGGTCGCCTGGTGCAGGGCTCGACCGTCCGGCTGGCGCACTTGCACCAGGACCTGGATGATCTGCCCGAGTCCCTGCGGGTGCTGGAGGCCGTGCAGGACATCGCCCACCGGGTTGTGCTGGGCCATCAGGAGTTGTCCGCCTCGCAGCTCGCCGAGCGGCTCGGCTTCCCGGCGTCCCGGCAGTGGACCCCGGTGGCGGATCTGTCCGGCGGGGAGCGGCGACGGCTGCAGCTGACTCGACTGTTGATGGCCGAGCCGAACGTGCTGCTGCTCGACGAGCCCACCAACGACCTGGACATCGACACCCTCCAGCAGCTGGAAGACCTGCTAGACGGCTGGCCCGGCTCCCTGGTGGTCGTCTCGCACGACCGCTACCTCGTCGAGCGGGTCTGTGACACCGTGGTGGCGCTGCTCGGCGATGGGCGGATCACCCCTCTGCCCGGCGGCATCGAGGAGTACCTGCAGCGGTGGGACGCCGCGGTGAATCCTGCGGGGTCACCGACCGGGGTCTCGATGAGGTCACCGGCGGGGACATCGGCTGGGACTGCTGGCGAACAGCGCGCGGCCCGCAAAGAGCTGGCGCGGCTGGAGCGGCAGCTGGAGCGGTTGGCTGGCCGTGAGGCCGATCTGCAGCACCGGATCGCCCAACAGGCCGCGGACCCCGGTTCGTTTCGTGAGCTGGACAGTGAACTGCGCGCGGTGCTTGCCGCGAAGCAGGACCTAGAGACCCGTTGGCTGGAGGTCGCCGACGCCGCTGGTCCGTGATCTATTTGGTCGGTCAGAGACCGGATCGCGGGAGTATCAGTAAAATTCTCAGTGCAGCTGGTTCTGGGTGGCGGCCAGCCCCTGGGTGAGCAACTGCTCGACGGCGTCGGCGCAGCGGTCCACCAGCAGCTCTAGGTCGCGGCGCTGCGCGACGGAGAAATCACGCAGCACGAAGTCGGCTGGATCCATCCGGCCCGGCGGGCGGCCGATACCGAAGCGCACCCGCAGGTAGTCCCTGCTGCCCAGGGACGCTGAGATTGAGCGCAGCCCGTTGTGCCCACCCTCGCCGCCGCCGCGTTTGAGCTTGAGCACGCCGTGGTCGAGGTCCAGGTCGTCGTGGATGACCACCACATCGGTCGGCGGGACCTTGAAGAACCGCGCCGTCGTCGCGACCGCCGGCCCGGAGACGTTCATGAAGGATCGCGGACGGGCCAGCACCGTACGTCGCCCAGCCAGCCATGCTTCCACGACGTCGGCCCCGGCCTTGTGCGACCTGAAACGCCCGCCCACCCGACGAGCCAGCTCACCGAGCACCATGGATCCGATGTTGTGCCGGTTACCGGCGTAGTCGGCGCCTGGGTTGCCCAGACCCACGATGAGCGCCACCTCCCCGGCAATCTCGCCGGTGCCGCCGTTCACTGTCACGGCACTATCGAATGCCTGCGTCAGGCCTGCTCGTCCGCGAAGCCAGACGTTGCGGATGCCGTCTCCTCGTCGGCCCCACCCTCAGCGTCGAGGTCTTCGGCGGTCGGTGCGATGACGACGTTGGCCACCAGGTACTCCGGATCGGTCCGCAGCTCGACGCCCTCCGGCAGAGCGATGTCGCCAGCCAGTATCTGGGTGCCGGCCTCGGCGCCCTCCACCGAGACCTCGAGCTCGTCGGGGATCGTCAGCGCATCGGCCTCGACCTGCAGGGTTACCAGCTCCTGAGTGACCAGCGTTCCCGGGATAGCGTTGCCGGTGACGACAAGGTGGATGTCCACCACGACCTTCTCGCCGTGCCGGACGAGTAGCAGGTCGACGTGCTCGATGTAGCGCCGGAGCGGATGCACGGTAACAGTCTTGGTCAGCGCGAGCTGTGGCCGGCCGCCCAGATCGAGGCTCAGCACGGCATTGCTGCCCTGCTCGCGCATCACCCGCGCGAACTCCAGGGCGGGCAGTGCCACATGCTGGGGGTCGCTGCCGTGCCCGTAGAGCACCGCGGGGATCTTGCCGGCCCGCCGGGTGCGGCGGGCGGCGCCTTTGCCGAACTCGGTGCGCGGCTCGGCTGCGAGGCGGACCTCGGACACGGTGAGCTCCTTTGCAGGTTCAGACGCGCGACGCCGGTAGGCGCGGCGCGAGATCGAGATCGGTGGCCTGCGGCGGTGGCGACGCCCACCTTCGTGATCGGGAACGGGCGCGCCCGGCTTAAACACCGCGAGCGCGACACCGCCGCGTCGATCACGAAGAGCGCTGGGCTCTCCCTCGCCGAGGCAACGCGTGAAGTATAGGTGCCTGGAGCATTGGTGTGCACCAGGACTCGACACACCCTGTACCAGGGCCTGACACACTGTGCCGGAGAGCCCGATACAAC
Organism: Pseudonocardiaceae bacterium; assembly: GCA_035997545.1. Taxonomy (GTDB): domain Bacteria; phylum Actinomycetota; class Actinomycetes; order Mycobacteriales; family Pseudonocardiaceae. The sequence continues at coordinate 17,161 of DASYIL010000217.1, forward strand.
GCGAGTTGAGGCGTTGGGTCAGGCGTTGCCGTCGAACAGGCTCGTTACTGAGCCGTCCTCGAAGACCTCATGGATCGCCCTGGCCAGTAACGGCGCTATGGACAGCACCGTCATCCGAGCGAAGCGTTTGGCGTCCGGGATGGGCAACGTGTTGGTGAAGATGATCTCGCGGGCGCCACAGGTGGACAGCCGGTGGGTAGCCGGGTCCGACAGCACCCCGTGGGTGGCGGCGACGACCACGTCGGTGGCGCCGCCATCGAGCAGCGCCTGCACGGCGCCGGCCACCGTGCCACCGGTGTCGATCATGTCGTCGATCACCACGCAGAGCCGCCCCTCGATGTCGCCGACCACCCGGTTGGCGACCGCCTTGTTGGGCTGGTGGGGGTCGCGGGTCTTGTGAATGAACGCCAGCGGCGTCCCGCCGAGGGTCTCGGCCCAGCGCTCGGCCAACCGCACCCGGCCGGAGTCCGGGGACACCACAGCCAGCTCACGACCGGCATAGGTGTTTTTGACGTGATTGGCGAGCACCGGCAGCGCGAACAGATGGTCCACCGGGCCGTCGAAGAAGCCCTGGATCTGCGAGGTGTGCAGGTCCACCGTCATGATCCGGTTCGCACCGGCAACCTTGAACAGGTCGGCGATGAGCCGGGCCGAGATGGGCTCGCGCCCGCGGTGCTTCTTGTCCTGGCGGCTGTAGCCCCAGAACGGCATCACTACGGTGATCCGCTTGGCCGACGCGCGCTTGAGCGCGTCCACCATGATCAACTGCTCCATGATGGCGTCGTTGATCGGGGTGGCGTGGGCCTGCACGACGAAGGCGTCGCAACCGCGGACCGACTCCTCGAACCGGACGAAGATCTCACCGTTAGCGAAGGAGTAGGCCGACTGCGGGGTGACAGCGATATCGAGGTGCTTGGCCACCTCCTCAGCCAGCTCGGGGTGGTAGCGCCCGGAGAAAAGCATCAGGCTCTTCTTCGGGATAGCGGACATCGTGGAAAGGCTCATGCTCACTCCTGCCGCGTCTGGTCACCGTCGGCGCCGTCGGTCCGCTCGGGCGGTCGCGCTGCCTGCTGGGCCCGCCTCGCCGCCTCCGCCGCCGGGGTTCCCGGGCGCCGCCGGCTCACCCAACCCTCGACATTGCGCTGGCGACCGCGGGCCACTGCCAGGGCCCCCGGCGGCACATCCTGGGTAATCACCGAGCCAGCCGCAGTGTACGCGCCGTCACCGATGGTCACCGGGGCGACGAACATGTTATCCGCGCCGGTCCGCGCGTGCGCGCCCACGATGGTGCAGTGCTTGGCCACCCCGTCGTAGTTGACGAACACCGTTGCCGCGCCGACGTTGCTACCCTCGCCGATCGTCGCATCCCCGACGTAGCTCAGGTGTGGCACCTTCGCGCCGGGTCCCAGCTGGGCGTTTTTGGTCTCCACGAAGGTGCCGACCTTGGCCCCCTGGCCGACCCGGCTGCCCGGCCGAAGATAGGCGAACGGGCCGATCTGCGCCCCGTCGGCCACCACTGCGCTGACCGCATGGGTGCGCACCACGGTCGCACCCGCGCCGATTGTGCAACTGGACAGCGTCGAATCGGGCCCGACCGTTGTCCCCGGACCGATCACCGTGCCCGCGTGCAGCTGCACCCCGGGATGCAGCACGACATCGGGGGCGAGCTGGACGTCGGCGTCCAGCCACACCGAGGCCGGGTCGACGACCGTGACCCCGGCGCGCATCCAATGCTCCAGCAGCCGCCGGTTCAGCTCCGCACCCACCGCAGCCAGCTGCACCCGATCGTTCACTCCGGCCACCAGCCACGGGTCCGCACAGGAATAGGCGCCGATCGGCAGCCCACCTGCTCGAACCAGACCCAGGACGTCGGTGAGGTAGAGCTCACCTTGACTGTTGGAGATGCCCACAGCGTTGGAGATGGCCAGCTGGCCCAGTGCATCGCGCAGCGCCGCAGCGTCGAAGGCGTACACCCCAGAGTTGATCTCGGTGATGGCGCGCTGCGCCGGGGCGGCGTCACGGTGCTCGACGATGCCGGTGACCGCACCCGACGGGTCGCGCAGCACCCGCCCGTAGCCGGTGGGATCGGTGACCACCGCGGACAGCACGGTCGCGGCGTATCTGGCGCGGTGGTGCTCAGCGATCAGCCCGGACAGCGTGCCGGTGCCCAGCAGTGGCACGTCGCCGTAGCTGACCAGCACTGTCCCAGAAAGCCCGGCCGGCAGGATGTCCAGCGCACAGTAGACCGCGTGACCGGTGCCGCGCTGCTGGACCTGCACAGCGGCGCACACCTCGCGACCCAGTGTGGCTTCGACCGTGCGCAGGTGGGCGTCGACCGTGTCCCGACCGTGGCCGATGACCACGACCAGATGCTCGGGAACCAGCCCAGCGACGGCCCGCACTGCGTGCTCCACCAGGGGGCGACCGGCCACCGGGTGGAGCACCTTCGGGAGCGCCGAGTGCATTCGGGTGCCCTCACCGGCAGCCAGCACGATCGCTGCCGTGAGGCTCCCGCCTGGGAGCATCGGCCTGCCCCTTCCTCATTCCGGTGTGTCCGATCCCCCCCGTAGGGCGGATCCTGATCCTACGGGGCGCGCGGCTCACAGAGTGGGCACCGTCGCATCCGACGTTCACCTGGTCGTTATCATCCCGTTCGGGGAGAGCGACGGTGCGCCCGGGCGGTCCACTGACCTACTGCTCCGCCGCCAGGATTCGAACCTGGACCATCGGAACCAAAATCCGAGGTGCTGCCTTTACACTACGGCGGACGAGCGGGAGCGGACGAGCGGGCCGCACCCGCCGGCACATGGTGACACGGGTCGTATGCCCGGGTCGGAGCAGCCGGCCCTTCCCAGCCGATCCGGCGACAAGCACGAGACACGCCCGGGCACGGCGTGTCGTGACGGATGCTGGGCGGATAATCTACGGTTTGTTGGGATGCCACAACCGTCAGCCGCTGTTCCGCCATGGGTGCGTGCATGGTGGCACGACCCGCTGCGGGCGGTCGCCGCGCCCCTGATGCTACGAGGAGCACCAGCCGATGACGCTGACCGCCGGAAACAACCACCAACGTACGGGGCCCGAGCCGATCCTGTCCGGTCGGCGAACGCTAGGTCCCCAGATTCTCGTATACCTGTTCGTGCTCGCCCCCTTGGTTGCCTTGATCGCCGCGGTGCCGGTGGCCTGGGGGTGGGGGCTGAGCTGGGTCGATGTTGCGCTCTTCGCGGCCACCTACTACATCAGTCTCCTCGGCGTGACCGTTGGTTACCACCGCCACTTCACCCACGGCTCGTTCAAGGCCAAGCGGTGGTTGCGGGTGGGTCTGGCGGTGCTGGGCAGCACCGCGATGCAGGGGCCGCTGCTGCATTGGGTGGCCGACCACCGGCGCCACCACGCGTACTCGGACAGGGAGGGCGATCCGCATTCGCCTTGGCTGTTCGGGACCTCCCCGATCGCCGTGGCAAGAGGCTTCTGGCATGCCCACATGGGCTGGCTGTTCAACCGCGAGCTGTCCAACCCACTCCGGTTCGTCCCGGACCTGCTGGCCGACAAGACTATGGTGCGGGTCAGCAAGCTGTTCTGGCTGTGGACTGGAATCTGGCTCGTGTTGCCGGGGATCATCGGCGGGCTGGTGACTTGGTCCTGGTGGGCCGTGGTGACCGGGCTGTTCTGGGCTGGGTTGGTGCGGGTCTCGCTCCTGCACCACGTCACCTGGGCGGTGAACTCGGTCTGCCACATGATCGGCAACCGGCCGTTCGCCTCGCGCGACAAGGCGGCGAACTTCTGGCCGATGGCGATCCTGTCCGCCGGTGAATCCTGGCACAACCTGCACCACGCCGACCCGACGTCGGCCCGGCACGGTGTGCTCCGGGGGCAGATCGACATATCGGCCCGGGTGATCTGGTTGTTCGAGCAGCTCGGTTGGGTATGGAACGTGCGCTGGCCGACTCCGCAGCGGCTGGCCAAGCTCGCTGCACGGTCCTGAGTGGGCTCGCCCTCTGACTCAGATACAGCATCGAGGGGACGGCTCCGCGTACGGTCCGGCGCCGCGCGCCCGTGGACGCACATGCCTCTCAGGCGGTGCATATTGATGACGTTCGGAATGTGGACCGGAGCCAAGATTTGGCTGCAACAATCCCGGGTGGTGAACTCGGTCGGCCACATGAGCTGCGCGTCGCGTCCGCCGGACTCGCTCGCGCCGCGTCGGCTACGAGGATCACACGTAGATCGCGATCGCGTCAACGCCAGAGCGTGTCGAGGAGGTGCCGCGAGGCGTCCAGTCGCTTCCCGATGCTGAGGTCCAGCGGCGGAGTTGCCGCGCCGGCTAGCACCCGGGCGATCCGCTCTTGCTGCGACGCGTAGCACGGTACAGCTACCAGCAGAGCGCCTGCGTCGTGCCCCAGGCTCACGCGGCGTGTCCCCGTGGTCCGCGGGTGATGCTCAGTGCGGGCAGCGCAGCGTCGACCCAGTGCGGGCAGCGCAGCGTCGACCCAGTGCGGTGCAGCCGCGTTGAGGTCGAGACCGGCAGTCGGCCCAGCGTGCCCGTGGGTGGTGGCGACAGATCACCACCGCGAGCGCCCGGCTCGCCTCCTTAACTATCTGTAAGCTTTGATGACTAAAGGTAGCCGATTTACTCTGAGAAGTGGTTAGTCCATCAGAGTGACCCTCGAAAGGGTTACGCGGAGCGAGTAACGAGTCGCAGTGGGTGGTAGATATACCCAGCGTGTGGGAAGGGGCGATCCCACTGTACGGGGAGACTTCCGCTCGCGGGGGTTGGTTCGGTCGCTTGCCGAGCCCACTTTCCGTGTGCGTTTCATGACGTCCAGTTGAGCCACGGTAGGGGGCCCGTCTCGATGCAGTTCGTTGCAGGTAACGCCCAACAGCCAGCATCCCTCGCCCGCCGGTCGGAGCCGGGGGGTATCACGACGTTCGCCCCTGATGTTCGGGTGGCGGTGGTGGGCTATGGCTACTGGGGATCCAAACACATGCGGGTGCTCAGCAGTATGCCCGGCGTGCACGTGACCATTGTCGACCAGGATCCCGAGCGATTAGCGGAGGCAAGGCGGAGCTACCCGTCGGCGGATTCGGCACACCGTCTCGACGACGTGCTGGATCGGGTGGACGCGGTGGTCGTGGCGACCCCGCCGTCCGCTCATGCCGAGGTTGGGCTGCAGGCGGTGCGCCACGGCCGGCACGCTCTGGTGGAAAAGCCGCTGGCCACGACGGTCGAGGACGCCCAGCAGATGGTCGGCTCGGCAGCCGCCAGCGGGGTACACCTGATGGTCGGACATACCTTCGAGTACAACGCAGCCGTCTGGAAGCTGAAGGAGATCATCGACTCCGGGGAGCTCGGCAGGATTCTCTACATCGACTCCGCTCGGTTGTCCCTGGGCAAGTACCAGACCGACTGCAACGTCATCTGGGACCTCGCCCCGCACGACATCTCGATCGCTTCGTACTTGCTTGACGAGGTTCCCCGGACTACCTGCGTCTGGGCCAAACGGCATGTCGGAAACCGCCACGCCGACGTGGCCTATCTGCGACTGGACTTCGAGCAGGCCGCCACCCACGCCTTCGTGCACGTCAGCTGGTTGGATCCGTGCAAGATCCGGCGGGTCACCGTTGTCGGGGAACGCAAGATGGCCGTCTACGACGATATGTCGGACAATGAGCGTATTCGGGTCTACGATATCGGTGTCGACCCAGCTGATCCGGACGACCACGAATCGCACGCCATGCCGGTCTCCTATCGGACGGGAGACATCGTCTCACCGTATGTGCAGTTCAACGAGCCGCTCTTAGTTCAGGACACCCACTTCATCGAATGCATTCGTACCGGCGCCAAGCCGAACACACCCGGCGAGCGCGGGTTGGACATCGTCCGGGTGCTGGCTGCCACCGACGTCGCGGAAGCTACTGGACGTCCGGCCTTCATTGCCGGCAGCACCGATCCAGCGGGGGCGGACCTCGTGAGTGGGGTGGCGTCATGATTTCTTGCAGTGTTCCTTTCCTGGACCTCCAGGGAGTCAACAACAGCTTGCGCGAGGAGTTCCACCTTGCCTGGAAGACCGTGCTGGACCACGGTGGCTACATCGGTGGGCCCGAGGTCGAGCGCTTCGAGCGCGAGTTCGCGACCTACTGCTCGACGCTGGCCTGTGTCGGAGTGGCCAACGGGACCGACGCGCTGGAACTCATCATCGCCGGCCTCGGGATCGGGCGCGGCGACGAGGTCATCATTCCGGCGAACACGTTCATAGCCACGGCCGAGGCGGTATGCGCGACCGGAGCGCGGCCTCGGTTCGTGGATGTATGTCGCGACACCCTGCTGATCGATCCGGATGCCGCGGAAGCGGCGATCAACAGCTCGACGGCCGCGATCATCGCCGTGCATCTGTACGGCCAGATGGTGGACCCCGAGCCGATCTCGGCGATCGCCGTGGCGCACGGGCTCGCCCTCATCGAGGACGCCGCGCAAGCGCACGGCGCCCGGCACCGGGGCACCACCGCGGGCAGCATGGGCGTCGCCGCCGGATTCAGCTTCTATCCCGGCAAGAATCTCGGCGCCCTGGGCGATGGCGGTGCGGTGGTCACCAGCGACCTCGCGCTGGCTGAGAAGATCCGCAGCATGGCTAATCACGGACGGTCCGCCGCCGATCGCTATCTGCACAACCTCGTCGGGCGCAACAGCAGGCTCGACTCGCTGCAGGCGGCGCTGCTGTCTGCCAAACTGCCGCGGCTGGACACTGGCAATGCCCGGCGTGCGGCCGCGATGGCCACCTACCGGGAGATGCTTCCGCAGCGCTGCCCGCCGGTGTCGGTGCAACCGGATGCCGAACCCGTGTACCACCTGGCGGTGATCCAGGTCGAGGACCGCCGTCAGGTCACCGAGGCGCTCACCGCGGCCAGTATCGGGTGGGGTGTGCACTACCCGATCCCCTGCCATCAGCAGCCGGCCCTGGCCACATTCCACGCGGCCCAGAATTTGCCGGTGGCAGAGGCTGCGGCCGACCGGATCCTCTCCATTCCGATGTCCCCGACCCTGACCGTTGAGCAGGTTGCGCGGGTCTGCGATGTGCTTGGAGGTGCGCTGTGAAGAAGGTTCCCCACGTCTTCCAATACGGGGTGAGAGAGTCAAACGGTCAGCCGGTGGGGTCCACCGAGCAGTTACCGCAACCCGCAGGGACCAGCGATCTGGTGCCGCCGCAGCGTTCGGCCACCGAATCCGAGGGTCTCTCGGATCCCCGCGGTAGCGGTCAGCTGATGCCCGCTCGGCAAGCTCGCCTGGCCATTATGGCACTGACGATCATTCTGCTCGGCACAGGTGCCGGGCTGGCCGGCGCGCTGACTTTGCCGAAAACCTATGGAGCGCGTGCGGAGCTGCTCTACCCGATCAGCCAGGATCAGCGGGGCGGTGACCCGCTGCGGCAGGATCGCAATCTCAGCACCCAACTGGTGTATCTGAAGAGTCGGGCCGTGCTGGGCCCAATCGCCCAGAAGCAGGGACGGCAGTACACGGACCTTGACCGCGACGTCAGTGTGCAAGTCCTGCAGACCAGCGAGGTCATTCAGGTCGAAGCCCATGGGAACACCAAAGAGGCTGCCAGGCAGACGCTGCAGGCTGTCGTGGAGGGGTACTTGGAGCTCGTCGGCCAGCCCAGCGGGGTGACCCGCAACCTCGACACCCAGCTCGCTGACGCGCGCGCGAACACGGCCCGCTTCCAAACGCAGGTGACGCAGCTCACGACCGCGGTGTTGGCTGGAACCGCCACCCAGATCTCCCTCAACGAAGCTCGGGCACAGGTAGTCGCATCCGTGGACCGGGAAAAGGCGATCCAGGCCCGGATCGATGAGATCAAACTCACCGGCCAGGGAACGAATACCCAGCTGCTGACGGCACCTTATGTGCTGCCAGACCCGGTAAGCCCGCAGCCCCTGATCGCAGCTGGCACGGGTGCGTTGGTCGGACTGATCGTGGCCGCCGGGGTTGTGGCGGTGGCTGCCCGGCGCCGGACGAGGCCGTGAGGACCCGGCTGTGGCCGCCCCCACGGTGACTGCACTCGCGGACGAAACTGCCGCCATCACCACTGCGCGGAACTCGGCGACCGTTGCCGGCTGGACGCTGGTCAGCAGGGTCACCGGCTTGCTCCGGGTGGTCGTGATCGGCGCGGTGCTGGGACCCACCTATTTCGCCAACGCCTTCCAGGCCGGCTACGTCGTGCCAAACCTGGTGTTCACGTTGATCGCCGGGCCGGTACTGGCAATGGTGCTGGTGCCCGGGGTGGTCCACGCCGTCGGAGCCGGGGGCCTACCTCGGGCACGGGAGGTGCTCGGCCGGGTCACCGGGTGGCTGCTCGCCGTCTCGGTCGCAGTCGTCGCGCTGCTGATGATCCTCGCTCCGGTGGTGGCCTGGACGCTGACCTTCGGGATTCCGGACCCCGCGCAACGGGCTCAGGGCCGGTGGCTCGGCACGCTGCTGATCCTGCTCGTTGCACCGCAGATCCTGCTGTACGCCCTGTTACACGTCGGCATGGCCGCTCAGCAGGCCCGTGGACGTTTCGCGCTCGCGGCGGCGGCACCGGCCGTGGAGAACGTCATCCTGATCCTGACGGTGGTGCTGGCCGGCTGGTATTACGGGACGGGCCTGGACGTCGGACAGATTTCGGTCGACCTGGTGATCGTGCTCAGCGTGGGCAGCACCCTGGCTGTCGCGGTGCACGCGGCACTGCAGCTGTTCGGTACCGCGCGGGCGGGCCTGCTGACCCGCCCGTCGATGCGCTGGCGGCACGACCCTGAGGCTCGCGAGGTCATCCGCCGATTGGTGCGCTCGGTCGGCGTGGCGGCCTGGCCGGCCGCGGCGATGTATGTGCTGTTCGCATTGGCCGGCACCGTGCCGGGTGGTGTTTTCGTCGTGCAGCTGTCCTACTCCGTTTTCTACGCGCTGTCCTATGTCAGTGCCCGTGCCGTGTCGATGGCCGCGCTGCCCGGGCTGGCGCGTGCCGCCCACCGGGCGGACCGTGCCGCGTTCGGCTCGGCATGGCGCCAAGGGTTGTCCTACGCCGTCATCGCCAGCCTGCCACTGCTGGTGCTGCTTGCGATGCTCTCCGGACCTACCGCGAACATTCTTGCCAACGGTGAGTTGCGGCATGCGGCCCTGATCGGTTCACTCGCCACCTGCCTGGGGGTGGTGGCGGTGGCCCAGTTGGTTGGTGGGGTGCACGACATCGGCCGCCAGGCGCTGTTCGCGCGCCTCGACGACCGCATTCCGCGGCGGGCCAGCGAGGTGGCTTTCGGCGTGATACTGGTGTTCGCCGCCGCGACCCTGCTGGTGCCTGCCGATGGCTCGCGCCTCGTCTGGCTGATCGTGGCCATCCTGGCCGGTGAGCTCGCCGCCGCCGGGACGGTGCTGACTTCGCTGCGCCGGGCGATCCAGCCCGAGCGGTTCATCGAATTCCGATCCCTTGCCGGCGCGCTGGTGGCCACGCTCGCGATGGTGCCGGTGGCTGCCGCGGTGTGGTGGCTTCAGCACGTTACGAGCGGCGGCCAGCTCAGCGATCTTGCGCTGCTCGCCCTGGGCGGTGGTGTGGCCCTCGGAGTCTACGTGCTGGTGCTCCGTGTCCCGGCGTTCCGTGTCGCGGTACCGCGACGGATAGGTGGTGGGTCATGACTCGAACCCTCCCGCCCGGCTCTGGCCCCACTCCCGTCTCTGTCGCTACCTTCGATGAGAGCCGGTCAACCCCGGCGATCGGCGGCTGGCTTGGGCTGGGAGCCGCCGGCTGCGCCTTGGTCGGCGGGGTCCTCGCGGTGGCGGCCGGGCCGCTGCTCGCCGTCAGCGTCCTCGGGGTGCTGGTCCTGGTCGGGCTCTTCGCCGCGGCGGTCTACCGGCCGATCTTCGCGACGTATGCCTACCTGGGCACCCTACCCATTATCGCCGGCATCGACCGCGGCAACCTCATCCCGCTGGTGCGCCCCAACGAGGCGTTGCTGGCCGTGCTGCTGGCCGGGGCGCTGGTCGGCGGTTACCTCCGATGGTGCCGGGGCGACCGGGTGCCGATACAGCTGCATCAGCTCGACATCCCCATTGCTGCCTTCCTGCTGATGTCGACGGCGTGGCCGCTGCTGTCAATGCTGCTGCGCGGGCAGGCACCAGTGACCTCCGACCTGGCCGCCGTGCTGCCGGTCTGCAAGCTCGTCGCCATCTACCTACTGGTGCGCTTCAGCGTGACCACCGAGGCACAGCTGGTGCGGTGCTTCCGGCTGATCATCTGGCCGGGGGCTGTGGTCGCGGTGATCGCGATCCTGCAGACGCTGCAGTTCGGCCCGGTCGTGGCGATGCTGCAGACCTTCTGGACGCCTGACAGCAACTCGGCAGCGCTCGCCGAGCGGGGCACCACGACGCTCGCCTCGGCGCTGGCCACCGGCGACTACATCCTCATCTGCCTGACTCTGGTGATTTGCTGCGGGGTCCGAGGGCTGCTGGATCGGCGGGAGCGGCTGGCGCTGGGCCTCGTGCTAGGGGTAGGTGTGCTGGCCGCAGGCCAGTTCTCCACCTGGATCTCGGCGGTCGTGGTGGCCGGGCTCATCCTGTGGCGCTTCAGCACGGTGCGCCGCAAGTCGCTGCGGTTCCTGTGGTTGGCGCCCGTCGTGCTCGCGTTCGGCGCGCCGGCGTTGATCGGCCGGTTGCAGGGATTCGGCGATTACGGAGTGCCACGCAGCTGGATCGGCCGCTGGAACAACCTGTCCACCTTTTACCTGCCGAAATTCGACTTCATCAACGTACTCCTGGGGGTATCGCCCAACTCGGTGCTGCCGGCACCCGAGAGATGGCGCGACGTCATCTACCTGGAGGGCGGCTACCTGCAGCTGCTCTGGATCGGTGGAATCCCCCTGCTGGCCGCTTTCCTTTGGCTGGCGGTCGCCGTGCTGCGCAGGACGGGGGATCTCATGGCCAGGCCGGGCGCCGTTGGCGCGGCGGCTTCGACGCTGTGGGTCTGCTGGTGGTTCGTGCTCATCCTCACCGTCATCGATCCACACCTGACGCTGCGAGGCACCGGGGACGTGCTTTTCATGCTGATGGCAATCACCACGGGGAGGCTTAGTGTCCAGCGGCGTTGAGCAAGTGCGTTTACCCGCTTGTTGGGAACCGGCGGCTCGGCGCGCCGTCGATCTGATGGTGGTGGTGGTCGCGTTGCTGGTGCTCGTGATCCCGATGCTGCTGGTCGCGATGGCGATCAGGCTGGGGAGTTCTGGCCCGGCGCTGCATCGCCAGCAGCGGGTGGGCCGGGGGGGGCGGCTGTTCACGATGTACAAGTTCCGCACTATGCGGGTGGGTGGCTCTGACGCACAGCACCGGGAGCTCATCGTACGTGAGCTGCGGGGTGAGGACACCTCGGTGAATGGTAGCTGGAAGATCGACAGTGATCCGCGGGTGACCCGGATCGGCTCGATCCTGCGTCGCACCAGTGCTGATGAGCTGCCCCAGCTCATCAACGTCCTGCTGGGGCACATGGCGCTGGTAGGGCCCCGGCCTTGTCTGGAATGGGAAGCGGCGATGTTCCCGCCGAAGTTCGCTGGGCGGTTCGACGTCCCACCTGGACTCACCGGGCTCTGGCAGGTCAGTGGGCGCAGCACGATGGGCACGCTGGAAATGCTGGAACTCGATCTGGTGTACGTACGTAGCTGGAGTTTCTGGAGCGATCTCAAGATTCTGATGCGCACTGTCCCGACGCTGCTGCGGGGGCACGGCGCGCGGTGACCCGTGATCGTCTGCTGCCAGCAAGGGGGAGTAGCTTTGGCGGTCGGCGTTGCAACAAGTTCTGCAGTCCCGCGATTATCGCGTCGGGTCCGGGCGGCTCTGCTCACGGTGCACATCGCGGTGTCGGTTGGGTGGCTCGGGGTTGACGGCGCGCTGGTGGCGCTGGAGGTAACCGGCCTGGGCACCGGTGATCCCATCGAGCGGGTGGGGATTGCCGCCGCTATGGCTGTGATCGTCGCCTGGGTGCTGTTACCGATGGTGTTCTGTTCCCTGATCAGTGGGCTGGTGCTGGCGCTGTCCACTTCCTGGGGCCTGGTGCGGCACTGGTGGGTACTCGCCAAGTGCGGGATTGCCGCCACGTTGACCGCCACCGGACTGGTGTTGATGCTGCCTCGACTGAATCAGATCGTCGCCGGGGATGGTGAGCCGGTCAGGATGCAGACGCTGGTCGGGAGGTTGGTCGCGCTGGTGCTGCTGCTTGCGGCGACGGGGCTCTCGGTGGTCAAGCCATGGGGGAAGACGCCACGTGGCCGGGCAGTGCGGATAAGGAAGCCGGTTCAGCAGAAATAGCGGTACAGCAGTGTCCCGGCCTGCCTGGTCACCTCGTCCGGCACGGCATCGTCGGTGAACAGCCGGGTGAGCTCCCCGAGCATCGGGCCAACCTCGGAGCTGCTGCGGGCGTGCTCCCCGCCAGCGCGCAGCGTCACGATGGCGCGCTCCTCGGTGGCCCACTTGCGCTTGTATGCGATCAAGCCGGGCTGGTCGAGGTCGCTGAGCCCCCAGTCGACAAGTCGGGCTCCTCGTTCGACACCCCAGCGGATCCCGGCCCAGAAGATCGCCTCGTTCGGGCGCAGGGCCAGGTGTTCGTGGCGCGACGCCCCGAACTTGTAGTAAAGCGTGTCGCCCCAGGTGAGGAAGACCGCGCCGGCGATCAACTCGTCGCCGGCGGACGCGAGCATCGTCACGATCGCGTCATCCGGGGCGAAGGCGTCCCAGATGTGGTCGAACAGCTCGCAGGGCTGGGCGAGGAGGCGGTACTTGCGCTTGCGCAGCGAGACGTGCAATCCGTGAAATCGGTGCACGGCGTCCCGGCCGGTGTGCGCCTCGATCCGGACACCGGCTCGTTCGGAGATCGTGATGTTGCGGCGGGCGTGCTGGGATAGCCGCTGCCGGATCTCCTCGACGCTGCCGTGCAGCGGCGTACCGTGCCACGCCGCCGTGGCGACCCGCTCGAAGCGGGGGTCGCCGACGGGTACGGCGGTGTCGAAGCACCGCAGCGTCAGCGCAGCGGCGGGAGTGATGACTCCGTCAACGAGGGCTTTCCAGTCGACTTGGTCATCGGTCAGCGGGTCGGCCCGATCGGAGAACGGCAGGCTCGACAGCCGGTCACCGCGAATGTCGCTGATCGGTACCCAGGCCAGTCCCGCGCGGGGTACCCCTTCGTGGGTTACCTCGTCACGGGTTACCTCGTCACGGGTTACCTCGTCACCGCCGAGCAGGATGCTGCTGGCAGGGGTGAAGCTGTAGGTGGCGCACACCGCGTTGATCCATGGCGGCGAGGTGAAAACGCTGCCGTGCGGGCCCAGGGCGAGTCGGCGCCAGCGGGGATCGCTGCGGGGATCGGTGAGCACGGTTTCCGGCTCACTTGCGAACGTGGGGAAGGTGCTCACGGCGGCTACGGTAGGCGATTCGGGTGGCGTCATGCGCGGAGCTGGAACGGAGGCAGTGTGCCGGCGTGTCGCACTGAAGTGTCCAGGGTGGTGAGCATGTCGTCGATGGTGATGGAGTGGGCGTCGCGGGGCAGGGCCAGGCCCCGGCGGGCGAGCTCGGTGGCCAGCTGGTGTTGGTGGTCATCGATCTGCTCACCTTGGGCGCTGTCCCGGAT
>DASYIL010000218.1:0-17926 GCA_035997545.1 Pseudonocardiaceae bacterium
ACTACCACGCCGGCACCACCTGGGCACCGGTCGGACAGACACCCGTCGTGATCAGCTCGGCGGTACGACACGCGGTCAAAATAGTCTCAGCAGTCGGCCAACGAGGCGAGCTGAGCTTTCAGGTTCACGAAGGATCGATGAACGCGGAACGATTCATCGAGTTCCTCCACAGCATACTCCATGACTTCGACACACCCGTCTTCTTGGTGGTCGACGGCTCGTCCGTGCACAAGGCAAAAATCGTCACAGAGTACGTCGCCAGCACCCACGGACGGTTGGAGCTATTTTCCCTGCCACCCTACTCACCCGAGCCAAACCCGGAGAGTGGGCAACAAGAACGTCAGCGGCTACGGTCTCGGTGAAGCGGTTGGCAATGGCGTGAAGGCGCATCACACGGGTCAGTGCATCGAGGTAGGGGGCGACCACCTCCTGATCACTGCGGTTCGACTTCTGGGCAAGGCACTTAGGTACGAGCAGGGGGATATCTGGGCCCGGATGTCGCACAGCACCGGCCGATCGAGCACAGCATGGCGCAGGAACGCGGCCCGTCGTCGACGTCAACGGCCGATGAGGGTGAACGGTTGTCGGCCGTGGGACACTGACGGCATGGCCACCACGGACGAAGTACACCGCGCGGCGCACATGCCCGCGCTGACCCTGCCCTGACTTTGGTCCGCCCTGCGGACCCGTTCGACTTTCAGCGCGGCGTTGAAGGATTCTGCTTGTGCGTTGTCGAAGCACACCCCGGTTCGCCCGACGGAGCGGCGGATCCCGAGTGAAATCGTTTTCTCGTGGAGTGGTGGCGCCGCTATGGTCGAGCCGGTGTTGGAGATGCGCGAGGTGTCCAAGCGCTATCCTGGGGTGCTCGCGGTCGACCGGGTCAGCTTGACGGTGCTGCCCGGTGAGGTCCACGTCGTTGCTGGTGAGAACGGTGCCGGCAAGTCGACCTTGATGAAGCTGCTGTCGCAGGTCGAGCGACCGGACGACGGTGTCGTTCTCGTCGGGGGCAAGCCGGTTGAGTTCCGTGGTCCACGCTTCGCTCAGCAGGTACTGGGCGTGTCGATGGTGCACCAGGAGTTGGCGCTCGCCCCACACCTGACCGTGGCAGAGAACCTGTGTCTGGGCGACGAGTCGACCCGGCTGGGTGTGTTGTCTCGTCGCGCCGACCGCAGGCGTGCCAACGCGCTGCTTGCCCGGGTCAACCTCACGGTGGACCCGGGCCGTCTCGTAAGCACGCTCCCGGTCGCCGATCGGCAACGAGTCGAGATCGCGAAGGCCCTCAACGGAACTCCGCGGGTCGTGATCATGGACGAGCCGACCGCGATGCTCACGGAGACCGAGATCGGCGATCTGTTCGAGGTGATCGCGGAGCTGAAGGCGCACGGCATCGCGATCGTGTACATCTCTCATCGCCTTGACGAGGTAGCTAACCTTGCCGACCGGGTCACCGTCCTGCGCGACGGCAGGGTTGTCCACACGCTGCCCTCGGCGGAGGTGTCACCGCAACGCCTGGTCCGGCTTATGGTCGGTCGGGGCATTGACAACCTCTACCCCAAACCGAGGGTCGAGATCGGGGACGTTCTGCTCCGGGCGGAAGGCATCTCCCGGAGTGGCAGGGTCGTCGACCTCGTCGACTGCACGGTTACGGTTCGGGCCGGCGAGATCGTTGGGTTCGCCGGTCTCGTCGGCGCCGGTCGGACCGAGCTCGCGCGGGCCATCTTCGGTGCGGACATCCCGGATGCGGGGCGCGTTCTCCTACGCGGGCGTGAGATCCGTATCAGGTCGCCCCGGCAGGGAATCGAGGCGGGACTCGGCTACCTGACGGAGGATCGCAAGGGCGACGGGCTCGCCCTACAGCTCCCGATCGATCAGAACGTCACCTTGGCGAACGTCCCGCTCCGCTTCGGCATCATCGACCTGCGCAAGGAGCGCAAGACCGCGCTGTCCTGGCGAGACCAGCTGGGCATCAAGACGCCGTCGGTCACACGTCCGGTCCGGGTGCTCTCCGGCGGTAACCAGCAGAAGGTCGTGGTGGCGAAGTGGTTGGAGACCAAAAGCCAGGTGCTCTTCTTCGACGAGCCGGCGCGTGGCATCGATGTGGGCGCCAAGGCCGAGATGTTCGATCTAATTGGGCGGCTGGCCAGCGAGGGGCGCGGGATTGTCATCATCAGTTCCTACCTCCCGGAGCTGCTCAACATGTGTGATCGCATCATTGTCCTACGCGCTGGACGAATCGCCGGGGAGTTGGCTCGCGAGCAGTTCTCCGAGGAGCGGGTCATGCAGTTGGCCACCGGAAGTACCACCGGGTCGGCGGTGTAGCTCCCCATGTCCGACGCGTGGCGCGACCGAGTTCGTTCCGCGGTGTCCCAGCTGGCGGCGGCCGGTGCCGTGGTGGTGCTCTTCATTTACCTGTCCTTCGCTTCCGGTGCCTTCCTCAGCGCGAACAACCTGTTCAACATCGGTGCCCAGTCGGCGGTAGTGGCGATCATCGCAATCGGCATGACCATGGTGATCATCACCGCTGGAATCGATCTGTCCGTCGGCTCGGTGGCCGCTCTGTCCGGCGTGCTCGGCGCGATGATGGTGGTGGAGTACGGCGTCAGAGTTCCGTTGGCGATTGTCGGCGGAGTGGCGATCGGAGCCATTGCGGGCCTGGTCAACGGCTTGCTCGTGACGCAAGCGGGAATGGCGCCGTTCATCGCTACTCTGGGTATGCTCAGCGTGGCCCGTGGCCTCGTGTACATCGTGACTGATTCCGTCGCCGTCTCCGGTGCGCCACCGGAGTTCACGCTGCTTGGCCAGGGAAAACTCGGGTCACTACCGATCCCGATCCTGGCTCTCGTCGTTGTTGCGCTGGCCGGACACTTCGTCCTGACCCGTACCAAACTCGGGCGATACTCCTACGCCATGGGGTCAAACGTCGAGGCCGCGCGACTGTCCGGGATTCCGGTCAAGCGCTACCTCACGATCGTATACATCATTTCTGGAATTCTAGCGGGCTTCGGCGGCATGATCGCCGCTTCCCGAGTCAACTCCGGGCAACCGAACTTCGGTATCGGGCTCGAGCTCGACGTGATCGCCGCTGCCGTGATCGGCGGGGCCAGCCTTTTTGGCGGTGAGGGAAAGGTCATCGGTACCTTGCTCGGCGCCCTGTTGATCGCGTTGATCCGCAACGGGTCCGTGCTCTTGGACATCAATACCTTCTACCAGCAGGTCATCATCGGAGTGATCATCTGGATCGCCGTGTTCTGGGACCAGTACCGGCGGCGGGCAGCGTCGGAGTTGATTCAGACGTCACGAAAAACCCCATGAGGAAGAGAGGCACCATGCGTGTCAGGCTCTCGGTATCGCTGGCCTGCGCGGCCGCTGTCATTTTGCTGACCCCGGGTTGCTCAGCGGTTACCGTGCAGGGTTCGGACGCTGGCGGGGACCCGAAGGTGAAGACCAGCGGCCCCATTACCCTCGCGGTAGTCCCCAAGGCTGTCGGGTTCCACTTCTGGGACAGCGTCCGCAAAGGGGCGGAGTGCGCGGCATCGAAGATGACCGACGTGAAGGTTCAGTGGGACGGAGTAACCGCGGAGAGCGACGTCACCGGCCAGGTCAATCTGCTGCAGAATTTCTTGACCCGGCAGGTGGACGGTCTTGTCTATGCGGCCACCGACGCGAAGGTCCTCGCCCAGGTCACCCAGGACGCGCAGAGCCAGAGAGTCCCGGTGATCAATATTGACTCCGGAACAAATCCGCAGCCCAACAACGTGCCCTTGTTCGCAACCGACAACGTCGCGGCCGCGCGAAAGGCTGCTGACCTGCTCGCCGATGCACTGGGTCCGGGCGAGCGCAGAGTCGCTTTCATCCCGTTTCAGCCCGGAACGATGACCAACGACCAGCGCACCACGGGCTTCAAAGAGGGACTCGCGAAGCACCCGAACCTGCAGCTGGTGGCCGAGCAGTCCAGCAACAGCGACCCCAACACCGCGCTGTCGGTCACGGAGAACATCTTGACCGCCAACCCCGGCCTGGACGGTATCTTCGCGGCGAACGAGCCTGGTGTGATTGGCGCCACCAACGCCCTGAACCAGGCGGGCAAAGCTGGAAAGATCAAGCTCATCGGTTGGGATGCGTCACCAGACGAGGTCAAGGGCGTCACATCGGGCGCAATTACCGCACTCGTCGTCCAGAATCCGTTCCGGATGGGCTTCGACTCGGTCAACGCAATGGTGAAGACGGTACGGAGCGGCCAGATTGCGTCCAGCAAGGACACCGGCGTCACCTTCGTCACCCGGCAGAACGTCAACGATCCTCAGGTGCAGGCGATTCTCAAGCCAAGCTGCGAAAACCCGCCCGCGTGAGGCACTACGTTTAGCTGGGAAAGAAGGACGCTGCGCCGGAGACAGTGAGGCCCACCTCGTCATCGGTGTGCAGCTGGTGGCCGACCATAGTCCTGGCCGTTACCGAGACCGAGCCGTCGGCCAGGACCAGCCTCACCAGCGAATCATGCCCGTAGAAGGCCACGCTCTCGACGCGGGCAGGCACCCCTCGGTCCGGCGGGCCAAGCAGCAGCTGCTCCGGGCGCAGCACCACGGTTCCGCGCGCGCCGGGGGCCCGGTCGGCCGCGTGGACCGGCAACGTGCCCAGTGCACAGTCGGCGGCGTCAGCGTCGCGCAGCACTGCGTCGAGCAGGACCGCCTCGCCGACGAAGGTGGCGACGTCGAGGTCCCGGGGGGCACTGTAGAGATCAGCGGGGCTACCTGCCTGAGCTATGGAGCCGTCCTGCAACACGGCGACGACGTCGGCCGTCGACAGGGCCTCCTGCTGATCGTGGGTGACCAGCACGGCGGTGGCGGCGGTGGCATGCAACGCGACGCGAACGTCCTCGCGCAGCGACGCGCGCAGCCCCGTGTCCAGCGCACTGAACGGCTCGTCCAGCAGCACCAGCGCCGGTCCGGGGGCCAGCGCGCGGGCCAGCGCCACCCGCTGCTGCTGCCCACCGGAGAGATCGGCTGGCATCCGTGTTGCATAGCCGCCGAGCCCGACCAGTTCGAGCATCTCGTCCACCCGGGTGGAGCGCCGCCTACGGGGCAGACCGAAACCGACGTTGCCGGCCACCGACAGGTGCGGGAACAGCGCACCCTCCTGCGGCACCATGCCGACCCGCCTGCGCTCCGGCGGGACGGTCGACCCGGGCGCGGAGACCACCTGACCGTCGATCATTACCTCCCCGGCGTCGGTGGTATCGAAGCCCGCGACGATTCGCAGCAACGTGGTCTTCCCGCATCCAGATGGCCCGAGTACCGCAGCCAGCGCGCCCTGCGGGACGGTGAGATTGACCCCGCGTAGCACCGGGGTGGTGCCGAAGCTCTTGGAGACCCCGCGTACCACCAGTTCGCTCATGGCGCACCTGCATTCGTCGAAACCCCTGCCGTCGAACCCCACCGGTGCGTCAACAGCGCGGTCGGCAGAGCCGCGAGCAGCAACAGAACCGCGGCGTAGGGAGCAGCCGCGGCGTACGCCGCGACGTCAGTGTGCCCCCACAACTCGGTCGCCAGCGTCTCCATCCCGATCGGCCGTAGCATCAGGGTGGCTGGCAGTTCCTTCATACAGGTGAGGAACACCAGCGCGGCGCCCGCAGCGACGCCGGGGCCGGCCAACGGCACGGTGACGCTGCGCAGCACACCGGCGGGGCTGCGGCCCAGCGAGCGGGCCACCTCCTCCAGCCTGGGCGGGCACTGCGCCACCGACGCCCGCACCGCAGCCACCGCAGCCGGCAGGAACAGCACCGCATAGGCCAGCACCAGCACCGGAAGCTGCTGGTAGATCGGCCGGGCGTAGCGCACCGCAAGGAACACCAGGGACAGCGCGACGACGATCCCAGGCAGGGCATGCCCCGCATAGGCGGCCTGCTCAAGCAGCCGGCCCAGCCGCCCCCGGTAGCGAGCCGCGATCACCCCGACCGGAAGGGCCAGCGCGACGGCGACCGCCGCGCCCAACGCCGAGACCCCTAGCGTGCTCCCCGCCGCGACGCTGACCTCCGCGATGTCCAGCCCCGCCGAGGTGCCCTGGACCAGCCAGTATCCCAGCGCAGCCAGCGGCACGGCGACGGCCAAACTGACGACCAGCCCGCACCAGGCCACCGCGAGCACTGCCCAGCCGCCGAGCTCGGTGGGGGGCCTGCGCCGCGCCGCCCCGCCACCCAACCGGGCGTACCCGGCACGACCGCGGGTGCGGTTCTCACCCCACCCGATCAGCACGGTCAGCACCACCAGCAGGCAGCCCAGCACGGCGGCCGGCGTGAGGTCGAAACTGGACCGGTAGGAGGTGTAGATGACCCGGGTGAACACGTCGAAGCGCAGCAGCGCCACCGCACCGAAGTCGGACAGCACGTACAGCGCCACCAGCAGCCCGCCGCCCGCGGCCGCGGGCCGAACCTGTCGGACCGTCACGGACAGGAAGGTCCGCACCTGCCCAGCCCCCAGCGAGCGGGAGACCTCCTCGTGCGCCGGGTCGATCCTGGCCAGTGCCGCGGCCACCGGCAGGTAGACGTAGGGGTAGCAGCACAAGCTCAGCACCAGCGTCGAGCCTAGGAACCCACCGAACCGCGGGAACATCGACAGCCAGGCGAACGCCGCGACGTAGGAGGGCACCGCGAGCGGTAGCACCACGAGCACGCCCCACACCCGTCGCCCCGGCAACCGGGTCCGAACCACCAACCCCGCTAGGCTGATCCCGAGCACCAGGCAGACCACGGTCACCGCGCCGGACAGCGCCAGGCTGCGCAGCACCAGCGACACCGTGCGGTCCCGCACCAGCACCTTGACCACGGTGGCGAGGCCGCCCTCAGCAGCCCGGATCGCCAGGTAGACCAACGGCACCACGGCGACCGCCGCGGCCAGCCCGGCGGGGGCGAGCAGCACCGCGGGAGGACGTCGCTCGCCAGTGCGCCGGGGAGACCGGGCACGCTCGGGCGGCGCGGTCGCCAGCGGTCCGGCGGTCGCGGGCAGGTCGGTACCGATGTCGGTGCTCGTCGCCGGGGTCATGTCAGACCGGCGTCGGTGATCATCTTCAGGGTCTGCTCAAGAGTGTTCAGGTCAGACAGGTCGATCTGCGGGCTCCGCAGGCTCTCCAACGGCGGCAGGTCCGCGACCGCGGGGACCCCAGCCACCAGTGGGTATTCCTTGGTTTTCTGCGCGAAGTAGGACTGGGACTGCTCGGTGAGCAGAAACTCGACGAACTGGCGGGCCTGCGCATTTTGGTTCGAGCCGCGCAGGATCCCGGCGCCGGCCACGTTGACCAGCGACCCGGGGTCCCCGCCGGGAAGGAACTTCAGCCGGGAGGGCACCGCCGCGGCACCCTTCTCGGCCACCTCCTCGTACCAGTAGTAGTGGTTGATCAGGCCGAGTTGCAGCACGCCGTCCTCGACGGCCTTGAGGATCAGCAGGTTGTTGTCGAAAGTCTGCACGTCGTTGGCGCGCATGCCGCTCAACCAGTCACGGGTGGCGGCGTCGCCACGAAGCACCCGCATCGCCGTCACAAAGGCCGCGAACGAGGCGTTGCTCGGGGCGATCCCGACCTTGCCCCGCCAGCGCGGCTTGGTGAGCTCGAAGACGCTGTCTGGGACGTCCTGCTCATGGACCTGCCTCGGGTCGTAGACGATCACACGGGCCCGCCCGGACGTTCCGATCCAGCTGCCGTCGTCGGCGCGGAAGCGAGCCGGGACTTTGTCCAGCACGCCCTGCGACAGCTGTTCGAGCCGACCAGCCTGGCCCAGCGCGCCCAACGCGCCGCCGTCCTGGGAGAAGAACACGTCGGCCGGGGTGGCCGCACCCTCCTCCAGCAGCTGCGCGGCGAGCTGCGCGGTATCGCCGTAACGCACCGAGGTGGCGATACCGGTCTGCTGCTTGAACTGCTCGATCAGTGGATCGACAAGCGCCTTCTGGCGACCGGAGTAGATCACGAGTTCGCGGCCGGCGCGGCCGCTGTCACCTCCGCCACACCCGGCCAAAGCCAGCAGCACTGCCACTACAACGGTCACCGTCATTGCGGCCACGCCGCGCCACCGCCGCACTGCAGACCACCTCCAGTTCCACGTCGGGCACCCGGGGCCAGGGGCACCCGAAAAGCATCCTCAATGGGCTTAAATTAGGCAAAGCTAACATAAGCGATCCGAGCTGATCCGTCGCACAACAGGTTCGCAGGATCCGTGACGGGCTTCCCGCTCACCAGCGGCACACGGGTCGCCACCTACCCTCCGACCGTGCGCCGCCCCGTGCCGAGCCCGGCCAGCGCCCACCGCCGCGCGGTCTCGGTGCTGCTCGCGGCCGCGGCGCTGCTGGCCGGGTGCTCAGTGACAGGGTGCTCAGTGACACCGACCTTCCCGGAACGCCACGCCGGACCGTTTCGCCCCAAACCGGAGATCGGGTCCCAGGCCGGCCCGAGGCCGCAGATCCCGGGCTCGCCCGGGACACCCGGCCCGCGCGGCGGGCCGCCGCCGGGACCGCCGCGCGGCTGCACCGACCCCGACCCGCAAGTCGTCGCGACGTGCCTGGAACCGATCTCCGCGCTGGTCGTGCTGCCTGGGTCCGGGCTGTCGGGCCTGGCCGCTGAGCGCACCACGGGTCGGATCCTGCGGGTGCAGCGGCAGCGGCCGACCCAGGAGGTAGCCGCCCTGGCGGTGGACCCCGCAGGTGACGGTGGGCTCACCGGACTTGCACTGTCCTCCAGCTATGCCGAGGACGAGCTGATCTACGCCTACATCACCACCCCCATCGACAACCGGGTGGTCCGGATCGCCCGCGGCGACACGCCCAAGCCGGTGCTGGTCGGCATCCCGCGGGGCCCCACCGGCAACGCAGGCGCGCTCGCGGTCGATTCACACGGAATGCTCCTCGTGGCCACCGGGGACGCCGGCAATCCCGCTGCCGCCGGGGACCCACAGTCACTGGCCGGCAAGGTCTTGCGAATCGACACCTTCGGCCGTCCCGACCCGCGCAACTCGACTGGGTCCAAGGTGCTGGTCAGTGGGTTGCACGCGCCGGGCGGGCTGTGCATCGACCCGGTCTCCAACGAGTTGTGGCTCACCGACCGGGAACCCGCACGCGACGTGCTGTACCGAGTGCAGCCGGGACGTCCGCTGGGCCGGGCCTCCTGGACCTGGTCAGCCCACCCGGGGGCCGCCGGGTGCGTGGTCACGCTGGGGCGCATCCAAGTTGCTTTCACCAGTGGGGCGCCGATGTTCGCGGCGGGGATCGGGCCGGGCGGCACGTTCGTTGGCCAGCCCCTGGAGATCCCACTGCAGCGCTACGGCCGGGTGTCTGCTTCCGCGCTGAGCCCCGACGGGCGTCTGGTGTGGCTGGGAACCGTCAACAAGACGGGCGGGACGCCGATCTCCAGCGACGAGCGGGTGTTCGTACTGCCTGACCTGGTGGGACCCGGTGGCGGCCACGACTGAGTGTGGATAACCCGTGAGTGGCGATACGAGCCACGGCGCGTATCGCCACTCACGGGGCGCAGCGTGCCAACACCAGCTCACGGACCCGCGCAGCGTCTGCCTGGCCCTTGGTCGCCTTCATCACCGCGCCCACGATCGCCCCAGCAGCCGCCACCTTGCCGCCGCGGATCTTCTCGGCGATGTCGGGCTGGGCAGCCAAGGCCTGCTCGACGGCGGCGGTCAGCGCGGAGTCGTCGGACACCACGGCCAGGCCACGGGCGGCGACGACGTCGTCGGGCTCGCCCTCCCCGGCGAGTATCCCGTCGACGACCTGGCGGGCCAGCGTGGTGGTCAGCGCACCCTCGCCGACCAGCGCGACCACCCGCGCCACCTGTTCCGGGGTAATGGCCAGCTCAGCGAGCTCCACACCGCGCGAGTTGGCCTGCTGGGACAGGTAGGCCACCCACCACGACCGCGCCTCAGCGGGCGGCGTCCCCGCATCGACGGTGGCCGCGATGAGATCCAGCGCTCCGGCATTGACCAGGTCACGCAGTTCGAGATCGGACAGGCCCCACTCGGCCTGCACCCGGGCCCGGCGCTGCCAGGGTAGCTCGGGAAGGGTGGCCCGCAGCCGCGCCACCCACTCGTCGGCGGGGGCGATCGGCACCAGATCGGGCTCCGGGAAGTACCGGTAGTCCTCCGAGGTCTCCTTGCGCCGCCCGGGCGACGTGGTGCCGGTGGCCTCGTCGAAGTGCCGGGTCTCCTGCACGATCTCGCTACCGGAGACCAGCACCGCGGCCTGCCGGCACATCTCGTGGCGCACCGCGCGCTCCACCGACCGCAGCGAGTTGACGTTCTTGGTCTCGGTGCGGGTGCCGAAAGTGGATGAGCCGCGCGGCATCAGCGAGACGTTGGCGTCGCAGCGCAACGAGCCCTGGTCCATCCGCACATCCGAGACGCCCAACGCCCGCAGCAGATCGCGCAGCGCGGTGACGTAGGCACGGGCGATCTCCGGCGCCCGGTCCCCCGTGCCGACGATCGGCTTGGTGACGATCTCGATCAGCGGGACACCGGCACGGTTGTAGTCCAGCAACGAGTGGCTTGCACCGTGAATACGACCGGTCGCACCGCCGACGTGCAGCGACTTGCCGGTGTCCTCCTCCATGTGCGCGCGCTCGATGGCGACGGTGAACGTCGAACCGTCCTCCAGCCGCACATCAAGCGAGCCGTTCACCGCGATCGGCTCGTCGTACTGGGAGGTCTGGAAGTTCTTCGGTATGTCCGGGTAGTAGTAGTTCTTCCGGTCAAACCGGCACCACGGGGCGATCGAGCAGTTCAACGCCAGCCCGATCCGCATGGCCGACTCCACGGCAGCACCGTTGAGCACCGGAAGCGATCCGGGCAGCCCCAGGCAGGTCGGGCAGACGTGGGTGTTGGGCTCGGCGCCGAAGATGTTGGCGCAGCCGCAGAACATCTTCGTCGCGGTAGACAGCTCGACATGCACCTCAAGCCCGAGCACCGGCTCGAAGCGCTCCAGTACCCCGTCGTAGTCCATCAACTTGACAGTCCCCACGGTCACAGCCCGACCACCTCAGCAATGCTCGGACTCGGCAAGCGGTCCTCGGTATCCATACTCGGACTCGGCAAGCGGTCCTCGGTCAGATCCGGCACCCGATGGGCCAGCGGGCCACCATCGGCGGCGTCCCGAGCCGCCTCGTAGGCCGCGGCCACCCGGTAGGCGCGGTCGTCTGCCAGCGCGGGCGCCATCACCTGCAGGCCCACCGGTAAACCGTCCTCATCGGACAGCCCGGCCGGGACGGACAGGGCGGCGTTACCCGCCAGGTTCGCCGGGATCGTGCACAGGTCCGACATGTACATCGACAACGGGTCATCCACCCGCTCGCCGAGCCGGAACGCCGTGGTGGGCGTGGTCGGCGAAACCAGGACGTCCACCCGCTCGAAGGCCGCGGCGAAGTCCCGGACGATCAACGTGCGGACCTTCTGCGCCTGGCCGTAGTAGGCGTCGTAGTACCCGGCGGACAGCGCGTAGGTGCCGAGCATGATGCGACGCTTGACCTCGGGCCCGAAACCGACCGCACGGGTCAGCGACATGACCTCCTCGGCGCTGCGACTGCCGTCGTCGCCGACGCGCAGACCGTAGCGCATGCCGTCGAAGCGAGCCAGGTTCGACGAGCACTCGCTGGGCGCGATGAGGTAGTAGGCGGGCAGCGCATGGTCGAACGACGGGCAGGACACCTCGACGATCTGAGCCCCCAACTCGCGCAGCCGGCTCACCGCGAGTTCGAACGCGCGCAACACACCACGCTGGTAGCCCTCTCCGCCGAATTGGCTGACCACTCCGACCCGGACCCCGGTCAGGTCACCGCTGGCACCCGCGCGGGCTGCCTGGACCACTGGCGGCACCGGCGCATCGATCGAGGTGGAGTCCAGCGGGTCATACCCGCCGATCACCTCGTGCAGCAACGCAGCGTCGAGCACGGTGCGAGCCACCGGCCCGCCCTGGTCCAGGCTGGAAGAGAATGCCACCAGGCCGTAGCGCGAGACCCCGCCGTAGGTGGGCTTGACCCCGACGGTGCCGGTCACCGCGCTGGGTAGGCGGATCGAGCCACCGGTGTCGGTGCCGATCGCCAGCGGCGCCTCGAACGCGGCCACCGCCGCCGCCGACCCACCGCCGGACCCGCCCGGAACGCGGTCGAGATCCCAGGGGTTGCGGGTGGGTCCGTAGGCAGAGTTCTCCGTCGAGGAACCCATGGCGAACTCGTCCATGTTGGTCTTGCCCAGGATCACCACGCCCGCCTCCCGCAGGGTGCGGGTAACCGTGGCGTCATACGGTGGGCGCCAGCCCTCCAGGATCCGCGAGCCGCAAGTGGTCGGCATGTCGGCGGTGGTGAAGACGTCCTTAAGCGCCAACGGCACGCCCGCCAGCGGCGAGGCCGGCGGATCCCCGCGCTGCAGACGTTCGTCCACGGCGGCGGCAGCAGCGAGCGCGCCCTCGGCGTCAAGGTGTAGGAAGGCGTGCACGGCGGGGTCCACCGCGGCGATCTGGTCCAGATGCGCCCTGGTCACTTCGACCGCGGTGATTTCCCGCGTGTGGATGAGGCCGGCCAGGTCTGTGGCGGGCAGCCGGGTCAACCGGGCTGTCACGATGCCACCTCCGCGGGACGGAGTGCGTCGGCGGTCATGACTCGTCCAGAATGCGCGGCACTCGGAACCGACCTTCCTCAGCGGCAAAGGCACCCGATAGCGCCTGCTGCTGAGTCAGCCCCGAGCGCGGCATATCCTCGCGGAAAACGTTGGTCAGCTCGACTGCGTGCGAGGTGGGCGGGATGTCCGCGGCGGTCACCTCGTTGACCCGGGCGACCGAGGTCAGGATCACGTCGAGCTGGCCGGCGAACAGGTCCAGCTCCTGCTCGCTGACGGCCAGCCGGGCGAGCCGAGCGAGATGCGCGACCTCGTCGCGGGAGATGGTGGGCACGCAGGCTCCTGGATCGCTTGTTCGGGGTGCTGACCCGGCGAGTCTAGGCCGCGGCGGGCGCCCCGCCCGTGCGGGTTGGGCAGCCGACGTCGCGACGGGGTGCGCAACCTCCGGCTCACTCTGTCACAATCGGCGACCGGCGCGCGCACGGGCTGTCGGAGTTCCGTGCCGGGATACGGCGGGCCTGAATGTGGCGGGCCAGAATGGAGAGGACCCGTATGAACAGGCACGGCGGCGGATGTCCTTTCTGATCCGGATCCAGCTCCCCGACCGACCCGGAGCGCTCGGCGCGGTAGCCACTGCGCTGGGCAATGTGGGCTGCGACATTCTCAGCCTGGACGTCGTCGAGCGAGGATCTGGTATCGCCATCGACGACCTCGTCGTGGAGCTCCCCTCCGGCCGTCTTCCCGACGTGTTGATCACTGCCGCGGAATCGGTCGAGGGTGTGGAGGTCGACGCCGTCCGCCCCTGGGCGGGGGTCCTGGACACCCACCGTGAGCTGGAGCTGATCGAGCGGGTCGCGGCCAACCGGGCCGGTGGTCTGCAGATCTTTACCGACGGGGTGTCCAAGATCATCCGAGCGGGTTGGGCGGTCGTGCTCACCGCCGCGGACGGGCCGCCGCAGCGGGTCACCGGCTCTTTTGCCGCGCCGGAGACCCGCGCGATGGACCTGCCATGGTGGCCGCTGCGCCGCGCGACGATCCTGGACGGTGAGGACTCCTGGGTCCCGCAGCCCTGGCGGGAGCTGGGCACCGAGCTGGCCGCGACCCCGTTGGGCGGTGCGGAGCGGGTCTTGCTGGTAGGTCGCCCGGGTGGGCCGATGTTCCGCGCTGCCGAGCTCGCCCGCCTGGAGCACCTGGCTGGGATCGTCGCGGTTGTGCTGCGTAACAGCAAATGACCGACGATCCGGTGCCGATGCTTCGACCCTGTAAGCAGTCGTCACGCCATGGTCGCGCCGAAGGCCAGCAGCGTCACGCCTGGCACCGGTCGCCAGTCCCGTTCGGGCAGCCGGACAAACCCCAGCCGGGCGTAGAGCCGGTGCGCGACGTGCATCTCCGCAGCGCTGCACAGCACCACTCGGTGTGCGCCGATCTCTGCCGCCCGCCGCAGCACGGCCCTCACCAACACCTCGCCGACGCCTCGGCGGCGCGCATCGGGCATCACCGCCAGCATCCGGAACTCCAGCTCACCGGGCCGGGACAGCTCCCCCAGCGGGCTGCCCGGAGTGCACACCGTGATGGTGCCCAACACCATGCCGTCGGGGTCCACCGCCACCAGCAGCTCGGCGTCCCGGGCTCGCCGTGACGCGTCGGCCAGCTCCGCGGCATAGGCACCCGCGGGATTCGCGTATCCGCCGGCGACGTACGCCTCAAGGGTCAACCGACCCACCTGGTCAAGTTCGTCGGGACGGGCCGGGCGCACGGTCAGGGAATCACTCATTCATGCGTGATACCACGAGGTCGCTTGCCGCCGCGACGGGATTTCCGGGCCCAGCAACCCGAGCCTCGCCGCTCTCACATTCTGCCCGAAGACACGCGTGAGTATTGACGCAATCGATCGGGCGCAAACCCCAGCGGCGGCGACAGCACTACTTCATCATCTTCCTCATCAAAGACTGACTAGGCGATACTACCACCTGAAGGGAAAGTCGAGTAAACTGGTATCGGATAAATTGATTCTGATTGCTTGATCACTTGACAGAACTAGGGAGAAACACGAGATGGACTTGGAGTCGACAGTATCCGGTTTGATGGACGACCTGTGGAAAACGTTAGACGAGTTGGTCAGCTTCGCTTCGGTGAACACCGGCAACCAGAGTTCAGAGCACCCCGTCGCCAAGTGCCGCACCAGTATCATCACAAAGTTCGAGAACGCCGGGATCAACGCCAAGGAACTGTCCATCACGTACAAAAACCGCACGGCCACTCCACTGGTGTACGCGAACTGTAAGTCGAAGCGCACCAACGCGCCGACCGTGCTGATCTACTCACACTACGACGTGCAACCCGCCACCAAGGCCGGCTGGGACACGGACCCATTCACGCCAGTGAATAAACAGGACGGCAAGGATACGCGCAAATACGGCCGGGGCGCGGCGGACGACAAGTCCGGCATCATCATGCACCTCGGAGTGGCGCAGGTGTTCAAGAGTCCTGGCCTGCCAGTGAACCTCAATCTCATCTTCGAAGGGGAGGAGGAAACCAACTTCGGCACCCTGGAAGATTACCTGAACGACCCCGATACCAACCATGAGCCCTTTAAAGCCGACCTAATCGTGATCGCTGACTGCGGCAACAGGGCTCTGGGCGTACCGACGCTCACCACCACGCTGCGCGGGTACGCGGCCTTCGATATCGAGGTCCACACGCTGGACTCCCCGGTGCACAGCGGAACGTACGGCGGG
The DNA here is from genome assembly GCA_035997545.1 of Pseudonocardiaceae bacterium. Taxonomy (GTDB): domain Bacteria; phylum Actinomycetota; class Actinomycetes; order Mycobacteriales; family Pseudonocardiaceae. The sequence continues at coordinate 15,325 of DASYIL010000218.1, forward strand.
CCGGCCCCAGACGCTTTCATGGCACTCGTGCGACTGCTGGCCACCCTGCACGACGACAAGGGTGACATCGCCGTTGCCGATCTGATTCTCGACGACAAGTACCCTTTCGCGCCGGTGGACGAGAAGCAGTTCTGCATCAACGCTGGAGTGCTGCCCGGGATACCCCTCATCGGAACTGGGTCGCTTGCCGAGCGGCTAGGCGGCCGGCCCTCGATCAACGTGGTCGGGTTGGATGGGGTGAACTCGATAGCGGGCGCTGCCAACGTGCTGTGCCCGAAGGCGACCGCTCGGATCAGCGTGCGACTGTCGCCCTCCCAGGAGCCCGAGCAAGCACGCCAGGCTATCGAAGCGCACCTGAACAATGTCCGACCGTGGGGCATCCAATCCCACGTCACCTTCCTCGGTTCCGGCGCAGGCTTCATGGTCAACACGAACGGTAAGTACTTCAAAACCGCCTCCCAGGCACTCAGCAAGGCCTACGATGGCGCGAAGACGATGTTGGCCGGTGAGGGTGGGTCAATCCCGCTGGTCAACGCCCTGCAGAAGATCAACCCTCAGTCGGACGTGGTGTTGTGGGGATGTGAGGAGCCCCGGTGCCGCATCCACGGTACCAACGAAAGCGTCAGCAAGGACGAACTGACCCGCATGACCACTGCCCAGGGGCTGCTGCTGCAGGACATCGCCAACAGCGCGTGATCAGCTGAAGAGATGCAGTAGGGCGTTCTTTACCTCGGGGCGACCCGCGGCGACGAGCGTGAAAGTGGCTTCCCGGACCAGCCGCTGAGCGTGCTGGCGCTGGAGGATCCCGGAGCTGCCCACGGCAGTCACAAGTGCACCAGCCGCGCGGTAGGCGAGTTCGGACGCGGCGGCGCGCGCAGCGGGGAGGTCCGGTGGATCCGCCAGCCCGGCGTCGAGACGGTCGCGAACCGCATCCTGTGCGGTGTGCAGCCGCGCCGCGACCTCGGGGTGGCCAGCCTCGCCGATCATCCGTATACACCGCCCCGCGACCCCCATCGCGAGGCAGCCGTTGAGCCGCGCGCTGAAGTGCTGGTTGGTGAGGAAGTCGGTATGCGACACCTCGGCGAGGACCTTCTCGGTGGGCAGGAAGTAGTCCTCGAAGCGCAGCCGGACAGTGTTGCTGCCCTGGGCGACGATCAACCGCAACTCTTCTACGGTGATGCCATCATCGACCACGGCGTCGACCAGCCCGCTGACGATCGAGCCCTGGGGACCCCCTGCCGTGTCACGCGCCGCAATCAGCAGCACGTCGACGATGCCCCATCCGCTGACCAACGGCGCATCGCCGTTGAGCAGCCAGCCGCGTTCGGTGGCGGTTGCCCACAGCCGAGGTGGCCGCGGGATCGCGCCCGCGAACGCCACCCCGCCCCGCACCTCACCCCGGATCGCCGCGCCGAGGTACTTCTCCTGCAGGCCAAGGTTCCTCGTGCCGGTCAGGCCCCGCACCACGCTGTGGTGCTGTATCCAGGTGAACGTCGTGGTGAGGCAGCCGCCGCACAGCGTCTCGAGAATGCTGACGAACGACGTGAAGTCGACCTCGATACCGCTGTGCTCGGGCCGGGCTGCCAGCCCGTAGAAACCCTCCTCAGCGAGCAGATCGAAGTGGCTGCGTGGGATCACCCCCTCGGTGTCGACGTCCAGGGCCGCGGGAAACAGCACAGCGTCCGCGATCGCGCCAGCCCGCTCCAGCATGCTCGCCACGCGCCTCAGCCTGCCCGTCCGCTCCTATCGAGGTACTCCGCGATTGATCGGGCAAACAGGTCGAAGTCGCTGAGGCGGGTGCGGAGCAGCTCGTGCACACGTGCGGGCTCAATGTCCTCATAGTGGTGGACTAGCCGATTCCGCATGCGAGCCATGGCGTTGTCCACGGGACCATTGTGGCCCACGGGCAAGCGGTAGCCGAGAGGGTACGCACGGTCCGTTCCGATCGCCTCTGGCAGGAGGACAAGGCCCAGGACCCTGGCGTCCCCCGACATCCTGGCCTACCTCGAGCAGTGGACCGCGCCGATCAAGCGGCATACCCCGGACACCCCGGGCAAGTTCGACCCGGTGCCTGCCGCCTACCTGCGGAGCCTCGGCGATCGGGAGAACGGCCGGCTGGACGTGCTGACGCTCTCCGGCGGCGAGCCCACGCTGCATCCCGAGCTATCGCGCCTGCTCCGCGAGCTCGCCGACCGGCCGATCGTCCGGACACCCCGGGCAGGAGCCATGACTATGAGAGAGCCGGTTTACAGCTGTTCGGGAGCTTCGATGCCGAGCAGATCAAGACCGGTAGCGAGAATGCGTGCTGTCAGCGCGCAGAGCGCAAGACGACTCTCTCGTACTTGACCTTCGGCCTTCAGAACCGGGCATTGCTCGTAGAAGCCGGTGAACGTCGTTGCCAGGCTGAACAGATATGCGGCAAGACGATGAAACTGCATGCCCTGCTCGATCTCGGCAACCACCCCGGGAAACTCCAGCACCGCGAGCGCCAGGGCACGCTCAGCGGGAGCAGAAATCACGATCCGGTCGATCGCGTCGGGTGACTCGATGCCCGCCCTGCGGAAGATGGACTGGATACGAGCGTGCGCGTACTGCAGATATG
>DASYIL010000219.1:0-5121 GCA_035997545.1 Pseudonocardiaceae bacterium
GCCAACTCGGTACCGCGAGCTTGAACCACCTCGAACGTGACCCACCGCGAGCACGGAGCGACCGTGACCCAAACCACGCCACATCAGCCCGACGCGGCCGAGCAACAGGCCCGCGAGCAGGCAGTCACCGACGAAGTGGTGGCCAGCTTCGCCACCAGCACCTCCGAGCGCTACCGGGAGGTGATGACCAGCTTGGTCCGCCACCTGCACGGGTTCGCCCGCGAGGTGCGGCTGACCCACGCCGAGTGGGAGACCGCGATTGACTTCCTCACCCGCACCGGGCACATCAGCGACGACCGCCGCCAGGAATTCATCTTGCTCTCCGACGTGCTCGGGTTGTCCATGCTCACCGTCGGCATCAACGCGCCGGCCTCGCACGGAGCCACCGAGTCCACCGTGTTCGGCCCGTTCTTCGTTGACGATGCCCCGGAGGTGCCGCTGGGCGGGGACATCGCCCAGGGCGCCAAGGGCATCCCGTGTTGGGTCTCCGGGCAGGTCCGCTCCACCGACGGCACGCCGCTGGCCGGGGTACGCATCGACGCCTGGGAGGCAGACGAGGACGGCCTGTACGACATCCAGTACAAGGACAACCGTACCGCAGGGCGGGGCTGGCAGGTCACCGGGGACAACGGCGAGTACCGGTTCTGGTCGGTGCTGCCCACCCACTACCCCATCCCGGACGACGGCCCGGTGAGCGAGCTGATGGTCGCCGCCGGTCGCGGCTCGATGCGCCCGGCGCACCTGCATTTCAAGGTCACCGCCCCCGGTTACTGCACCTTGATCACCCACGTGTTCGTGGCCGGCGACGAATACCTCGATCGGGACGCGGTGTTCGGCGTCAAGGACAGCCTGATCGCCGAGTTCACCGAACACCAGGGCGGCACCGCACCGGACGGCAACGCCCGCGACGGACGGTGGACGCAGGTGGAGTTCGACCTGGTACTTGCCCGGGAGGTGCAGCCATGAGCGCCCAGTTCAACGCGCCAGACAAATTTTTTACGGCGACGTTCAATGCGGGCACCACCGTAAAGGCACCTGAGTCCGACTACGATCCGTATACTGACTCCGCGCTGTTGAATCCGTGGCCCGGCTATCGGGAGCTGCGGGACGCGGGGCCGGCCGTTTGGTTGCCTAAGTACGAGATGTTCGCGCTCACCCGGCACGCCTCGGTTCGTAATGCGCTGCGGGACTGGAGTACGTTCGCTTCCGCTTACGGCGTGATGATGAACGACCCCATGAACCAGGTACTGCGCGGCAACACGCTGTGCAGTGACGGCGCCGACCACGACGCGCTGCGCCGGGTGGTGATCAAACCACTGCGCGCGCAAGCGCTCACCGAGCTAACCGAAGAGATCGGCCGGGAGGCCGATAAGCTGGTGGAACGGGTGGTGACACAGGGAAGTTTCGACGCGGCGGCGCACATGGCGCATCACCTGCCGCTCACGATCGTGTCGACGCTGGTCGGGCTGCCGGAGGAGGGCCGCGAGCGATTGTTGGTGTGGGCCTCAGCCCTGTTCAACTGTATAGGCCCGCTTAACGAGCGCACCGTCTCAGCGTTCCCCGTGGTACGGGAGATGGTCGAGTATGCCACCACCCAGGCGGTACGCGGCAAGCTCAAGCTGGGCAGTTGGGGCGAAGCGCTGCACGACGCGGCCGACCGTGGCGAGGTACCCCGGGAGGCGGTGCCGGTGTTGATGGTCGACTATATGGGCCCCAGCTTGGACACCACGATCTTTGCAATCACTAGTGCGGTGTGGCTGTTCGCCCAGCACCCTGATCAGTGGGACTTGGTGCGCGAGAACCCGAAGCTAATCCCGAGCGCGGTGAACGAAGTGCTGCGTATGGAGGCGCCGATCCAGGACTTCTCCCGCTATGCGGTCAAAGACTTCGACATGGACGGAGTTACGATCCCGGCCAGTTCTCGGGTGATCGTGTTCTACGGTGCGGCCAACCGCGACGAGCGCGAGTACCCGGACCCGGACCGTTTCGAAGTGCGCCGCAACCCGACGAATCACATGGCGTTCGGTACTGGGCCGCACGTGTGCCTAGGTCAGTACCTGGCCCGACTGGAAATGACGTCCCTGTTCACCGCGCTCGCTCGCCGAGTGCGCCGCTTCGAGCTGGGCGACAGCGAACGCGCGCTGCACAATATTCTGCGCGGCTTCACTAAACTGCATGTCACCGTCTCATAGCCAGGGCTGGCGCCTCCCAGCGAAACCACCTGAAGGACAATGGCGATAGGCGATGCCCTGCGGCTGAAACACCGGGGGCGGCCCGGGCTTTGGACAGATCGACCGGACCCTCGGACCCAGGGTGGGGTCTTCCGATCCCGCAGCAGCCCCTACGGTTTCCTGGATGGCGACGCTTGGCAGGGTGTCCCGAGGTTGCGTCGGGACCAGGGCGTGGGCGCGGGTGACCAGCCGCCGGGTCAGGTCCTGGTCGAAGGAGATGGCGCTGAGGTGGGGCACGGCGCCGTCGAAGGGCCGAATCGTGGACGGGGTGTTAAGCCACGGCGGCTGCGCCGGTGGCTGTTGACTCGCCGCAGCCAGCACAGCGGGGGGCTGGGCGTCGCGCAGGCGGCCGATCAGCTCTTCTTGGGATGGCGGGATGGGCAGCGCTTGCAGTGGGTGCCCGTTGAGGGCCGAGAACAGATCCCGCAGGATGTATCCGGCGGAGAGCCCGTCGACGATGGTGTGGGCGCAAGTCAGGACGATCGCGGCCGGGGTGGTGTGCCCGGCGCGCAGCACGACCCGGACCATCGGTGCGCGGGCGGTGTCGAAGGAGCGGGTCAACTCCTCGGCGACAACATCACGCCAGGTGCGGCCCGTCCCGGCGTCGAGGACCGTGACCGGGATTGGCGGCACGGCCGCGGTGCGGTAAAACCCCAGCCGCGTCCGTGGGTGATCCTCGACGTGCACGGTCAGCAGCGGATGGCGCTGCTGCACTGCGACCAGGCCGGCCTCCAGCGCGGACGGGCCCAGGTCGTCGGCAAGCTCGGCCACGACGCAGAAGTGCATCGTGTTCTTCTGCTGGTACCGGTGAAACATCCGCTCGAAGGCACCAAGCCGACGAACCAGAACACCTGTCGTATCAGCGGCTTTTTGACTCGGGTACCGCGTCATTGTCTTCCGGATTACCTCGACCGCGGTGACCCTCGCCCCTGCGCAGCAGCTGGTGGAGGTGAGCAGGGCCCAGGATTCCTGCTTAAGACCGGGCTGGTCACCCCAGCGAAGGACGTGACCCTCCAGGGCGGTGTGGCGCGGGGCCAGGTAGGCGGACTCGATCTCCCCCGCGCTCGTGATAAAGCCGGACCAGGGCGCCGTCCGAGTAGTGGTCGTGATCCAGGAGTGTGGTGATCAGCCGGCTACCGTGCCGTACTTGTCGAAGAGGCCCAGGATGCGCGCATCGATGCGCTCGGGACCCCACGGCTGCGCCATCTTACCCGGCTGCGGCTCGTCGCCACCTTCGACGAAGATATCCGCCGTTGTGCCGGGGGTGTATAGGAACAGCATCCTGGCAGGGTGCAGCCCGATGTTTTTGAAGCGGTGGCGGGTCTTTCGGGGCACGAATACGAGGTCTCCCGGACCGGCCATGAAAGTCTTGTCGCTATCGAGGAACTCGAGTTCCCCGGAGAGCATGAAGAACGTCTCATCCTCGTCCACGTGGCTGTGTGGTACCGGTCCACTACCCACCGGGATCGATGCCTCAACGACACTGATCACCCCATTGGTAACCTCTGCCCTGAGCTTGACCGTGTAGATATCGCCGGAAAACCACTTGGTGATACCTTTCCCGGCGGGGACGTAGACACCACCGCGCGTCGAGTACCGCGCATCGTCACCCGGGCGTACCAGAATGCTCATGACGAACTCCTGACGTTGATAAACGGCATCACGTTCTGCTCGTCCTCGGCGCTGGGGACGCGCACGAGCGGGACGAGGCCGGCTCCGTCGGTGGCACGGATCGCGTCCTCGATGGCACGAGGGTTCGCGGGGGAATGTTCGGTGTCGAGCATGACGAAGTCAAAGCCGGTGAGGCCGAGAACCTCGATGAGCGCGTGGTCGGCGGTAAAGCACTGCATGCCCAGGGGCACTGCGTTCGCCTCGATCATGCGCAGAAGCGGATTGGTCTGGGGCATGGAAAGGTTCTTCCTTTCTGTCATTCACCCGGATCCGGCCGCAGGCCGGAGGCGGTGATGCCATGGATCGCGCAGTCCTCGTCGTCGTCGGGCAGATGCCCGCTGACGCCGACCGCGCCGACGATCTCGCCGGTGGTGTCGCGGATGAGAACTCCGCCCGGGACGGGAACGAGGTCGCCGCTGGCCAGGGTGGTGAGTGCGCTGATGAAATGGGGGTGCGCGGCGGCGCGGGTGGCGATGGCCCGGCTGCCGATGCCGAGGTTCAGGGCGCCGCGGGCCTTGGCCTGCGCGATGTCCTCACGCAACAGGCTCGATCGCTCCTCGCGGGCGAACGCGACGAGCCGTCCCGCAGCGTCGAGCACGGCGACGGTCATCGGCGGGAGTTCGCGACGGCGTGCATGGGCGAGGGCTTGTTCGACGACAATCCTGGCCTGGTCCAGCGCGATCATCGAGACAGACGGGTGGCAATCGTCACGTTCGGACAACGGATCGGCCGATCGGGCGGCGTTGGTATCGACCGATCCGGTGTAGATGCGCAGCGGCGTGCCGTCCGGAGATGCGAACCGGACGGAGTCGCCGATGCGCGCGGCGATGGTCGGGGGATGCGGGACCTCACAGGCGTCGAGGTGGTTGACCCAGCGGTCGAGCTCGGCGCGATCGCGCACCGCGAAGGCGACCGGTGGGTGGCCGCCGGTGACGGGAGTGCCTCGGGTGAGGCGCAGCTGCACCGCGACGTCGAGGCCCGGCAGGGCGAGTACCGCTGCGAACCACTTGCCTCCGGAGTTGTAGTGGTCGAGCCCGGGAAGGTGTTCGGCCCGCAGGACCCGCTCGTACCACGAGATACCTGCAGGGAGGTCGCTGACTGGGAACGTCACGTGGTGAAGACCGGACAATGTCGGCGCCGACACGGTGACCTCCAAACTAAACCGAACGTTGTCGTACGAGGTGACCATACCCACGCTGACGCCATAGCGCAAGCGATC
>DASYIL010000220.1:0-2294 GCA_035997545.1 Pseudonocardiaceae bacterium
ACGGCTCTACGTACGGACATGATGCACTGCGCGTTTGTGGGTGGCGAGGAAAGCTATAGCTTGCATCTCCACTCACAAGGCACCCGAAGGGCGCCATGAAAGAACACGGCCGCAAGGTGATCGCCTCGAACCGGCGGGCTCGGCATGATTACGAGATCTTGGACACCTACGAGGCGGGCATCGTGCTTACCGGCACGGAAGTGAAGTCGCTACGTGCCGGCCGCGCCTCTCTGACCGACGCCTTCGCCAGCGTCGATGACGGTGAGGTGTGGCTCCGCAACCTGCACATCCCGGAATACACGCAAGGCAGCTGGACCAACCACGAGCCCCGGCGGACCCGCAAGTTGCTGCTGCACCGCAAGGAGATCCTCCGGCTGATCGGCAAGACCAGGGAGAGTGGGCTGGCGCTGGTGCCGTTGTCGATGTACTTCTCCGACGGCAAGGTCAAGGTGGAGATCGCGCTGGGCCGCGGCAAGCGGTCCTACGATAAGCGCGCTGACCTGGCCAAGCGTGACGCGAACCGCGAGGTGGCGCGAGTTTTGGGGCGGCGCGCCAAGGGCATGGGGTAAGTGAGCCGCGACCCGGTGACCGCGCCGCCCGTCGATGACGCCGATGTCGCGGCGTGGGCGGCCGCGCTGGGGCTGGACGGGCTGATCGACCTGCACGTGCACTTCCTGCCCGATCAGGTGATGGCCAAGGTGTGGGCCTTCTTCGACCAGGCTGCAGAGCGCTACGGCACTCCCTGGCCGGTGCACTACCGGCTGCCCCAGGACGATCGCGTCGCGGTGCTGCGGGCCATGCACGTGCGGGCGTTCGCGCCGCTGGTCTACCCGCATAAACCAGGCATGGCGGACTGGCTCAACGGCTGGGTCGCCGAATTCGCCGCCGCGGTGCCGGAGGCCGTGCTCACAGCAACGCTCTATCCCGAACCGGGTGTTGTTGAATACCTGGCGCGAGCGCTGGCAGCTGGCGCGCGTTGCGTCAAGGTGCATGTGCAGGTAGGTGGCTTCGACCCGCGGGACTCACTGCTCGACGGGGCGTGGGGTTTACTGACTGAAGCGGGCGTCCCGGTTGTCGTGCATTGCGGGCACGGACCGGGCGCCGCCGGGCCCTACACCGGTCTGGATATATTCGGTGAGGTGCTCGCTGCTCATCCCCAGCTCGTCGCGGTACTGGCGCACGCCGGGCTGCCCGACTACGGCGATGCGCTGAATCTGGTGCGGCGTTATCCCAGGGTGCACCTAGATACGACCATGGTCGGGGTGCCCTTTGCCGAGGCAGTAGCCCCATTGCCGTCGGACTGGACTGCACAATTGGTCGACGTGGCCGACCGGATCGCGTTGGGCACCGATTTCCCGAACATCCCCTACGACTACGCGACCCAGCTGCGGGCCGTGGCGGGCTGGGCGGCCGCCGACGACCGGCTGGGTGTCGCTTTCCTGCGCGCGGTGGTGCACGACACGCCTGCTCGGTTACTGCAGCTCGGCGCTGCTGGGCATCGGGGATGAAGATCGGACGTCCAGGCGTTAGTCTGGGATGGTTAAGCAGCCCGACAAGGGGGTGAACGGTTTCGACTCTGGACGTTAAGTCAGTGGGAAGCGTGCCGGTGCAGGCGAGAGACCACCGTAAGCGTCATCGCACACCAATAAGCGCCGACTCTAGTCAGCGCCAGTTCGCCCTCGCCGCCTGAGCGAGTAGCGACTGTGTCGGACCGGGGGTGTCCCCGCCCCGGACCCCGGCACCAGTAAGGGGACTCACCGCCAGGCCCGGTCGCGGGGTCTGGATGGGACACCTACAGCGACTGGGATCGTCACACCGGCTGGTCCGCGTGACCGGTGGATCCGAGTAGAGGCTTAGTGGACTGCGCACGGAGAAGCCCTGACGAGGCGACGGAGGACCCGGGTTCGATTCCCGGCACCTCCACCGGTGGATGCCCAGGTCTATGACCTGGGCATCCACGTTTTTCTGGTGTGCGAGTCCTTTCCCTTACCGCTGTGGAAGAGGGCCACGATCCGCATCCCGCTCGCGCCGCATAAGGACGACGTCCGCACATACCGCTGTGAGCGCGGTGACGCCTGGATTGAAGGGCTATGGATGCGTCGCGGTCGGCGCTGCCTTCGTAGCTCGTTGGGTAGATGACGTCCGGCGGACAGCGCAGGAGGCGCTTGACGCTCGTGAGGTTCAAGCCGTGGGCAGCGGTGAGGGAGACGGCGGTGGCGCCTTCGCGGTAGGCGGTGATCAGGTCGGTGATGTCGCGCTCATCGAGGCGGTCGCGCAGGCTGCACGGATGCTTC
>DASYIL010000221.1:0-2024 GCA_035997545.1 Pseudonocardiaceae bacterium
ACATCGACACCGAACGCAAGAAACGAACCCACATCCGTCAGCTCGAAGCACTCGGCTATCGAGTCACCCTCGACCCCGCAGCCTGAGCCCCTCGATACAGGCAATGGCACCTCTACCCCCAACCCGGCTCCGCTGACGCTACGCCGGGTACTGAAGCACGCCGTCCCCGACATGTTTTTCGGATCAGGGACGCAGTGTGCTCAGTGGCCGAAGGTGAGCGTCGCCCCGATGCCTCGGAGTCGAGGGCTGTGCTCGCGGGCGTGGTGCCCGCAGAACAGCAGCTCGCCGCCGGTGCGCAGCAGCGCCCGTACCTTCGCTGGTGCGCTGCAGCGGTCACAGCAATCGTGGGCGGTGAGTATGGGCCGCACGGTTGTGATCATTTTCGTCACGCTGCCTCAAGCAGTGCGCGGCCGGACGCAGTCAGTCGAGCAGGACCGCCTAGCGGACCGCCGATGATCAAACCGGCCTCGCTGAGCCGCATGCCCGCGAACTGGTCGGTGAACCACACGCCGTCGATGACCAAGTTTCCACCGAACGTCTCGGAAATCTTGCAACGGCCGGCTGCGACGGCCCGGAGAACTGCCCGGTCTCGCTGGCTCAGCGGGGTGGCCGTGGTGGCGTTCATCGCCGTTCTCCCTCCCTTGTCTGCATCGCTTGGCTGTGTCGTCTGGTGTTCTTCCGACTGTTGCAGAATGCGCCGTCGCCACAGGCAGGACCATCCTGGTGGCCCCCAGATTGCATGGTGGTGAACCCCCGTTTGTCCAGGTAGGGAAACCCCCGCGGACAAGCCGTAACCTGCTTCGGCGCCTTCGCTAACCCGTCTCTCTTGCCGGCGCGGCCCGAGCTTCCGGCTAGCCGGAAGGCGCGCTGGCAGCCGCGGTGCGATCCTGGTGTCATGACGCTGCGCTGTCTGATTGTTGATGACAGCCCTCGGTTCCTCGCTGCCGCTCGTGGCTTGCTGGAACGTCAGGGGGTGTTGGTTGTCGGTGTGGCGTCGACGGGTGCTGAGGCCGTCGAGCGGGCTACTGAGTTGCGCCCGGATGTCGCGCTGCTTGATATCGATCTTGGTGGGGAGAGTGGTTTTGATGTTGCCCGGCGGTTGTCCCGGGAGGCCTGCCTGGCGAGTACTCGGATGATTTTGATTTCGACGCATGCTGAGCAGGACTACACCGATTTGATCGCGGCGAGCCCGGTGGTGGGTTTCTTGCCGAAGTCGGGGTTGTCGGCCGAGGCGATTCGCGCGTTGATCACCTGTCGTGGTGATGGTCGTCCGGCTGATCCGGTCAGCGGGCCTCGAGGAAGGTGACGACGGCCAGGACCCGACGGTGATCGTTGTCGGTTTCCGGGAGCCGTAGCTTGGCCAGGATGCTGCGGACGTGTTTTTCCACGGTGCCCTCGGTGACCCAGAGCCGGCGGCCGATGCCGGCGTTGGAGCGGCCCTCGGCCATCAGCGCTAGTACCTCGCGTTCCCGGCTGCTCAGCACCGCCAGCGGGTCATTGCGCCGCCGCGCGGAGACCAGTTCGGCGACCAGCGCGGGATCGACCACCGAGGCGCCCTTGGCGATGCGCTGCAGCGTTTCCACGAATTCCGTCACGTCGGTGACCCGGCTTTTCAGCAGGTAGCCGATCCCCCGGCCGCTGGCCAGCAACTCCATCGCATGCTCGATTTCAGCATGCGCCGACAACACCACAATCCCGGTGGTAGGCAACTCCTGGCGGATCACCCGAGCCGCCTCCAACCCCTCAGTGGTATGCGTCGGCGGCATCCGGATATCGACCACCACCAGCTCCGGTGCCTGCTCGCGGACCAACGCCAGCAACTGCGGCCCATCACCGGCCTGACCCACCACCGCAAAACCCGACCGCTCCAACAAACTGGCCAGACCCTCCCGCAACAACACGTCATCTTCGGCCAGAACCACCCGCAACCCGCTCAGCGCCACGACGTCACCATCACGACCAGAACCAGGCTGCCCGGCTTCCCCGTCGATCGCCATAACCCGCATTATCGCCCCCACCACCCA
>DASYIL010000222.1:0-15549 GCA_035997545.1 Pseudonocardiaceae bacterium
CGCTGGAGCTACTGCCGCCACGTCGACTACTGCGCAATGTCGGGCTGTGGCGCCGCCGCAAGCAGAACAAGGCCAAGGTACGCGCGCTGCTGCTGGCGGAGATCGCCCGCGGCCGTCGCGATCCGAACCTGGCGCAGCGGACCGACGCGCTGGCGATGATGGTGCGCAGCAACGACGAGGATGAACAGCCGATGACCGATCGGGAGCTCGTTGACTAGGTAGTCACGCTGTTGCTGGCCGGGCATGAGACTACTGCCGCCGCACTGGCCTGGACCTTCGAGCGGCTGACCCGCAACCCCGCCCTGCTGAAACGCACCGCGCAAGCCGCTGCGAACTCCGATGACGCCTGGCTGGACGCAGTGTGCAAGGAGAGCAACCCGTACTGGCCACGTGAACGGCGTATCCAGCCGGATGGGTGCCACACCGATGCAGGCGAACGACGTCACACGAATGAGTCATCCGGTGTTTAGTGATCTTCCATGGGGGTATGTCAAGTTTCTCCAGTTGGGGTACGGAAGTTAGTTGGGGGTACGGAAACGGAAGGGAATCTGGCGATGACTGACCCAGAAGGTACGCCACAGGAAACCGAAAGCATGCCACAGGAAACCGAACATGATCGCGAGTCTTCAACTGACGAGGCGACAGCAACTGACGAGGCGACGGTTGACGTCAACCAGGAGGCAGAGAAAAAGGGATTGACCGCCGACTACCAGATAGAAGGGGAAAAGGCGGCGGCCGCCGACTACCAGACGCGCCTGGAGGAGTTCGACAACGTCGAGTCTCCGGTCTCAGTGGTGACATTGCCGGTGAAAACCCCCAATCAAGAGAAGAGCGATGAGGTGTAACTCGTAACCCATACGCTTGTTATCTCGCGGGTCTGTTGTTCCGCGTCAATGTGGCTTGGCCAAGTACTATCGTAGGCTGGCCGCTCCATCGCACGTCACTCGAGCCAGTGCCACACCCGTTGGGGAATGCGCTAGTGGAGCAGGGCGCCGGTACCAGCAGTGGCGTCGAAGATGGCGGCTAACTCGACTGCACGGGCTATCTTGGCCCACCGGCGGGCGCCCTCGCCGAGGCGAGGAAACCACCTCCTCCGGGTCGCCCGCCGACGCCGGATCGTCGGCACCCGAGCCGGTCGACGTAACGTTGACGTAACATCGGCCTGGAACACGTAGAGTGCCAGAACATGGTGCGCACACTGCCCCCCGGCCCGCCACTGCCGGCGCTGCTTCAGGCTGGGCTGCTCTGGCTGGACCCCATTCGCTTCGTCCACGCCTGCCACCGGCGCTACGGCGATCGGTTCACGATCCGGATTCCGGGGATAGGCACGCTCGTCTTTCTGACCGACCCGGAGGACATCAGATCGGTAGCGCGTGGCGACCCGGCGATCTTCCATGCTGGGGAGGCGGCCACCCCGCTCGGCGAGGTACTGGGGGCGAAGTCACTGATCAGGCTCGACGACAAGAAGCACAGGCGCAGCCGCGGGATGATGCTGCCCGCGTTCCACGGTGACTCGGTACGCCGGCAGGTCGCCGAGATGGTCGCCGTCACTGCCGACGATGTCGCGCGCTGGCCGGTGGGCGAACAATTCCCGTTGTACCCCCGGATGCAGAGGATCACTCTCGAGGTCATCCTGCGCACCGTCATCGGAGTGCACGATGAGAGCCGGCTCGCTGCGCTGCGGACCGCGTTGCCGCCGATGCTGGAGATCGGCTCACCACTGGAGCTGATCCCGCCGCCGCAGGTGCTGCGCCGGTTCGGACCGTGGCGACGCCGCGCGCAGCGCAACGCTGCCGCCCGGGCGCTACTCGCCGACGAGATCACCCGCTGCCGCCAGGACCCGCAGTTGTCGCACCGGACCGACGCGCTGGCCATGCTGGTACGCAACGTCGACGGCGCGGGGGTACCGATGGCCGACGACGAGCTCGTCGACCAGCTCGTCACCCTCCTGCTGGCCGGACACGATACCACTGCCACCGCGCTGTCCTGGGCCTTCGAGCGGTTGACCCGCGACCCCGCGCTGCTCGACCGCACCGCGCAGGCCGCCGCTGACTCCGACGATGTCTGGCTGGACGCGGTGTGCAAGGAGACCCTGCGGGTGCGGCCGGTAGTCTTCGAGTTCGCCCGCAAACTGACCGCACCGGTTCAGCTCGCCGGCTACCACATCCCGGCCGGCATCATCCTGGCGCCCAGTATCAACCTGGTGCATCACAGCAACCGGCATTACCCCGACCCGGACGTGTTCCGGCCGCAGCGATTCCTCGATCAGCGGGCCGACCCGGCCGTCTGGCTGCCTTTCGGCGGCGGAGTGCGACGCTGCCTCGGCGCTACCTTCGCCCAGGTCGAGATGCGCACCGTACTGCGGGAAGTCCTGCGCAGGATCGAGTTGTCCTCGACCACCGCGCCGGACGAGTCGGTAAAGCCGCGCCACGTGACCATGGTGCCGAGCCAGGGCGCGATGGTCACCGTGCGCCGCCGCATCGCCGCCGCTGACCGGGTCGCATGACATTGCAGCTGGAGATCGATAAATTCGCCCTCTAGACGTTGTGTCCGCGATGAGGGGGAAAAATGATCGGAACAGCGAGTCGCACGGCAGTCCTGGTAGCGGCGCTGGCTGTGCTTGGTGTGCTCGGTGGCTGCGGCCGGGGGCCGGGGGCCGGCCCCAACCGGGTAGCCGCGGCCGCGGACGGCGCGTTGGCGGCACCGGCACCGGCACCGGTTGGGCCGACGTCCCACACGATCAGCATCACGATCCGAGGCGGGCAGGCCACCGGGGACACCGGCCGGGTGACCGTGCCGCTGGGTACGCCGGTCACCCTGGCGGTGACCAGTGACGTGGCCGACGCGATCTACGTGCACGGTTACGACCGGAAGGCCAAGATCCCCGCCGGCGGCACGATCTCGGTCAGCTTCACCACGAACGCCTCCGGAGTCTTCGACGTGGAACTGGAGGAATCCAAGCTTCAGCTGCTTCAGCTGCACGTGACCTGATGGTCCGCGCGCACGGTGTCGGCACTCGCAGCGACCTGCCGTTGCCGTTGTCGCTGGCGGTGATCGGTGCCGGGATGGCGCTGATGATCTCGTTCGTGGTGCTTGCCGTGCTGTGGCGCCGCCCCCGCCTGCACCGCGATGCCGGTATCCCGCTCCCGCCTGTGGTGACCAGGGTGGCCGACGCCAGCGCGATCGTTGCGCAGGACCTCACCCTGGCAGCCGTGCTGCTAATCTGCGTGGTCGGCTTCATCGGTCCCACCGAACCCGGGCGCAATCTCGCGCCGTGGGCCTTGTTCGTCACCTTCTGGGTGGGACTGGTGCCGGTGTCGCTGCTGTTAGGACCGGTCTGGCGGGCGCTCAACCCGCTGCGGCTGGTGCACGACGGGCTCGCTGGGGTGCTGCGAGTCGACCCCGAACGGGGGTTGCGGCCATTGCCGGAGCGGGTCGGCTACTGGCCGGCAGCGGTCTCGCTGGCCGGCTACGGCTGGTTCGAGCTGGTGTACCCCGACCGCGCCGAGCCGGCCGCGACGGCCACCTTCATCACGACCTACGCGGTGGTCCACATCGCGGCGGCGGTCGTCTTCGGGCGGCGGTGGTTCGAGCGCGCCGACGGCTTCGAGGTCTACTCGACGCTGCTCGGATCACTGTCCCCGCTGGCGCGCCGGTCCACCGACCGGGCTCTGGTGCTGCGCAACCCCCTGCACGGCATGGAGGCGATGCCGGGTGGGCCGGGTCTGGTCGGTGTGGTGGTGGCGCTGGTCGGCACGACGGCCTACGACGGCCTGTCCCGCACGCTGTGGTGGCAAAGCACCGTACCCCGTGGGATCGCGATCGCCACCATCGGGCTGGCCTGCTCGATGCTGCTGATCGGGGTGGTGTTCCTGCTCGGCACCTGGAGCCTGACGACCCGGCGCGCTGGCCTCCCCGATACGGGCGCACGCCCCCGGCCCGGCGCTTTCGCCCACACCCTGGTGCCGATCGCCGCCGGGTATGCCCTCGCGCACTACTTCTCGCTGCTGGTCTTCGACGGCCAGCTGGTCTTGATCCTGGCCAGCGACCCGTTCGCCAGCGGCGCCAACCTGCTGGGCACCGCGGAACGCACCATCGACTACAACGTGCTCAGCACGTCGACCATCGCCACGGTCCAGGTGACGGCGATCGTGTTCGGACACCTGGTGGCTGCCGTCGGCGCGCACGACCGGGCGATTCGGCTACTACCGGCCAAGACCGCGGTGCGCACCCAGTACCCGCTGCTCGCGGCAATGGTCGCACTCACCATGGGCGCAGTCGGCCTGCTCTTCGCCGCGTGACAAGGCCCTTGGCTGGGCCAGCAGCACCTCCTGTGCTGGCATGGGTAGGTCCAGCCATCGCCGAGCCGCACCGAATAGGCGGTGAGGCTCTCACAGTAATTGAAGATCCGGTGGGACCGATCAGGAGAACGGCCGCGCGGTATGGTGATCCCTGGCTCCTCGAACGGCAACCAGGGCGGCGAGCAACGCTGACCGCTACCCGGCCTATGATCCCGGGCGTGACAGGCGGTTCCAACGGTTCCCCCGACGACGAGATGCTGCGAGTCGCCGCCGAGCGCGCGCAGAACACCCGAGTCTTGAATCTTCCCGAGTTCACCGACCTGCCGATCTCCGGTGACACCGCGAACCTGCGCGAGGGGCCCGAGCTGCACCCCGCCTGCCTGGCGTTGCTACCGCTGGTCGGGGTGTGGCGCGGCGAAGGCGAGGTCGTCTACCCGACCATCAGCGGGCCATACCACGTCGGCCAGCAGATGGTGATCTGCCACGACGGGCGGCCCTTCCTGCGGTATGAGTCGCGGGCTTGGCTGCTCGACGACGCCGGCAAGGTGATCCGACGCGCCGCACGCGAGACCGGGTTCTGGCGACCTCAACCCGACGACAGCATCGAGTTGCTCGCCACGCACGCCACCGGCATCGTGGAGATCTACTACGGGCAGCCACGAAACCAGACCTCGTGGGAACTGGCCACCGATGCTGTGGTGCGCACCTCGTCGGCCAAGGCGGTCACCGGTGCGCACCGGCTCTACGGCATCGTCGAGGGCGGCGACCTCGCCTACGTCGAACAACGCGCGATGGTAGGCCAGCCGATGCAGCCGCACGTGTCCATGCGGCTGCATCGGGTGATCGGGTAGCCGCGTTCTGAATGCAGACTGCGGTAAAGCAACACCCGATTACTGCAGAGTCTGCATCCAGAAACGCGCGTGGGGTTGCCCAGACAGCAGTCAGCCCCCGGAGTGCCTGCCGCGCGAAACGGCAAGCCCGAGCGGGACTGGTGCTCGGGTGACCCCGGGGGCCGGGTGACTGCCTTGGATTCGCTGGCCGCCTCCTGCGGAGGTAGCCCTTCCACGACCGTCGGCGGCGCTAGCTGGCAGCCACCTCACGAGTCCTATAGCCGTTCAACCTTGGACCACCTCCTTTCACGTGTACCTGCACGCTATCCGCGCCATGCCTAGCTCGGCAACGTCAATGGCCAGCCGCCGTGCACGGCACCGATACCCGTTGGGGCACAGCATCCGACGCCACCTCGGCATACCATCACGGTTGTGGATGCCACCCTGCGCCGTACGCTGCATGAACGCGGGATGCGGATGACCCCCCAACGGCAACTGGTGCTCGACGCGGTGCGCGCCCTGGAGCACGCCACTCCGGAGCGGATCTGCGAGCACGTACAGCGCGTCGCGCCCGCAGTCAACATCACCACGATCTACCGCACCCTCGACCTGCTCGAGGGCCTCGAGCTGGTCCGACATACTCATCTCGGGCACGGCGCGCCGAGCTACTCCACCCAGGCGCATGACCATGTGCACCTGGTGTGCCACCGTTGCGGGGTGGTCACCGAGGTGCCTACCGAGGTTCTCACCGAGCTCACCGAGCGACTGTCGGACCGATTCGGGTTCACGCTGGACCCCAGCCACCTGGCGCTGTCCGGGCGCTGCGTGCGCTGCACCGAGCACGGAGGGGCCGAGCACCAGACGGCCGACGGCTCGTGACGTCGCCCCTGCTGGAGCTGCCCGGTGCGGTGCCTCCGCCCGACGGGTCTCCAGATCCCGGGGTGGCGTGGCACCACGGCGACCCACTTCGTGAGCAGCGCGCCGCCGAGCGCGACGTCGCGGTGGTGGACCGGTCGCACCGCGAAGTGATCGCCGTGAGCGGTGAGGACCGGCTGAGCTGGCTACACACCATCACCTCCCAGCACCTGCTCGCCCTCGACGAGGGTGCGCACACCGAGGCGCTGGTGCTTGACCTGCGGGGTCACGTGGAGCACCACGCGGTGGTCTCCCATGTGCACAACACGGTGTGGTTGGACACCGAGCCGGGTGGGGCCCAGGGACTGCTGGCCTATCTGAACTCGATGGTGTTCTGGTCGAAGGTGGCACCACGGGATGCGACCGCCGAGCTGACCGTGCTCTCCCTGCTCGGCCCGTCCACGAAGAACGTGATTGCACAAGCCGGGGAGCTGGGTGGGTTCGTGCGAGTCTGGGCGGACCGGGCGGACCTGCTGGTGCCGCGCGGTAACCTGTCGCAGGCCTGGCACCAGTTGGTTGAAGCCGGTGCCACCCCGGCTGGGACCTGGGCGTATGAGGCCATCCGGGCGGCGGCCCTGCGCCCGCGGCTGGGCATCGACACCGACGAGCGCACCATCCCACACGAGGTCGGTTGGATCGGCGCCGCGGTGCACCTGGACAAGGGGTGCTACCGAGGCCAGGAGACGGTGGCGCGGGTGGCGAATCTGGGTCGCCCTCCGCGGCGGATGGTGCTGCTGCACCTGGAGTCACCCGAGACGCTGCCCGCCACCGGGGACCCGGTGTTGGCTGGCGAGCGGGTGGTCGGCCGGGTCGGCACAGTTGCTACCCACCACGAACTCGGCCCGATCGCGCTGGCGCTGCTCAAACGCTCGGTGGACCCGAGCACGCCATTGCGCGCCGGGGAGGCCGCCGCGGCGGTGGATCCGGACTCGGTGCCACCCGACACCGGGGAGCCACCAGGCCGAGCGGCACTGCGTCGTCTGAAGTCATGAGCTGCGTCGTCTGAAGTCATGATCGGTCGTCTGACGTCGTGATGGGCCGCCTGCCGAATGTGTCAGGATAGGTCCCGTGATCGAGGTTCGTCCCGGTGGGCGTCGGCGTATTGATCGGGTGCTGGATCCGGGGTATGTCACAGGCCTGGCCGGGCTCGCGCTGGAGGAGGTGCGCGCGCGCCGGGACGACGCAGCGCAGGAGGAGACCGACCTTTCTTACCTGCGCCGGCTGCTGCACGCCCGAATCGACATCGTGCACGCCGAGCAACAACGCCGGTGCGAAGGCGGCAGCGCTCCCGTCGTAGCCGAGCTGACGCGCATCCTGGCGGCTAACGCCGTGGGCCCGGCAACCGGCTCAGGTCGCTTCCAGACGGTAGAGCCCTCACAGGCCGAGGCGCACCGCCGCACTGTCGAGGCGCTGGTCGCTAATGTCGATCTCTCCTACGTGGCGTCACTGTCCGGCGAGCAGCTCGACGGCGCCTTGCAGGACTACCGCACGGAGGAGGCGTCGGTATCCCAGCACCGCCGCGAGGTGCAGCACGTGGTGGACACCTTCAACGCTGAGATCGGCTCCCGATACGCCAGCGGCGCCGCCTCGGTGGACGATCTACTCGCCGAGCAACGCAGCCTCACCAGACCCCCAAATTGACCATGAACACAGATTGACCATGAACACAGAGTGACACAAACACAGAGTGACCAAGAACACTAACGCGGGCCCGCTCGGCTGGAAAGGCGGTTGCGGACCCGTCGGGCGGTACCGATCATCATTCCGATCATGCCGAGCGCCACCACAACGACGGCCAACCAAGACAGCGGCTCACCGCTGGCAGTTGAGAGGGCCAGGACAGTCATGCCAACTCCTCCTCTGGAGCGAAGTCGGCCCCCATATGGTCAACCGGAGTCTTGCACACGCGGCTGCGCGCGGACGGGCAGGTGCCCTGGGACACGGCCGCTGCGGCCGCGTCGCATCCGGCCCGCGGAACCCTGTACGGTGGTACCAGAGGATGTTGTCGAGATGTACGAGGCCGCCGAATCCCCCGGCCGCCCCGTCCCTGCGTGCGAGGGGGTCGAGCCATGGGGCGCGGCCGAGCCAAGGCCAAGCAGACTAAGGTGGCTCGGGAGCTTAAGTACAGCTCCCCCACCACTGATCTCGAGGCGCTGCAACGAGAGCTGTCGGGCGGCAACGGCGCCAGCCACGGTGCCGACGACCTCGGTGCCGACGACCGCACCGAGGACTCCTACGGCGACGAGTACGAGCAGCACCGCCGGTGAGTCGCCGAACGGGCGGGGCAAGCCTGACTGCACCTGGTCAGAACCGCGGGTGATCCCCGCGGAGGACGGCCCGGACGGCGTCCTTCGCGGCCGCGTCGACCCCGACGTCGCGCGACCTGTGCACCTCACCGAGCACCCATGCCGGCACGTGCCGGGCAGTCAGAACGGCCAGGGCCCGATCCGTTTCGGCCGGATCGACCACAGCGACCATCCCGATGCCCATGTTGAAGGTGCGTTCCATCTCCGCGCGCTGCACCCGGCCCCGGCGGGCGATCAGCGCGAACTCCGCAGCCGGCGTCCAGCTCCCGCGATCCAGCACGGCGACCAGCCCGCGCGGTATCACCCGCGCCAGGTTCGTCGCCAGGCCGCCGCCCGTGACGTGCGCGAAAGTCCGCACTTCAGTCTCCGCTACCAACGCCAGGCAGTCCTTGGCGTAGATCCGGGTGGGTTCGAGCAACTGCTCCCCGAGTGTGCGGCCGAACTCCTCCACATGCCCGTCCAGGGGCATTCGGGCGATGTCGAGCAGCACGTACCGAGCCAGCGCGTAGCCGTTGGAGTGCAGCCCCGACGAGCCCATCGCTACCACCACATCACCAGGCCGGACACGATCGGGCCCCAGGATGGCGTCGGCCTCCACCACGCCCACCCCAGTCGCGGACAGGTCGTAGTCACCGTCGGTCATCATCCCGGGGTGCTCGGCGGTCTCTCCGCCCAGCAGGGCGCAGCCGGCCCGCACGCAGCCCTCGGTGATTCCCCGGACCAGGTCGGCGATCCGCTCCGGCACGATCTTCCCGACGGCGATGTAGTCCTGCAAGAACAGCGGCTCGGCTCCGCACACCACGACGTCGTCGACGACCATTGCCACCAGGTCGATCCCGATGGTGTGGTGCACGTCCATCGCCTGCGCCACCGCAATCTTGGTGCCTACACCGTCGGTGGAGCTCGCCAGGACGGGCTCACGCCAGCGGTCGAGCTTGAGCTTGAACAGGCCGGCGAACCCGCCGATCCCGCCGAGCACCTCGGGGCGGCTGGCCCGCTCGGCGTGCGTTCGCAGCAAGGTGACGGCCTGCTCTCCCGCTGCGATGTCCACCCCAGCTGCGGCGTAGGTGGGGTGCGTGCCGTCGATCTCGGTCATGGCATGCGCCTCAGCCTGCTTGCAACACCGGCTGGTGCAACTTCTGCGGGACGTCCTCGAGTAGGTGCTTACCCATGGACTCGCTCGGCGGCAGCAGGATGGGGTAGTGACCGTCGAAGCAGGCTGTGCACAACCGGGAGGCCGGCTGCTCGGAGGCGGCGATGAGGTTCGCGAGGCTGATATAGCCGAGACTGTCCGCCCCGATCCGGCGCCGTATTCCATCGACATCGCTGCCGTCGGCACCATTCGCGATGAGCTCGGCGTGGGAGGCGAAATCGACGCCGTAGAAGCACGGCCAGCGCACCGGCGGGCTGGCAATCCGCACGTGTACCTCGATTGCCCCGGCCTCGCGCAGCATCCGGACGACGGCGGCCTGGGTGTTACCCCGCACGATGGAGTCGTCCACCACCACGAGGCGCTTGCCGCGGATGACGTCGCGCAACGGGTTGAGCTTGAGCCGGATGCCGAGCTGGCGGATCGTCTGCGACGGTTGGATAAAGGTGCGCCCCACGTAGGCGTTCTTTACCAACCCCGAGCCGTACGGAATCCCGGAGCCCTGCGCGTAGCCGATCGCCGCCGGGGTGCCCGACTCGGGCACCGGGATGACCAGGTCGGCGTCGACCGGGTGCTCCTGTGCCAGCCGGCGGCCGATCTCCACCCGGGTGGCGTGCACCCCGCGCCCGGCGATCGTGGTGTCCGGGCGGGCCAGGTAGACGTACTCGAACACGCAGCCCTTGGGATCGGGGTTGGCGAAGCGGGAGCTGCGCAACCCGCCCGCGTCGATCGCCAACAGTTCACCCGGCTCAACCTCACGGACGAAGCTGGCGCCGACGATGTCCAGCGCCGCGGTCTCGCTGGCAACCACCCAGCCACGATCCAACCGGCCCAACACCAGCGGGCGCACACCGTGCGGGTCTCGGGCGGCGTACAACGTGCCCTGGTCACAGAACACCAGTGAGAACGCCCCCCGTAGCTGACGCAGCAGGCACTGGGCGGCGTCCTCGATGCCGGTGTCTCCCGCGGCAGTGGCCAGCAGGCCGGTGATCAGGTCGGAGTCGGTGGTCGCCCCGTTGCGGGTGGGGACGCCGACCTCACGGGCCTGCTTCAGCAGTTCGGCGGTGTTCACCAGGTTGCCGTTGTGTCCCAGTGCCAGACCCGAGCCGGCGGCCGTGGTGCGAAACGTGGGTTGGGCGTTCTCCCAGGTGCTCGACCCGGTGGTGGAGTAGCGGCAGTGCCCGACTGCGATATGCCCGGACAGGCTGGACAGTATCTGTTCGTCGAAGACCTGGCTGACCAGCCCGAGGTCCTTGAACACCAGCACCTGCGAGCCGTCGGACACCGCGATGCCGGCGGCCTCCTGGCCACGGTGCTGCAGGGCGAACAGGCCGAAGTAGGCGAGCTTGGCGACCTCCTCGCCCGGGGCCCAGACACCGAAGACACCGCACTCTTCGCGCGGTTCCCCGGCATGGGCGCTGCCATCTGCACTGCAATCGTGTCCGGTGCGGTCGTCGAAGTCATGTCGGGGCGTTTCGTTGCCCACCTGCGACTCCCTGTCGACGAGACTGAAGACATTTCGCAGTCTACTGGCTGCCCTGGGGCGCCGCGCGCAACTGACGCGCCGATCGCGGCGCCCCAACGTCGAGGAGGCTACGCCGAAGGGGTGGAACTGCCCACATTCGGTGGCGGATGACGTGCAGATGACGTCGAAGGGGGTATTCAGGCACCCTGGGGTGCCCAGCGGGCCACAGCACGATTCGCCCGACGCTCATGCCCGACGTCCGAGCAGGGCGAGCAACCGGGTCTGGGTGTCGGCGTCTTCACCCACCGCGACGGGCGGAGCGAACATCCCTGTGCTGGCCAACTGCTCGGCCTGTGGCTCGATGAAGGCCAGCACCTCTCGGGTCAGCTCCTCGTCGAGCCGCTTGTCAGCCCCGATTCCCCGGGCCAAGTCCCAGGCGTGTACGGCCAGATCCAGGGTCATCTCTTGGCAGTATCCGTCGGCCGGCCGGCGCCCGTAGGACAGCTCGACATGCCCCCGCAGAGCGCCCGGGGCCGCGAACGCCTCCCAAGCTGCGGCGGCCGCGCTCACCCAGGCCGCTACCGGGTCGTCCCCAAGCTGATCACCATCGAACCGGTCCCCGACATCATCGATGGTGGCACCGCTAAGCAGCAGCGGCGCCCACAGCTGCTCGGTCACCACGTGGTCAACCAGTGCTCGCACGTCCCACTCGGTGCACGGGGTCGGGTCCTGCCATTGGTCTGGCCGCACAGCCCGCACCCGCCGATCGAACTCGCTCATGGCTGAAGCAAACCGAGACACCGTCATACCCCCATGGTGCAACCCCCGCATTGAGCGGGCTTAGCGGGGTTATCGGCGCGTCGTTCACCCCGCTGAGCCCGCTGAATGCGGGGGTCGCAGCAAGGGCAACCAGGCTGAGATGTCTGCGCGGGGGCCGGAGGCCGCCACCCGGCCTTCGGCCAGCGCGGTGGGCCAGGTGACGCGGGCGGTGGCGAGCTCGAGCCAGGTCCGCGGGTCTGTCTCCACCACGTTGGGTGGGGTGCCCCTGGTGTGTCTCGGCCCCGCGACACACTGCACCGCAGCGAACGGCGGCACCCGCACCTCCACCGTGGCGCCGGGAGCCGCCTGTGCCAGGGTGCGCAGACTGAGTCGGACAGCCTGCGCCAGCTCGGTGCGCGCAGGCTCCGGCCCCTCCCCATCCAGCCACGCCCCGACCGCGCCCACCGCGTCACGCAACTCGTTCATGTGCTTCTCCACGCGTTTTGGATACAGACTGCAGTGATCCAGGGGCTAATTGGTGCAGTCTGCATCCAGAACGCGGTAATCGGGGGACTTAGGTAGCGAACAGGGCGGGGAGGGTGGCCTCCCAGGCGGTGCGGAGCTCCTCTAGGGGGAGGGTGGCGATGTGGGTGATCTCCAGTATGGGTGCGCTGTGCACTTCGCCGAGTGAGGTCACCGGCACCCCATGGTCCGTGCACAGCTGCGCGACACGGTGAGCATGCCCGCCGGACACGCCGAGCAAGACACGCCCGGATGACTCGGCGAACAGGGCGACGAAGGGGTCGAGCTGCGCGGGTATCGCGATCCGGGCACCGTGCCCGCTCAACAGGGCCGCTTCCACCAGTGCCTGCGCGAGGCCTCCGTCGGACAGATCGTGAGCGGCACTCACTAGGCCGTCCCGGGCCGCAGCCGTGAGCACCTGGGCGAGGGCCTGCTCGCGGGCCAGATCCACCGCAGGCGGGCGACCACCGAGATGCCCGTGCACCTCGTGCGCCCATTCGCTGCCGTCCAACTCGTCGCGCGTGTCGCCGAGCAGCCAGACTTCATCACCGGGACCGCCCAGGCCGGTGCGGATCCGGCGGCGCACGTCGTCGATCACGCCGAGCACCCCCACCACCGGGGTGGGCAGGATCGCGGTGTCCCCGGTCTGGTTGTAGAAGCTCACGTTCCCGCCGGTGACCGGGATGCCGAGGACGGCGCAACCGTCGGCCAGGCCGCGGACGGCCTGCTGGAACTGCCACATCACGCCGGGATCGGTGGGCGCGCCGAAATTGAGGCAGTTCGTCACCGCCAGCGGAGTGGCACCGGTGACCGCAACGTTGCGGTAGGCCTCGGCCAGCGCGAGCTGGGCGCCGGCATAGGGGTCCAGCGCGCAATACCGGCCGTTGCCGTCGGTGGCCACCGCCACCCCGCGCTGCGTGGTGTCGTCGATGCGCACCATCCCCGCGTCGCTGGGTTGCGCGAGCACCGTGGCGCCGCGCACGTAACGGTCGTACTGGTCGGTCACCCAGGCCCGCGAGCACAACCCGGGGCCGGCCACCATCCGCAGCAGCGTCGCCCTTAACTCGTCCGGCGTGGACGGTCGTCGCAGCCGGTCCGGAGTGGATGCCTGCACGACATCCTGGGTGGGCGGCCGGTGCACCGGGCGGTGGTACACCGGTCCGTCGTGCGCGACGGTGCGCGGCGGCACGTCCACCACGGTCTCGCCGTGCCAAGTGATCACCAGGCGATCTCCGTCCGTCACTTCACCGATCACCGTTGCGGTGACGTCCCATTTCGCACAGACGGCCATGAAAGCGTCCACATCGGAGGGACGCACCACGGCGCACATCCGCTCCTGGGACTCACTGGATAGGATCTCGGCCGGGGTCATGTCCGGCGCCCGCAGCGGCACCGCGTCCAGCTCCACCCGCATGCCACCGTCGCCCGCGCTGGCCAGCTCGCTCGTCGCGCAGGACAATCCCGCGCCGCCGAGGTCCTGGATACCGGCCACAAGCCCGGCGTGGAAGAGTTCCAGGCAGCATTCGATGAGGAGCTTCTCGGCGAACGGATCGCCGACCTGCACGCTAGGCAGTTTCTTGCGACCGCTGCCCCCACCCTGAGGATCGGTGCTGTCGGCGCTGAAGCTCTCGCTGGCCAGCACGCTGACTCCGCCGATACCGTCCAGCCCGGTGCGCGCGCCGAACAGGACGATCTTGTTTCCGGTGCCGCTGGCGTGCGCCAGGTGCAGGTCGGCCACCCGCATCGCCCCCACGCACAGCGCGTTGACCAGCGGGTTGCCCGCATAGGAGGAGTCGAAGACCACCTCGCCACCGATGTTGGGCAGGCCCAGGCAGTTGCCGTAACCGCCGATCCCGGCGACCACGCCGGGCAGTACCCGTGCGGTATCCGGCGCGTCGGCGGGGCCGAAGCGCAGCGAGTCCGCCACCGCGATCGGCCGCGCGCCCATTGCCATGATGTCTCGCACGATCCCGCCGACCCCAGTCGCCGCGCCCTGGTAGGGCTCCACATAGGACGGATGGTTGTGTGACTCGATCTTGAAGGTCACCGCCCAGCCGTCGCCGACCTCAACCACGCCGGCGTTCTCACCGATACCGGCGAGCATCCGCTGCCGCATCGCCGCGGTGGTCGTCTCGCCGAAATACCGCAGGTGCACCTTGGAGGACTTGTAGGAGCAGTGCTCGCTCCACATCACCGAGTACATGGCCAGCTCGGCCTCGGTGGGGCGGCGCCCGAGGATCTTCCGGATCCGCGCGTACTCGTCATCGGCGAGCCCCAGCTCGCGGTACGGCTGCGGCTGGTCAGGGGTGTCGGCGGCACGTTGCACGGAATCGATGGCTGAGTTACGCACCCGTCGACGGTATTCGTTACTCACGGAGTTCGACCTGCTGAGATGGCATTGAGAGATCGAGTGGCACGGGGTCGGGCGCCGGGTGCACGTGTCCGGTGAGGCTACCGAGCTCGTCGACGTCGAGTTGGACGGTGTCGCCCGGCCTGAGGTAAGGGTACTTGTCAGGGCCGTGCAAGCCGGCGAGTTCGAGGATGCAGCCAGTGCCGACGGTGCCGCTACCGATGATGTCGCCAGGCACCAACCGGGTGCCTCGGGATGCGTAGGACAGCATCTGGCCGAAGGACCAGTAAATGTCGGCCCAGTTCCCGCCACCATAGTGACGGCCGTTGACCGAGGCTGACATGGCCAACCGGTAGCCTTTGCCGCTGCGATAGGGCTCGATCTCGTCGGGTGTTACCAGCACGGGGCCAATGCTGGTGGCCCCGTCCTTACCTTTCGCCGGTCCCAAACCGACGCGCGATTCGATGGCCTGGAGATCACGAGCACTCCAATCGCAGAAGATCAGGTAGCCGGCGATGTGCTGCTCGGCCTGCTCGGGTGAGAGGTTCATGCCGGCGTGGCCGACAACGGCGGCAACCTCCACTTCGTAGTCGAAGGCAGCCGAGCCGGGCGAGATCTCGATGTCCTCGTCCGGTCCGCGGATAGCGGCCGGATTGGTGAAGTAAAAGACCGGTTGCCGGTACCAGACCGGGTCGACCTCGCGGCCGCGTGCGCGAGCGGCGTTGCGAGCATGCTCCTCGAACGACAGGAAGTCACGCACCGACGGCGGCGTGGGGATCGGTGCACGCAGCCGTACCGCATCCAAGCTCACGACCTCGGATGGGTCGCGCAGGGCTCGTTCGGCCGCTGTGGCGAGCCCTCCGTCGGCGGACAGGAGGTCTAGCAGCGACGCCAGCGTGTCGAGGCCATGGACCTGCCCACCATGCAGCAGACCGGGGCGATCGGCCCCGC
>DASYIL010000223.1:0-2475 GCA_035997545.1 Pseudonocardiaceae bacterium
CTTGAGCGCCACATACCGGTTGCGGCGGGTGTCGTAGGCGAGGTAGACCTCGCCCATCGCGCCGCGTCCCAGCAGCGTCTCTAGCTGGTACTCGCCTACCAGGCTCCCCGTCATGCCGTACTCCTACGGTCATACGAAAGGTAACAGAAAATTCTGCCATCACGGGTCAGCTCTGTGATCAAGCTGACGACGACCGCGTCGGCGAGACCACCTGGATTGCCGGCAATGGGCACCTCACCGCCCGCCGTGAGTTCCGTGAGCCACCGAGCAGAGGTCGACGGCCTTTGCCGTCAATACGTGGGCGACGGCTTCGTTCACCCGAGGCTCGGGCAGTGATTTGCTCGCGACGGCCTGCTCAAGGTGGTCAAGTACCTCGGCGAGCCGGTCAGTCGTGATCCACAGTGCCATGTCCACTCCGGCGGCGAGGGATCGACGCACGGCCTCGGGCAGGTCGAGCCGGTCGGTGATGGCCGCCATGGCCTTGAGATCGTCGGTGAACACCATGCCGTTGAAGCGAAGCTGGTCGCGCAGCAGCGCGAGTGCTGCCGGGCTGATGCTCGCCGGGGTTCCCGGCTCGGTGAGGCGGGGGACGTCGAGGTGGCCGACCATCACCGCGGCGGGCTGACCGTCGAGTAGTTGCTGATAGGGCAGCAGGTCGAGCTCGTGCAGCTCGGTCAATGGTGGTGTGCTGACCGCGCCTCGGTGCGAATCGCCGGTGGCTCGGCCGTGTCCGGGGAAGTGCTTGAAAACCGGCAGTACACCCGCGGCGCGCAGTCCCTGCGCGAAGGCGCTGGCGTAGCGCGTGACGATCTGCGGGTCGCTGCTGAAAGAGCGATCCCCGATCACGGCGTTGTTCGGCTGGCTGGAGACGTCGACAGTGGGTGCAAAGTCGATGGTGACGCCGCGAGCGCGCAGTTGGTGCCCGCGCTTCACGGCGAGCTCATGGACCTGCTCGATGGGCAGGTTCGCCGCCATCCATCGTGCGCTGGGTAGCTGACCGTCCAGGGCGTCGATCCGCTGCACCCGGCCACCTTCGTCGTCCACGGCCACCGCGACGGGCAACGCAGCGGTGTCCTGCACCTGCTGCAACGCCTTGTCGGAGAGTAAGCCGGTGGCCGAGCCGGCCAGGAAAATGCCGCCGACCTGTTCGGATGTCACGGCGGCGAGCGCCTGCTGCGGCCCGCGGGCGTCCACCCCGACCATAATCAGCTGGGCCAGCCGACGTCGCATCGGCAGCTGCGCAATGGCCGAGTCCTGTGTGCACCGCATTGGCTCACGTGACGGTGCCGGGGCTACGGCCGTGGCAGATCCGGCTGTCGGAGGCTCAGCCCCGCCCTGCACCGCCCGCACGCCCACGACGACCGCAGCCACGCTGACCACGAGCACCACCACCGCTATCACCAGCGGTGACCGCGGTATGCGTAATCGTCCCGATCGGTGCCTCACCAGCTGACCCTACCTTCAACGGGATCGTCGATGGCGGAGAGTCACTTGATCACCCACGGCCGGTGCACCACGGTGAGTCGATGACCGCGTCCGACGTGAACTTCGTCTGTTTCGGTTTACCGGCGGTGTTTCGTGGTCCCTCCGGGGCTTCTGACCTGCGATAGTAGTTTGGCGAAGCAGTGGTCGCTGTCGATACCTTGCCGATCGCACCAGCTGTTGGCACCGTCTGCCGTCTCAAACGGGTTCGCCAACACGGTTACGAAGAAGTCCGAGCCGTTGAAGACTGACCAGTCACTAGACCGCACCAGTCGGGCCTGCGGGTATTGTCGACGCAGCGCCTGGTGCTCCTTCAAGATATCGATGTAGTCGAAAACGACGCCGTCGACGACTAGACCCTTGCGAGTCGAGGCCAATTGTGGGACCCACTTCTCGACAATCTTGCTCTGAACCTCCGGCCTGTCGGCTGTTACCTGCCGGTTCAGTTCCGCGTAAGCTGCCGCAGGGTCCACCGGTAATGTGGGGAGGGACGGGGCAGCGGTGGTGACCGGCGGGCTGGGTGCGGGGCCGCTAGCGGTCGAGTCGGTGCGCAACGCGAGAACCGCGAAGATGCCCAACAGGGCGGCTACGCCGAGGGCGGCCAAGACAAGGGTGAGGCCGACGGTTCGACCACGCTGTTTTGTCGGTGGGTAGGTCGGCGTGAGGTGGGTCGGCCGTAGGTAGGTCGGTGGTGGGTAGATCGGCGGTGGCGGGGGACGGTCTGTCGGGGCGGCTTTCGAGGCGAACACAGTCTCGGGGGACGGTGCGGTGATTGCGGCGCGGGCGGCGTTGGCCAGTTCGCCGGCGGTGGTGTACCGATCGTGGGGGTTTTTTGCCATTCCGCGGGCGACTACGGCGTCGAGTGCGGGCGGGATGCCGGTGCGTAGCTGGCTGGGTTTGGGTGGTGGGTCGTAGAGGTGGGCTCGCATGAGTGCGGGGAAGGTGTCGCCGGAGAACGGGCGCGTCGCGGTGAGGGATTCGTGCAGGACGCAG
>DASYIL010000224.1:0-2534 GCA_035997545.1 Pseudonocardiaceae bacterium
GGTCAGGGGTGGTGTTTGGGTCATTGTGGAGTGGACGTCAAGGGCGCCTTGCGGGCGGTGTTGCGGCCAAGGGAGCGGGGCCATCGCGGGTGGGTGATGGGTTGGGATGCTGTGCGTCATGACGCCAGAAAGAACGCCAGGAAGATCGGTGTTCCTGAGTCACACGTCGGAGCTGCGGCGGTTGCCTGCTCCGCGGTCGTTTGTGGCTGCGGCGGAGCGGGCGGTGATCCGGGCTGGGTGTGTGGTGGTGGATATGGAGTATTTCGGTGCTCGGGATCAGCAGCCTGCGCAGGTGTGTCGTGATGCGGTGTGTGCGGCGGATGTGTACGTGCTGATCGCGGGGTTCCGGTACGGGTCACCGGTTTGTGACGAGCCGGAGTTGTCCTACACCGAGGTGGAGTTTCAGGCGGCGACTGAGGCGGGGATGCCGCGGCTGGTGTTCCTGTTGGACGAGCAGCAGATATCTGGCTCGCGGGAGTTGCTTGCTGACGATGTGTATGGCACCCGCCAGCAAGCGTTCCGAGCGCGGTTAGCCGGTAGCGGACTGACCACTGCGATGGTGGCGAGCCCCGACGCGCTAGAGACGGCGCTGTTTCAGGCGTTGGTCTTGGTGGAGACGGGATCCGGTGGGGCTGGTGGAGTGCGGGGGCCGGTGTGGGCGGTGCCGCCGTTGCGGGGTGATGAGGTCGCGCGCCCGGAGCTGATGGAGGAGTTGGCGGGGGCGGTGCTGCGGCCCGGGGCTGGCACGGTAGGGGTGACGACGGGTCTGTGGGGTGCGGGTGGTTTCGGGAAGACGACGCTGGCCCGGGTGATGGCGCACCGAGCGGAGGTGCGGGAGGAGTTCGCGGACGGGGCGGTGTGGGTCACGGTCGGGGAGAACGTGGTCGGTCCTGAGTTGGCGGAGAAGATTACGAATGTGGTGTCGCTGCTGACCGGGGTCCGGCCGCCGTTGACGGATCCGATGGCGGCGGGGGCTGAGTTGGGGCGGGCGTTGGGCGATCGGCGTGTGTTGGTCGTGGTGGATGATGTGTGGACTAAGGTGCAGGTTGAGCCGTTTCTGATCGGTGGAGACCGGGCGGTTCGGCTGGTCACCACTCGGGTTCGGGGGGTTTTGCCGGGGTCGGCGCAGACCGTGCGGGTCGACCAGATGGCCCGAGACGAGGCCCGCCAGCTGCTCACCACCGGTCTGGTGGATCTTCCCTCGTCGGTGGTGGACGCGGCGTTGCAGGTCACGGGTTACTGGCCGGTGCTGCTCGCGTTGGTCAACGGCGCCGTCGGTGCGGATGTGGCCGCCGAGGGCGATGCTGAGAAGTCGTTGCGAGAGATCCTGCATGAGCTGCGCACAGCTGGCCCGTCAGTCCTGGATGTCCAGGATGAAGACGAGCGACACAGCGCGGTCGCTCGCACGATCGAGGTCGGCCTGGCCCGGCTCACCGGTGAGCAGCGGGCACGGTATCTGGAGTTGGCGGTGTTCGGTGAGGACATCGCCATCCCGGGTGAGGTATTGGCCCGCTACTGGCAGCACACCGCAGGGTGGTCGAGTTTTCAGACCCGGCGGTTCTGTCTGCGACTGGCCGACCTCGCGCTGATCAGCGAGTATCGTCGCGACTCCGACCGGCTCCAGCTGCATGACGTGATCCGCGCTCATCTGCGCGAGCGAACCCGGGATCGGTGCAGGGAGTTGGACCGTGCCCTGGTCGACGCCCACCGCGGTCTCGTCCCGGATGAGGGCGAGACGAGCGTGTGGTGGCAACTGCCGCCGGAGCAGAGGTATCTGTGGGCATGGCTGCCCACCCACCTGCACGGTGGCGGGCTAGACCGTGAGCTACGGGCGTGTGTGCACCATCCGGGCTGGTTGGTCGGGAAACTCGAACAGGGCGGACCGGCCGGGCTGGAAGCTGACCTCGCCCTCTCCGATGACCCCCTGTCCAAAGCGCTGGGGACCGCGGTGCGGCAGAACGCCCATGTTCTCGGTCCGCTGCAACCCCCAGGGTCACTGGCGGCCACCTTGGCCACCCGCCTGCCTGGTGATGGTCCGGCCGACGCTCTGGCCGAGCAGTTGGTTGTCGGGCTGACCACGCCGTATCTGCGGGCCATCACCGCGTTGCCCGATCTACCCCACCCGGCGCTGTCCCGGGTGCTGACCGGCCACACCGGTGGGGTGGGGGCGTTGGTGGTGGCCCCGGATGGGTCCTGGCTGGCCTCCGCCAGCAACGGGGTGGTGCGGATCTGGGATCCGGTCAGCGGCACCGCCCGCCACACCCTGACCGGCCACACTGGGCGGCCCCGCGTTTTCCGGACAGCTGTTTAGTAAGCTATTTCATGCTGCGAGCTGTCGGTTCAGGTACTCGGTGTAGACCTCGTTGGGGGTCTTGTAGCCAAGCCCCGAGTGTAGACGTTGAGTATTGTAGCGGAATTCGATGTACCTGGCAACGTCTTTCCGGGCGTGTTCGCGGGTGGGGTAGACGGTGCGGTTGACTCGTTCGACTTTGACGGCGGCGTTGAAAGACTCGGCGAGAGCGTTGTCAAAGCAC
>DASYIL010000225.1:0-10264 GCA_035997545.1 Pseudonocardiaceae bacterium
CGACCCTGGCGTGCTGCCCAGCCCGAACATCTGGCACTGGCCGGATGTCTACGAGCGGGAGAACCGAGCGGTTGACGCCGATGGGGCGCTGTGGGCGGCGCTGGCCGACCGGATCGACTGGTCCGGCGCGGACGTCGTCGACATCGGCTGTGGCGACGGGTTCCACCTGCCTCGATTCGCTCTGCGGGCCCGCAGCGTGATCGGGGTGGAGCCGCACCCCCCACTGGTGGACCGGGCCCGCCGGCGGGTCCGCGACCTGCCCAACGTCGCAGTCCTGCCCGGCCGCGCCCAACGGCTGCCGTTGCCCGCTTCCAGCGCCGATCTGGTGCATGCCCGCATCGCCTACTTCTTCGGCCCGGGCTGCGAACGCGGCCTGGCCGAGGCCCGACGGGTACTACGCCCCGGCGGGACCCTGGTCGTCATCGACCTGGACGCCACCCGCGCCCCCTACGGCGAGTGGTTGTGCGCGTCGACGCCCCGCTACCGGCCGGCGGCGGTCGAGGCGTTCTTCGCTGCCCAGGGCTTCGACTGCCGCCGGGTGGACACGGTGTGGCGCTTCACCGATCGCGGTGACCTGGAGCGCGCGCTGCGCATCGAGTTCACCCCTGAGGTGGCAGCGCGGGCAATCACGCAGATCCGGGGGCTGACCATCCCGGTGCGCTACCGCCTGCACCTGCGCCGGGAGTCCGCCGGGAGTCCACCGTCCTCAATTGAGAATGGTGGCCTTCATCGACCGGCGGCGTCCATGGGACCGCGCATGGGACACTGCAACCCGACATGACTGCGCTCCCACTGGTGTTCGAGGCCCCGCGCCGGGGCCTGCCGCCGCGTCACCTCGCCGACCTCGACCGCGACCAACGCCGTGCCGCGGTGCAGGCGCTGGGCGAGCCTGCGTTTCGCGCCGATCAACTCGCCCGGCAGTATTTCGCCCGGCTGACCACCGATCCGGCAGCGATGACAGACCTGCCGGCAGCAGGTCGGGATCGGCTCATCGCCGCGCTGCTCCCGGAGCTGGCCACCCCATTGCGGCACGTGTCCTGCGACGGCGGCACGACTCGAAAGACGCTGTGGCGTGCGGCGGATGGCGTGCTCACGGAGAGCGTGCTGATGCGCTACCCGGACCGCGCCACGGTGTGTGTCTCCAGCCAGGCCGGCTGCGGGATGGCCTGCCCGTTCTGCGCCACCGGGCAAGGCGGGCTGGCCCGCAACCTGTCCACCGCGGAGATCGTCGACCAGGTGCGCGCGGCTGCGGCCGCGATGCGGGACGGGGAGCTGCCCGGTGGTCCTGGTCGGCTGTCCAACGTCGTGTTCATGGGCATGGGGGAGCCGCTGGCCAACTACCAGCGGGTGGTCATCGCCGTCCGCCGGATCACCGACCCCGCCCCGGACGGGTTGGGCCTGTCTCAGCGCTCGGTGACGGTGTCCACGGTGGGTCTGGTGCCGGCGATCCGGCGGCTGGCTGCCGAGGGCTTGCAGGTCACGCTGGCAGTGTCGTTGCACGCCCCGGACGACGAGTTGCGTGACACCCTCGTCCCGGTGAACAGCCGCTGGAAGGTGGCCGAGGTGCTCGACGCGGCGCGACATTACGCGGACACCACCGGGCGCCGGGTGTCCATCGAATACGCACTGATCCGGGACGTCAACGACCAGCCGTGGCGGGCTGATCTACTCGGCCGGTTGTTGCGCGAACGCCTCGGCGCACTGGTGCACGTGAACCTCATCCCGCTGAACCCGACCCCGGGCAGCGAGTGGGACGCCAGCCCGCGCCCTGTGCAGGAAGAGTTTGTCAACCGGGTCCGGGCCGCCGGGGTGGCCTGCACCGTCCGGGACACTCGGGGCCGCGAGATCGCCGCCGCCTGCGGCCAGCTCGCGGCCTCCCAGCAGTGATCCGACCGCGTTCGGGAACGTAAGGCGACCACGTCCACCCGGGGCCGATCCTCGTCGCCCCCCGCTCTGCAGGCTGCACACACGATGGGAAATCGGCGTCTGACGGCGCGGGGGAGCGCGAAGCCGATACTCGATGGTCAGCTCACCCAAGGAAGGTGAAGCTGACGCTGTTGCTTTTGTCGCCATCCTCCAGCTCGACGGTCACATCGACCGTGCCCGAGCCGTGAGGGACGGTCGCCTCGATGCTCCCGGTACTGTTGACCTTGAACGGGACCGACTCGTCGCCGAAGAGAAGCTTCTCCGCGGCGTCCAATCCATCACCTTGAATGATCACGGGCTGGCCGGGCGGCGCCGGGTTCGTAATAATGCCGTCGATCTTCATGGGGCTCCTTTCGAGGGTGAATGGTCGACACGCCCCTAAGAGATACCCACTGATGAACCGACGCAGCCGTAGCACCACCCGTTTGTTGGCGTGTCCGCGACAGCCGCAAGTCAGGTCAACGGCGGACATCCGGGAAACTTCCCACCTGCCCGGCGCCGGTGACGGCGACCTGGTCGGCGGGAGAGCACACTGACCCTGTGCGCCTTCCCGTCATGCCGCCCGTCGCGCCGATGCTGGCCAAGGTCGCTGTCGACATTCCTGCCGGTCAGCACTACGAACCGAAATGGGACGGCTTCAGGTCGATCATTTTCCGCGACGGCGACGAGGTCGAGATCGGCAGCCGCAAGGAGCGGCCGATGACCCGCTACTTCCCCGATGTCGTCGCCGCTGTGCTCGCCAACTTCCCGCCCCGCGCGGTGATCGACGGCGAGATCGTCATCGCCGATCAGGAACGCAACACCCTCGACTTCGAGGCGCTGCAACAGCGCATCCACCCCGCCGCCAGCCGGGTCAAGCTCCTGTCAGAGCAGACCCCGGCCAGTTTCGTCGCCTTCGACTTGCTCGCGCTCGGCGACGAAGACCTCACACAACGGCCGCTCGCGCAGCGGCGGGCCGCGCTCGTGCAAGCCCTCGCCGAGGCCACGGCGCCGGTGCACCTCACCCCGGCCACCCAGGACCTCGACTTCGCCCGGCAGTGGTTCGACCAGTTCGAGGGCGCCGGACTCGACGGCCTGATCGCCAAGGAGCTCGACCTGCGCTATCAGCCCGACAAGCGAGTCATGACCAAGATCAAGCACGAGCGCACCGCCGACTGCGTCGTCGCCGGCTACCGGGTGCACAAGTCTGGCCCGGACGCCCTCGGGTCACTGCTGCTCGGGCTCTACGACGACCGGGGCGTGCTCGTGTCGGTCGGTGTGGTTGGTGCGTTCCCGATGGCGCGCCGCCGGCAGCTGCTCACCGAGCTGCAGCCGCTGGTCACCACCTTCGACGACCACCCGTGGGCCTGGGCCCGGCAGGAAGAGGGAGAGCGCACCCCCCGCAAGTCTGAGACCAGCCGCTGGAACGCCGGCAAGGACCTGTCGTTCACGCCGCTGCGCCCGGAGCGGGTCGTTGAGGTCCGCTACGACTACATGGAAGGTGTCCGGTTTCGCCACACCACCCAGTTCGTCCGCTGGCGCCCCGACCGTGACCCGCGCTCCTGCACCTACGACCAGCTCGACCGGCCCGTCCGCTTCACCATCGCCGACGTCCTCACCGGCGCGTAACACACCGGCATCAGGGCTGGGTGTCGTCGCGGTCGGCCCACTCGAGTAGCGGTTCCAGGGAGAAAACGGCGTCGTCGATGCCTGCGTGCACGTCGCCCAGGCGGGCGAACCGCGCGGGCACCGTGGCCAGGGTGAAGTCGCCGGGCTCGGCGTCGGGCACCTCGTCCCAGCGCAGCGGCGTGGACACCACTGCCTCAGGCACACCCCGTACCGAGTAGGCGCTGCGGATTGTGTGGTCGCGGGTGTTCTGGTTCCAGTCCACGAACACCGCGGCGATCCGGTCCCGCTTCCACCACGCCGTGGTAACCAGCTCCGGTGCCCGCCGCTCCACGTCGCGGGCAAAGGCGTGAGCCGCGCGGCGCACGTCGGCGAAGCCCCAGCGTGGCTCGATCCGCACGTAGACGTGCATCCCGCGACCTCCGGAGGTCTTCGGCCAGCCCACCGCGCCGAGCTCGGCGAGCACCTCCTGCACCACCGCAGCCACCTGGCGCACCTGCGCGAATCCGGTGCCGGGTTGCGGGTCGAGATCGATGCGCCACTCATCGGGGTGCTCCACGTGGGCCGCCCGGGTATTCCAGGGATGGAATTCCACGGTGCTCATCTGCACCGCCCAGATCACGTCGGCCACGTCGGTGACGCACAGTTCGTGCGCGTTGCGGCCGGACGGGAAGTCCACCCGCACGGTCTGCACCCACGGCGGAGCGCCAGCCGGTAGCCGTTTCTGGTGCACCTTGGGCCCGGTGACTCCGGTGGGGAACCGGTGCAGCATGCACGGGCGCTCGCGCAGGGCGCGGACGATGCCGTCGCCGACGGACAGGTAGTAGCGGGCCAGGTCGATCTTGGTCTCACCGCGGGCGGGAAAGTAGACCCGCTCCGGGTTGGTGATCCGGACGGTCCGGTGGCCGACCTCCAGCTCGACGGCCGGGGAGGCACTTGCGGAGGCCACCCGCGGCTCAGCGCCGCCTGGATTTGCGACTGTTCAGGTGGCTACCGATCAGCATCACCACGAGCAGCAGGCCCAGGCTGACCAGCCAGACGTCCTCGACGTGGCTGCGGTGGTTCCCGATGAGCATCGCGAACAATGCGAAGGCGGTGAACCACCCCATGATGGGGCCAGCCAGAGGGAAGCCGCCGTGCCAACCCCAGTCGGCCGACGGCTCCCGGTTTGGGTCCAGACCGTGTGGGTCCATGCCGTGACCGGTCGAGTGCTGGTCGGCAGGATGCTGGTCAGTCGCGGCCACGACAGCATCATCGCACACCACCGACGGGCTGGCGGGACCCGTGCTGGTCCCGCCAGCCCCCCAGGGTCAGTGCACCGCCCTGCGCCCCGCAATGAGGCGGTAGCCCACGAGCAGGATCAGCGATCCGACGATTGCCCAGACCCAAGTGGCGAAGCTGAAGAAGCCCTCGTTAGGACTGAACCCCAGGGCCCGGCCCAGGAAACCGCCCAGAATCGCCCCGACGATCCCGATCAGTATCGTGACGATGATTCCGCCCGGGTCATCACCCGGCATGATCAACTTAGCGATGGCGCCGGCGATCAGGCCCAGCACAATCCACGAGATGATCCACATGCCCCCACTCCTTCCGAGTGTCCGATATCAGCAGTGTGACCCGTTTCGGGCTACCTCGCACCAACTTCAACCCCGCAGGCGAGGAGAATGACCTGGATGGACCTGTCGAACCGGCCACGCTCGGTACTGTTGCTGGGCAGTACTGGATCAATCGGCGTCCAAGCTCTCGACGTCGTGCACCGCAACCCGCAGCGCTTCCGCGTGGTCGGGTTGGCCGCCGGCGGGGCTGACCCGCAGGCCTTGGCTGCGCAGGTGCTCCAGACCGGGGCCGGGGCCGTCGCGGTCGCCCGCGCTCGGGCCGTGCAGGACCTGCAGCTAGCTCTGTTTGCCGAGGCGCAGCGACGCGGTTACGACCGCGGCGAGTACCGGATGCCACGGATCCTGGCCGGTCCCGATGCGGTGGCCGAGCTCGTCACGAGCCAGCCCGCCGACGTGGTGCTCAACGGCGTGACCGGTTCCCGGGGCCTGGCGCCGACGCTAGCCGCCCTGCGCAGCGGTGCGACCCTCGCATTGGCCAACAAGGAGTCCCTGGTAGCCGGGGGAGCCCTGGTCACCGGAGCCGCCGCGCCCGGCCAGATCGTGCCGGTGGATTCCGAGCACTCCGCACTTGCCCAGTGCCTGCGCGCCGGTACCGCCGGTGAGGTGGCCCGGCTGGTGCTCACCGCCTCCGGGGGGCCGTTTCGCGGGCGGTGCCGCGAGCAGCTCGACGGGGTTACCGCGCAGCAGGCCCTGGCGCACCCGACCTGGCGGATGGGGCCGGTGGTGACAGTGAACTCGGCGACCCTGGTGAACAAGGGCCTGGAGCTGATCGAGACGCATCTACTGTTCGGTATCCCCTACGACCGCATCGACGTGGTGGTGCACCCGCAGTCGGTGGTCCACTCGATGGTCACCTTCACCGACGGCTCGACGGTGGCCCAAGCCAGCCCGCCGGACATGCGGCTGCCGATCGCGCTGGCGCTGGGCTGGCCGGACCGGGTCGCCGGCGCTGCGCCGGCCTGCGACTTCACCGGTCCCGTGAGCTGGACGTTCGAGCCGATGGACGTCGAGACGTTCCCGGCCGTCGAGCTGGCCAGGGCAGCGGGTACCGCGGCCGGTTGCGTGCCTGCGGTGTTCAACGCGGCGAACGAGGAAGCCGTGGCCGCCTTCCTCGACGGCCGCATCTCCTTCCGTGGGATCGTCGACGCGCTGGAGGCCGTGCTGGGTGAGGCGCAGGGGTGGCGGGCGGACCCGACTACGGTGGAGGACGTGCTGGCCGCCGAGGACTGGGCTCGGAGCCGGGCCAAGGAGTTGCTGGGCGGCCAACCCGCTACGGCCGGGAGGAGTGAAGCGTGACGTTCGTGCTGGGTGTGGTGTTGTTCGCGGTGGGCATCGGGATCTCCATTGCGTTGCACGAGGCCGGCCACATGTACAGCGCGAAGGCCTTCGGGATGAAGGTGCGCCGCTACTTCATCGGCTTCGGACCCACCCTGTTCTCCTTTCGCCGGGGAGAGACCGAATACGGCCTCAAATTGATCCCGGCCGGCGGCTTCTGCGATATCGCCGGGATGACCGCGCTGGAGGAGCTAACCGACCCGCAGGACCGCAAGCGAGCGTTCTTCCGCTTCCCCGTCTGGCAGCGGGTGGTGGTGCTGTCTGCGGGTTCGCTGACCCACTTCGCACTGGGCATCCTGCTGATCTACGTGATGGCGGTGTCCACCGGCCTGCCCAACCTGCATCGGGCGCCGACCCCCGCAGTGGTGTCCCAGGTCAACCCGTGCATCGACATGCGGGCCGACGGGTCCTGCCCGCCCGGCTCCCCGGCGCCGGCCAGGGACGCGGGCGTGCAGCCGGGTGACCGCATGCTGGCCGTGGCGGGTACCCCGGTGCGGGACTTCAACGAGCTCGTCACCGCCATCAAGGACCGCTCAGGCCCCACCGAGTTCCGGCTCGAGCGCGACGGGCAGCAGCGCACCGTGCTGATCGATGTCGCCCGGGTCCCGGCCTCGGCGCTGGACCGGCCGGGCGACAATCTGGTCGGCGCGATCGGCGTGAGGCCGCAGCGCGACGCCGTGACACTGCAATACGGCCCGGTGGACGCGGTGGGCCAAACCATCACCTTCACCGGCACGATGTTCGTCAGCACCTGGGAGGCGATCCAGCGGTTCCCGCAGAAGGTCCCGTTGCTGCTGGATCGGATCGCCGGTCAGGACCGCCCAGACAGCCCGGTCAGCGTGATCGGGGCCAGCGTGCTCGGTGGCGATGCCGTCGATTTCGGCGCGTGGTGGTTCTTCCTGCTCCTGCTCGCGATGCTCAACCTGTTCGTGGGAGTGCTCAACCTGGTACCGCTGCTTCCGCTGGATGGCGGGCATATCGCGATCAACCTCTACGAAGCCGCCCGCAACGCCGTTCGTCGGGCCTTCGGCCGGCCCAATGGCCCGCCGGTGGACTACAACCGGCTGATGCCGCTGACCTACGTGGTGGTGATCGTGCTCATGGGGGTGAGTGCGCTGACCATCACCGCCGACATCATCAACCCGATCCGCCTGCCCCGCTAACAGTCCAGGAGGGTGACCCTGGTGTCCCCAGGAAGCAATATCGCGCTGGGCATGCCTGCCTTGCCGCCTCCTGTGCTCGCCGACCGCCGCAAGACTCGCCAGCTGCAGGTCGGCTCGGTGGGGGTGGGTAGCGAGCACCCGGTGTCCGTGCAGTCGATGACCACCACGCTCACCGCCGACGTCGACGCGACCCTGCAGCAGATCGCCGAGCTCACCGCGACGGGCTGCGACATCGTGCGGGTAGCCGTCCCCAGCGCCGATGACGCCGAGGCGCTGGCGGCCATCGCGCGCAAATCCCGGATACCGGTGATCGCCGACATCCACTTCCAGCCCAAGTACGTTTTCGCTGCCATCGACGCAGGTTGTGCGGCTGTGCGGGTCAATCCCGGCAACATCAAGAAGTTTGACGACCGGGTAGGCGAGATCGCCAAGGCCGCGCGGGACGCCGGCGTCTCGATCAGGATCGGCGTCAATGCCGGGTCGCTGGACCCCAAGATCCTGGCCAAGCACGGCAAGGCGACCCCGGAAGCGCTGGTCGAGTCCGCGCTGTGGGAGGCAAGCCTGTTCGCTGAACACGATTTCCACGACGTCAAGATCTCGGTGAAGCACCACGACCCGGTCGTCATGGTGCGGGCCTACGAGCAGCTCGCGGCGCAGTGCGACTACCCGTTGCACCTCGGAGTCACCGAGGCCGGCCCGGCGTTTCAGGGCACCATCAAGTCGGCCACCGCGTTCGGGGCGTTGCTCAGCCAGGGCATCGGGGACACCATCCGGGTCTCGCTGTCCGCTCCGCCGGTCGAGGAGGTCAAGGTTGGCCTGCAGATCCTGGAGTCGCTGAACCTGCGGCCCCGCCGGTTGGAGATCGTATCCTGCCCGTCCTGCGGGCGAGCCCAGGTGGATGTCTACAAGCTCGCCGACGAGGTCACCGCGGGCCTGCAGGGCATGGAGGTGCCGCTGCGGGTGGCTGTGATGGGCTGCGTGGTCAACGGGCCCGGCGAGGCCCGCGAGGCCGACCTCGGGGTCGCGTCGGGCAATGGCAAGGGCCAAATCTTCGTCCGGGGTAAGGTGATCAAGACCGTGCCCGAGGCGCAGATCGTCGAGACACTGATCGAGGAGGCGTTTCGCCTCGCCGAGGGGTCGTGAGTGGCACTGTCCCATTGCCCCATTGCTCTGTCGGGCCCACTGCTCTGGCAGGCTAGGCAGCGTGCTGAGGTACGCGAGCGCGCGTGTGCTGGACGACTGCGACGCGCGCAGCGTCCAGGCGGTGCTGGCCGCCGATCCGGTGATGTCCTGCATGGTCGCCGCCCGGATCGAGGGCGGCAGGCTGGATCCACGCCGGCTCGGTGGGGAGCTGTGGGGCTTTGGTAGTGCCTCAGACGGGGGTTTGGACGGGCTGTGCTTCTCCGGCCCCAACCTGGTCCCGCTGCGCGGGGGGCGTTGTGCGATCCGGGCCTTCGCCGACCGGGCGGGTGCGCAGGCCCGGTCCTGCTCATCGATGGTGGGACCGGCTTGTCAGGTCCTCGAGCTGTGGTCGGAGCTGCGCAAAGGCTGGGGTCCGGCCCGCGACGAGCGTCCAGACCAGCCGCTGATGGTGCTCGCGGGGCAGCCCCTGGTACCAGCTGACCCGTTGGTACGGCCGGTGCGTCCCGACGAGCTGGACCGCTACTTACCGGCCGCGGTGGCGATGTTCACCGAGGAGGTAGGGGTCGATCCTCGGCTGCCTGACGGCGGTGCCGGCTACCGGGCCCGGGTCGCCGAGCTGATTGCGGCGGGCCGGGCCTTCGCCCGGTTCGAGGCCGGTGAGGTGGTGTTCAAGGCCGAGATCGGGGCGATGTCGCCCACGGTGGGCCAGATCCAGGGAGTGTGGGTGCACCCGCGCCGGCGTGGGCAGAACCTTGCGGCGGGCGCGACCGCGGCCGTGGTGGTGCGACTGCAGCGGATAGGCCGGGTCGCCAGCCTTTACGTCAATGCCTACAACCTGCCCGCCCGTGCCACATACCGGCGGGTCGGCTTCACCCAGGTGGGCAGCTTCGCCACGGTGTTGTTCTGACCGGCTGTTCTCCACCGTCCGTGATGTTCTCAACCGTCACGCGGCATACTCGCGCCGTGCGCCGACGACGTGTCCTGCAAGCCGCTCTGCTAGCGGCTGCACTGGCGACGCTGTCGGCGGGTTGTGGCGTTTTCGGGTCCGATCCGCAGGACACAGCGGCTGCGTTCTTGGCGGCGGTGGCCCGGGGGGATGATGCCGCAGCCGGGCGGCTCACTGACAACGCGGTCGCCGCTACCACGCTGATCAGGCAGGTCCGCGACGAACTGAAGCCGCAACGCGTGCAGCTCACCTTGGGCGAGACCCGCTCCGGCGACCACAGCGTATCGGCGTCCTTCTCTGCCGTCTGGGATTTGGGCAAGGGCCGGCAGTGGAGTTACCCCGGTGCCTTCGACCTCGTTCCCGCGCCCACCAAGGAGGGCTGGTCGGTGCGGTGGAGCCCAGCGGTGCTGCACCCACGGCTCGCCGCGCAGCAACGGCTGACGCTGCGTGAGGTGCCGACCAAGCCGGCCCCGGTGGTCGATCGGTCCGGGACACCGCTGCTCACCTCGCAGACCGTGGTCACCGTCGCG
>DASYIL010000226.1:0-1643 GCA_035997545.1 Pseudonocardiaceae bacterium
GCGAGCGTGACGGCTTCCGCGCCGTCGGACCCGGTCCCGGCCACCATCAACCCCGGCTCGTTGGACAGCAGCTCCGCCAGGATCTCCCGCACGTAGGCTTGGTCGTCGACGACGACCACCCGTTTCATCGTTGCCTCGGCCTCCCCGCAAACAGCCAGTCCTCGTCGGCGCCACGGGTTACCCCCGCTGCAACCGTCCAGTCAACATCCGGCCGACCATTTAGGGCTCGCGATGAAATAACCTCTCGTTTGGCTGTGCGGCAGTACGGTTCCTGCTATGGCCGTTGCGGTGGACTCGCTGTCCCGTCGGTTCGAGGCTCTGCGGCCGCATCTGAACGAGCGTCAGCGACGGTTGTGGCTGGGCGCGGAGGCTCGTGAACTCGGCCCAGGTGGGGCGGGGGTGGTCGCGGCGGCGGTCGGAGTGGCTGCGGACACCGTTCGGCGGGGTCGCTGCGAGCTCGACGATCCGGCGCCTGCGCCGGTGGGCTCCTCGCGGAAGGCCGGCGGCGGTCGCAAACGCGCCGAGGCCCATGACCCGGCGCTGGTGGCAGCGTTGGAACAACTGGTCGACCCCGACAGCCGCGGGGATCCGATGTCCCCGCTGCGGTGGACCAGCAAGTCCACCCGGACGCTGGCCACGGCGTTGCGCGAGCGCGGTCACCAGGTCAGCGAGTTCGTGGTGCGCCGGCTGCTCAAGGCCCTGGGATACAGCTTGCAGGCCAACATCAAGACCGCCGAGGGGCGCCAGCATCCCGACCGCGACGCGCAGTTCGGCTACCTCAACGACCAGGTCAAGGCCCACCAGGACGAGGGCTGCCCGGTGATCAGCGTGGACACCAAGAAGAAAGAACTCGTCGGCAACTACCGCAACGGTGGCCGGGAGTGGCAGCCCACCGGCGATCCCACCCAGGTCAACGTCTACGACTTCATCGATACCGACCTCGGTAAGGCCATCCCGTACGGCGTCTTCGACCTCGCCGCGAACACCGGCTGGGTGGGCGTGGGGACCGACCACGACACCTCGGCCTTCGCGGTGGCCACCATCGCCCGGTGGTGGGATGCGGTGGGCCAAGGCGCCTACCCCGGCGCCGGGAAGCTGCTCATCACCGCCGACGGTGGCGGATCCAACGGCTCCCGCACCCGGCTGTGGAAGACCGAGCTGGCCGCTCTGGCCGCCCGCACCGGCCTGACGATCACCGTCTGCCATCTCCCACCGGGTACCTCGAAGTGGAACAAGATCGAGCACCGGCTGTTCTCCCACATCTCCATGAACTGGCGCGGACGGCCACTCACCAGCCACGAAGTGATCGTCGAGACCATCGGCGCCACCACCACCCAGGCCGGACTCAGCGTCCACGCCGAACTCGACGAAGCCACCTACCCCAAAGGTGTCAAGATCCCAGACCAGGAGATGAAGGCACTCCAGGCCAGCGGTGTCCTCGTCCGCCATACCTTCCACGGCGACTGGAACTACACACTGCGCGCCCAACCCGACACGCCCGACCCCGGATGAACTAATTCATCGCGGGTCCTTACCACGGCGGACGACGAGCCCGGGTCCGCGGTACCGCCCGCGTCGATGCCGACTTCCGGCTGCTGGCCAGCGCGGTGAACCTGGCCCGGCTGGCCGTGCTCGGGCTGCGC
>DASYIL010000227.1:0-37334 GCA_035997545.1 Pseudonocardiaceae bacterium
AAGGACGTCGAGGCCGGCGCGGTGTCCTTCCGGTTCCGCGACGGCACCCAGATCAACGGTATCGGAGTCGAAGACGCGGTCGCGGCCATCACCGGCTGGGTGGCGCGACGCGAGAACCGCTCGCCAAGTGCCGCAGAGCTGCCCATAGGACAGCCGTGACCATGGCGGTGGCGTGATGATCGCCGAGGCGCAGGATGGGGTGGGAGCACCGGATGCGCTCCAGCGGCTGTGGACCCCACACCGGATGGCCTACATCAAAAGGGGAAGCGAGTCCGGACCCGAGGCCGG
This sequence comes from Pseudonocardiaceae bacterium, assembly GCA_035997545.1. Taxonomy (GTDB): domain Bacteria; phylum Actinomycetota; class Actinomycetes; order Mycobacteriales; family Pseudonocardiaceae. Next base: position 289 of record DASYIL010000227.1, read on the forward strand.
CGCAGCCGAATGCCCTTTCTGCCGGATCAGCACCATGGCGGACGCTGACGGCCTGATCATTGCCCGGGGTGCCACGGTCTATGCGGTGCTCAACCTTTATCCTTACAACCCCGGTCACCTGATGGTGGTGCCTTACCGGCATGTCGCCGATTACCCGGACTTGACTATCCAGGAGACGACCGAACTGGCCACCTTCACCCAGCGGGCGATGCTGGCCTGCCGTCGGGCGGCCGCTCCGCACGGCTTCAACATCGGGATCAATCAGGGCTCCGTCGGTGGCGCCGGAATCGCTGCGCACCTGCACCAGCACGTGGTGCCCCGGTGGGGTGGGGACGCGAACTTCATGCCTGTCGTCGCCGGCACAAAGGTGTTGCCGCAGCTGCTGGCCGAGACCCACACGCTGCTGGTGAACGCATGGGAAGAGCTGTCCTGAACCCGAGCAAGCTCATGCTGGTAGGACCGGTGGCGCACCCCGATCCGGCCCACGGCCAGCCTGATCCCGGATAGTTCTCACAATGCTCAACATCTTCGCCCGCGCGTCGGTCTCCCGGTTCGTGGAACCGCTGGGGGGTTGGCTGGCTGGCGCCGGTATCGGGCCGGACGCCATCACGCTCACCGGCACGATCGGGACAGTGGCCTCGTCGCTGTGGTTCTTTCCCCGTGGTCAGCTCGTGGCCGGCACCATTGCGGTGACGGTGTTCGTGTTGCTAGACGTGCTCGACGGGGCGGTCGCCAGGGCTCGCGGATCCGGCACCGCGTGGGGAACCGTGCTGGATGCCACCTGCGATCGAATCGCCGACGGTGCGTTGTTCGCCGGGCTGACCTGGTGGTGCTTCGAGGTCGCCGACAACCGCCCGCTGGCCGTGGCAGCGCTGTTCTGCCTGGTGAGCGCCCAGGTGTTCTCCTACATCAAGGCGCGCGCAGAAGCCACCGGCCTGTCCGCGGACGGCGGAATGGTCGAACGCGCGGAGCGAATGATCATCACGCTGGTGGGGGCCGGGCTGACCGGGTTCGGCGTGCCCTTCGCGCTGGACATCGCGCTGTGGCTGCTCGCAGGGCTGCAGCTGGTGACCGTGACCCAACGGATGCTCGCCGTGCGGCGCAGCGCCCGGGAGCGAGACCCACGGTGAGCCGGTTCGCCGATCTTGGGTACGCAGCGGGGTGGCGGTTGGCCCGCCTTACACCTGGGGGACTGGCCACCCGGGCATTCCGGGCCGGTGCGGATCTGGCCGCGCGTCGAAACGGACCCGGGGCCCGCCAACTGCGGCATAATCTCGCCCGGGTGGTACCCGACGCCACCTCGGCGGGACTCGACGCGCTGGTCTGCGACGGGCTGCGCTCCTACGCCCGGTACTGGCAGGAGACCTTCATGCTGCCCTCAGCCGACCATGGCGCGCTGCTGGATCGGTTGGATAGCGCGATGGAGGGGATGGAGCACCTGGACGCCGCGCTGGCCCGCGGCCGCGGGGTGGTGGTGGCGCTGCCGCACAGCGGCAACTGGGATGTGGCCGGATTGTGGTTCGTCCGGCAGCACGGAGTATTCAGTACCGTTGTCGAGCGGCTGCGGCCAGAGGCGCTGTACCAGCGCTTCGTCGACTATCGCGTCTCGCTGGGCTTCGACATCGTCCCGCTGACCGGGGCGGGGAGCCCGACGGCGCGCCTGCTCCGCCGGCTGCGCGCGGGCGGAGTGGTGTGCCTGCTCGCCGACCGGGACCTCACCGGCGCCGGGGCTGCCGTGGAGTTCTTCGGCGGCGCTGCCCGGATGCCGCTCGGGCCGGCTCGGCTGGCCGCGGCCACCGGTGCGACCCTGCTGGTTATCGGCTGCTGGTTCACCCCGGACGGCTGGGCCATTCGCTTCCACCCGCCGGTGCCCGTATCCGACCCATCGGTGGCCGCACGCGCCACCCAGAAAATGGCGGACTGTTTCGCCATCGACATCGCGGCGCATCCCCAGGACTGGCACATGTTGCAGCCGGTGTGGGTCGACGAGCTACCGGTGACGACTTGCCGGTGACGACGACTTGCCGATGACGACGACTTGCCGATGACACAGCGGCGCGACGCGGGATAGTAGGCTGGTGCGGATTGGGATGGTTTGCCCTTACTCCATCGCCGCACGGGGCGGGGTACAGGCGCACGTGCTGGGTCTGGCCAAGGGTCTGCGCGGACTCGGGCATGAGGTGCAAGTGCTCGCCCCAGCCGCGGCAGGTGATCCGGTTCCGGAGTTCGTCACCCCGACGGGGCGGGCCGTGCGGGTGCCCTACAACGGGTCGGTCGCCCGGCTGGCGTTCGGGCCGGTCGCAGTCACCCGGGTGCGGCGTTGGCTGCGCGATCACGACTTCGACGTGCTGCACCTGCACGAGCCCACCGCGCCGAGCCTGTCGCTGATCGCCCTGGCGCTCGCCGATCGGCCCGTCGTGGCGACCTTTCACATCGCCACGAAGCGGTCCTGGGCGTTGGCGGCGGCGCACGGCCTGCTGCAGCCGCCGATGGAGAAGATCACCGCCCGGATCGCAGTCTCCCCGCTGGCCCGACGGGTGCAGGTGGAGTACCTCGGCGGGGACGCTGTGGAGATCCCCAACGGGGTCGATGTGGCGCAGTTCGCCGGAGCCCAGGCGCTGCGCGGGTATCCACGGCCCGGTGGCACGGTCGGTTTTGTGGGTCGCTTCGACGAGCCCCGCAAGGGCATGCCGGTGCTGCTGGCGGCCCTACGCATGCTGGCCCGGACGCGGCCAGGCCTGGGCCTGCTGGTGGTCGGCCACGGGGACGCCGTGGCACTGCTGCGCGCGGCAGGCCCGGAGTTGGCATCCCGGATCCGGGTGCTGGGTGGGCTGGGTGAGCAGGGCAAGGCGGCGGTGCTGGCAAGTGTGGACGTGCTGTGCGTCCCCGCTCTGGGCGGGGAGAGCTTCGGCATCGTGCTCGCCGAGGCAATGGCTGCCGGCACCCCCGTGCTGGCCAGCGACCTCGACGCCTTTCGCCTGGTGCTCGACGGCGGGCAGGCCGGCGTGCTCGTCCCTCCCGGAGCACCGGCCGCGCTGTCTGGGGCGCTGGGAGACCTGCTCGATGATCCCGGCAAGCGCGCTGCGCTGGCCGCTGCAGGTGGGGCGCGGGTAGCGATGTGGGACTGGCCGGTGGTGGCGGGGCGGGTGCTGCAGGTCTACGACACGGCGGTGGCCGCCGACCCGCGCCGCTTACCGCCGGGGGCCGGGCTCATCCGGTACCGGCTAGCTAGGGTCGCGCGATGAGAGTTCGCGGGGTGGCGGTGACTGCCGGATTGCTGGTCACCGCGGTGGGTGCGGTGGGCGCGGCCACCAGGTTGGACCGGTTGCATGTGCGGACCGATGCGGCATGGGCCGCTCTGGACGCAGCGCTGTGTCGCCGAGCACGTGCGGTCAGTGCGCTAGATGGCGTCCTGAATGGCGGTAGCGCACTGGGCTGCGCCGCTGATGCGGCGCTGTGGGCCGGCGCACATGTGGCGCTGTGGGCCAGGGGACCTGCGGTACTGGGGGCCGGGGCACCTGCGGTCCGTGAGGAGGTCGAGAACGAGCTGGGCCGTGCGCTCGCGGTGCTGGACCGTACTGAGCTCGGATCCGCTCGTGCCGCCCGGCTGGTCGACGCGGAGCAGCGGGTGGTAATCGCCCGCCGGGTTTACAACGACGCGGTACGGGACACCCTGGCGTTGCGCTCGCACCGCATGGTGCGCTGGCTGCGGCTGGCCGGTACGGCGCCCCTACCGCGCTATTTCGAGATCGTCGAACCCGTGCTGCAGGCTACGGACCCGAGCTAGCTGATGGCGCCGGGGCGTAGCGGCTGAAACGTCGGGTGAACACGGCGGTGCCCGACGTCAGCCCTCGCAGGTCGACGGCATAGCGGAGCAGCTCGGCTACTGGCACCTCGGCGCGCACCAGCATCCGGCCGCTGTGATCGGTCTCGGTGCCCAGCACCCGACCGCGCCGGCCGGACAGATCTCCCAACACCGTGCCCAAGTGTTCCTCGGGCATCCGCACCTCCACCTCGTCCAATGGCTCCAGCGTGACTACGCTGCCCTTCTCCGCGGCGTCCCTGAGCGCCAGTGCCCCCGCCATCTGGAAGGCCGCATCGGAGGAGTCCACGCTGTGCGCCTTGCCGTCGACCAGCGTGACCCGGACATCCACCAGCGGGAAACCGCTGCTGCCCAGGCCACGTTCCATCTGCGCCCGGACGCCCTTCTCCACACTCGGAATGAACTGGTGCGGTACCGCCCCGCCGACCACCTTGTCCAGAAACTCAAAACCGGACCCCCGGGGCAGTGGCTCCACCTCGATATCGCACACCGCGTACTGACCGTGCCCTCCGGATTGCTTCACATGCCGCCCGTGCCCCTTAGTGGGGCCGCCGAAGGTCTCCCGCAGCGGCACCACGACCGGCTCGGTGTCCACGTCGGCGCCCGCCGCGCGCAGCCGGGAGAGCACGACGTCAGCGTGCGCCTCGCCCATACACCACAGCACCATCTGGTGGGTCTCGGCGTTGCGTTCCAGCCGCAACGTCGGATCCGCGGCCACCAACCGGCCCAGCCCGCGGGCCAACGCGTCCTCGTCGCTGCGGCTGCGGCCCACCACAGCAACCGGCAGCAACGGTTCCGGCATCGTCCACGGCGCCACCAGCAGCGGGTTATCGGGCGCGGAGAGCGTATCCCCGGTCTCCGCGGAGACCACCTTCGTCACCGCGCAGAGGTCACCGGCCACACAGTGCGGTACTTCGCTCAGCGTGCCGCCCAGCGGGGTATAGACGTGCGCCACCCGCTCGTCGACATCATGGTCGGCGTGCCCGCGGTCGGCCAGTCCGTGCCCGGAGACGTGCACAGGACGGTCCGGGTGCAACGTTCCCGAGAACACCCGCACCAGCGATACCCGGCCCTGATAGGGATCGACGGTGGTGCGTACCACCTCCGCCACCAGCGGCGCGGCGGGATCCACGTCCACCGCGGGATATGCCGACCCGTCGGGCCGGGTCACCGGGGGAGGGGCATGTTTGCCGGGGGCGGGGAAGGCGCCGGCAAGCACCTCGAGGAGCTCGGCGAGCCCCACCCCGGTGCTGGCGCACGCCGGGACCACCGGATGGAACGAACCGCGGGTAACCGCGGTCTCCAGGTCGCCGATCAGCGCTCTGACGTCGAGGTCCTCGCCGCCGAGGTAGCGGTCCAAGAGGGTCTCGTTCTCGCTCTCGGCGATGATCCCCTCGATGAGCTCGTTGCGGGCCTCAGTGAACTCGTCAGTGTCCATGGGGCCGTCCGGCCCGCCGTACGCACCTTCCACCGGCGGGTACCCGTTGCGGTAGTCGAACAGCCGCTGGGACAGCAGCCCGACCAGACCGGTCACCGCGCCGGCTCCGTCGCGCACCGGCAGGTATAGCGGCAGTACCCCGTCGCCGAAGGCTGCCCGGCACGAGGCGATCTCGCCGTCCAGATCGGCCCGTGGGTGATCCAGTCGGCTCACCACCACCGCCCGGGGCAGCCCGACCTCCGCGCACTCCTGCCAGAGCGCGACCGTGGCAGGGTCGACGCCCTCCCCGGAGGACACCACGAACAACGCCGCGTCGGCCGCCCGCAGCCCGGCCCGCAATTCCCCTACGAAATCGGCGTAGCCGGGGGTGTCCACGAGATTGATCTTGATGCCGGCGTGCTGCAGGGGCGCGACGGCCAGCGTCACCGATCGTTGCTGGCGCACCGCGGCCGGGTCGTGGTCGCACACCGTGGTGCCGTCGGTGACCGTGCCCGCGCGGCTGATAGCGCCGGTGGCCAGGAGCAACGCCTCCGCCAACGTAGTCTTCCCCGCCCCGGAGGGCCCAACCAGAGCCACATTGCGAATCTGGGACGGGTCCTGCGCCGCTACGGCCGGACCAGGACGCTCACCGTTGCCTTTTGTGCCCATGGCACCACCCTCAGCTGTGCGGACCGTGTGGTTGATCTCACACCGGTGGGCCGATCGAGGCAACCCCCCAGCAGCCTGGAACCGCGGCGTGGTATACGGCTCCGACGTACGATCCAGTACTGGGTCCTGTATTGCTGTCCTGAGGAGCGAACCGCTGTGCCCGCCGAGAACACCAACACCGAGCACCGGATCGGTACTGCACGGGTCAAGCGCGGGATGGCCGAGATGCTCAAGGGCGGTGTGATCATGGACGTGGTCACGCCGGAACAGGCCAGGATCGCCGAGGACGCCGGCGCTGTCGCTGTCATGGCGCTGGAGCGAGTTCCCGCTGATATCCGCGCGCAGGGCGGCGTGGCCCGGATGAGTGACCCGGACATGATCGACGGAATCATCCGCGCGGTGTCCATCCCAGTGATGGCCAAGGCTCGAATCGGGCACTTCGCCGAGGCGCAGGTGCTGCAGGCGATCGGCGTGGACTACGTCGACGAGTCCGAGGTGCTCACCCCGGCCGATGAGGCCCACCACATCGACAAGTTCGCCTTCACCGTGCCGTTCGTGTGTGGCGCGACCAACCTCGGCGAGGCATTGCGCCGGATCTCCGAGGGTGCCGCCATGATCCGGTCCAAGGGCGAAGCCGGGACCGGCAATGTCGTTGAGGCGACCCGGCACATGCGCTCGATCCGCGCTGGCATCCGCGCCCTGGCCGCGATGCCACCCGAGGAGCTGTCCGGGGCCGCCAAAGAACTGGCGGCCCCGGTGGAGCTGATCCGTGAGGTTGCCGCGGCCGGCTCGTTGCCGGTGGTGCTTTTCACCGCTGGCGGTATCGCCACGCCCGCCGATGCGGCGATGATGATGCAACTCGGCGCCGAGGGCTTGTTCGTCGGCTCGGGCATCTTCAAGTCCGGGGACCCCGCCAAGCGGGCGGAGGCGATCGTCAAGGCGACCACGTTCCACGACGACCCGGAGATGGTGGCCAAGGTGTCCCGGGGGCTGGGGGAGGCGATGGTGGGAATCAACCTCGGCGATCTGCCCGACGGGCAGCGGCTGGCCCAGCGCGGCTGGTGACCGCCGAGGAACCGGCCGCCCAGGCTGGAGGGCTGCTACTGTCCGCGACCGCGGGCCGGCACCTGCGTACCCCGGGGCCCGAAGGCGCCGCCCGCAGCTCCCGGATCAGTCGCGACACCCTGCTAGTGCACGCCGACCTGCACAACCACACGTTGCTGTCCGACGGCGAAGGGGACCCGGAAGCGGCGTTCCCCTCGATGCGCGACGCCGGTCTCGACGTCGCGGCGCTCACCGATCACGCGATCCGCGGTGCCACGGTGGAGGGCACTGGGATGGGCGGTACGCCGTGGCTTGGGCTGGACCGGGCCGCTTGGCGGCGGACCGGGAAGATCGCCGACGCCCACGACCAGCCCGGCGAGTTCACCGCGATCCGTGGCTTCGAGTGGTCACATCCGTACCTGGGGCACGTCAATGCGTGGTTCACCGAAGACTTCACCGACGTCGCGACACACGGGGCGATGGGCGAGTTGTACGCCTGGCTGTCCCGGGTCGGCGACCGCAACGGCGCTTGCGCTGCGGTCGCGATTGCCGGCTTCAACCACCCAGCCCGCGAGGACGGCCGGTTCGCGGATTTCTGCTACGAGGCGGCCGCCGCCGAGCACATGGTCAGCATCGAGATGTTCAACCGCACCGACGACTACCTGTTCGAGGGTGTCGCAGCGGGTGGCACGGCACCCTTGGTGGCCTGCCTGGACGCCGGTTGGCGGACCGGGCTGCTCGGTGTCACCGACGAGCACGGCACGAGGTGGGGCTTCCAGGAGGGGACGGGGCGGGCAGGACTATGGGTGACCGAACTCAGCAGGGCCGGGGTCGCCGAGGCGATGCGGGCCCGGCGGTTCTTCGCCACCCGGGTCTCCGGCCTGCGGGTGGACGCCACCGCAGGTGGGGCGCGGATGGGCTCTGTGCTGCGGCACCGCCGCGGACCCGTTGCCTTCATCCTCGACGTCGATCGCGGGCCGTCCTGGAGCGGCCGGGTGCTGCAGGTGCAGGTGCTACGGCCGGACACGCCGGTGCCGGCGGTGGCTGAGGTCATCGAGGTGCGCTGCGGTGAGGTCGCCCGCTTCATGGTGCCGCTGGACCTTGACGACGGCGCGTGGACAGTGCTTCGGATCGCCACCCCGGACGCTCCCAACGCCACCCCGGGCCCCCCCGCCCACCCGGCCAATAACTACGCAGTCGCCTACACCAGCCCCTGGTTCCTGTCACCTTCGTAACCGGGGGGCCCTGACCGCAATCCGGCTCCGAATGGCGGCGTGCGGGTGCCGGAGACCGCAATTCGGCTCCGAATGGCGGTCTACCCTGGGTGGGTGATTGGGGTGCTTGGGTTGCAGGGTGATGTGGGGGCACATCAGCGAGCGCTGGCTGGGTGCGGACTGCGCAGCACGCTGGTGCGCCGCCCTGCAGAGCTCGCTGAGGTGGACGCGCTGGTCCTGCCTGGCGGCGAGTCCACCACGATGAGCCGGCTGCTGGCGGCTTCCGACCTGATGCAACCGCTGCGGGCCCGGCTGGCCGAGGGCATGCCGGTCTACGGCTGCTGCGCGGGGATGATCCTGCTGGGTCGGGAGGTTCTCGACGGCAGGCCCGATCAGCAGCAGCTCGCGGCGCTGGACATGGTGGTGCGCCGAAACGCATTCGGTCGGCAGGTCGATTCCTTCGAGGCCGATCTGGACTTCGCCGGCGTGCCCGGTGGTCCGGTCCGGGCGGTGTTCATCCGCGCCCCGTGGGTGGAGCAGGCCGGTCCCGGCGTCGAGGTGCTGGCCAGGGTGCCCGACGTGCCGTCGGCCGGGAGCGCCGCCGGTAGGATCGTGGCGGTCCGGCAGGGGTGCGTGCTGGCCACCGCGTTTCATCCGGAGCTGACCGGTGACCGGCGGGTGCATGAGCTCTTCTGCGAGATGGTCCGGCAGTCCGGTGGGGCCCGGGTGAGCGCACGCGGGTGAGACTGGCAAGCGAGAAAGAGCAGGTAATGAGCGGCCATTCGAAATGGGCGACGACCAAGCACAAGAAGGCTGCGGTCGACGCCAAGCGCGGCAAGCTCTTCGCGAAGTTGATCAAAAACATCGAGGTGGCCGCGCGCGTCGGTGGTGGTGACCCCGACGGCAACCCGACGCTGTACGACGCGATCCAGAAGGCTCGCAAGAGCTCGGTGCCCACCGACAACATCGACCGTGCGGTCAAGCGCGGCTCCGGTGCCGATGGCGGCGGTGCCGACTATCAGACGATCATGTACGAGGGATACGGGCCCGGCGGAGTGGCCCTGCTCGTGGAATGCCTTACCGACAACCGCAACCGGGCGGCCTCCGAGGTCCGCATCGCGATGACCCGCAACGGCGGCACGATGGCCGACCCCGGATCGGTGTCGTTCCTGTTCAGCCGCAAGGGCGTGGTGATCGTGCCGCAGCAGTCGGGCCTCTCGGAGGACGACGTGCTGGCCGCGGTGCTCGACGCTGGTGCCGAGGAGGTCAACGACCTGGGCGAGTCCTTCGAGGTGGTCTCCGAGGCCACCGACCTCGTCGCCGTGCGTACCGCGCTGCAGGACGCCAGTATCGACTACGACTCCGCCGACGCGAGCTTCCTCCCCTCGGCGAGCACCGCGCTGGACGCCGACGCCGCCCGCAAGGTATTCAAGCTGATCGACGCGTTGGAGGACTGCGACGACGTTCAGAACGTCTACGCCAACTTCGACGTCCCCGACGAGGTGCTGGCCGAGGTCAGCTGAAGCTGCCCCGCCGCACCGCTGAATGCGGCAATCAGGCCGGTGCTAGGATTCGAACGGGTGTTCGGTTGCTGTGAGGAGGCGCGGTGCGGGTGCTGGGTGTGGATCCCGGGCTCACCCGCTGTGGTCTCGGCGTGGTCGACGGCGGTTCCGGGCGGGCAGTCAGCTGCGTGACGGTAGACGTCGTGCGTACCCCACCTGATATGGACCTCGGCAAGCGGCTGATCGCGGTGGCCGATGTCGTAGAGCGCTGGGTGGCCGAACACTGTCCGGATGTGGTCGCGGTGGAGCGGGTGTTCAGCCAGCACAACGTGCGCACCGCGATGGGTACCGCGCAGGTCAGCGGCGTCGTGGCGCTGGTCGCGGCCCGGCGGGGACTGCCGGTCGTTTTCCACACCCCCAGCGAGGTCAAGGCCGCCGTCACCGGCTCCGGCCGGGCCGGCAAGGAACAGGTCACCACCATGATCACCCGATTGCTCGCGCTGCCAGCCAAGCCGCGACCGGCGGATGCCGCAGACGCACTAGCGCTGGCGGTCTGCCACCTGTGGCGGGCCCCTATGATGCAGCGGCTCGCGGACGCGCAGGCCCACTCGGCGCAGCTGGCCCGAACCCACCGGGCGCGGCTGGCCGCGGCGGCTCGCCAGGCGGGAGGGGTGCGGTGATCTCCTCGGTGCGTGGGGAAGTGCTCTCCGTTGAGCTGGATCATGTCGTGGTCGAGGTCGGCGGTGTCGGGCTGGCCGTGCACGCGGTTCCCGCAACCCTGGCCACCTTGCGACGTGGCGACCAAGCTCGGCTCGCTACGTCGCTGGTGGTCCGGGAGGACTCGCTGACGCTCTACGGCTTCGCCGACGGCGGCGCCCGGGAGTTGTTCGTACTGCTGCAGACCGTCTCCGGGGTGGGACCGCGGCTCGCGCTGGCGATGCTCGCCGTTCTCGAGCCGGACACCCTGCGCATGGCGCTCGCGGAGGGAGACCTCACCGTGCTCACCCGGGTGCCCGGGATCGGACGCAAGGGTGCGGAGCGGCTCGTTGTGGAGCTGCGGGACAAGGTCGGGGTGCGCGCGCCGGCCGCATCGGGACCGGCTGCATGCGGCAGTTCGGCAGCGCGGACCCAGGTGACCGAGGCGCTGGTCGGGCTCGGCTTCGCGGCCCGGCAGGCCGAGCAGGCTGTCGACGCGGTGCTGGCCGAATCCGAACGGGAGGCCACCGATACCTCGGAGGTGTTGCGCAGCGCGCTGACTCGGCTGGGACGCAACCGGTGACCACACCGGGACCACTCGCGGCCGAGGTGGATCCGGCCGACGCCGAGCTCGAGACGGCTCTGCGGCCACGTCGATTATCCGAGTTCATTGGGCAGGCCCGGGTACGGGAGCAGCTCGAACTGGTGCTGGAGGGTGCTCGGCGGCGCGGCGCCACGCCGGACCATGTGCTGCTGTCCGGCCCGCCAGGGCTGGGCAAGACGAGCCTCGCGATGATCATTGCCGCGGAGCTGGGCAGCCCGATCCGGGTCACCTCGGGGCCGGCTCTGGAGCGCGCCGGGGACCTCGCCGCAATGATGTCCAACCTCGTCGAGGGTGACGTGCTGTTCATCGACGAGATCCACCGGGTGGCTCGGCCCGCCGAGGAGATGCTCTACCTCGCGATGGAGGACTTCCGGGTCGACGTGGTGGTCGGCAAGGGTCCCGGGGCCACCTCGATCCCGCTGGAAATTGCCCCCTTCACCCTGGTCGGGGCCACCACCCGGTCCGGTGCGCTGACCAGCCCGCTGCGGGATCGGTTCGGGTTCACCGCCCATATGGAGTTCTACGAGCCTGACGAGTTGGAGCTGGTGCTGCGCCGCTCGGCCGGCATCCTCGGCGTGGACCTGCGCCCCGACGGCGCCACCGAGATCGCCGCCCGTTCCCGGGGCACGCCCCGGATCGCTAACCGGCTCCTGCGTCGGGTACGGGACTACGCCGAGGTTCGCGCCGACGGCGCGATCACCCTTGAGGTGGCCCGCGCCGGCCTGGCCGTCTATGACGTCGATCAGCTCGGGCTGGACCGACTGGACCGCGCCGTACTCACCGCGCTGGTGCGCACCTTCGGCGGTGGACCGGTCGGGGTGTCCACCATCGCCGTCGCGGTGGGCGAGGAACCGGCTACCGTGGAGGAGGTGTGCGAGCCGTTCCTGGTCCGCGCCGGTATGCTCGCCCGCACCCCCCGCGGCCGGGTGGCTACCGCCGCCGCCTGGCGCCATCTGCAGCTGGAGCCGCCCGCCGACGCTCCCGGGGACCCCACACCGACACTGTTCGACACTTGAGGCCTGCTTGCAGGGTCGAACCATCAATACCGAAGCATCAACACCGAGATCTGCTTGCGAGGGCGAGACCTGGCACACTCGGGCCTGCCAAACTGGTCGTGATCGGAGAATGATGGACCAACTGCTGTTCCTCGCGCTGCTCGTGTTGCTGCTGAGCTTCGTGATCTTCAATGCCCGCCGGCAGAAACGAGCGATGGCTGAGGCGCAGCGGCTGCAGAGCTCGCTGACGGACGGTGATCGGGTGATGACCACGTCCGGCCTGCACGGCACTGTTGTGGATAGCTCTGACGAAACTACGATCGACCTGGAGATCGCCCCGGGGGTGCGCACTACCTGGTTGCGCGCCGCGATCCGGGAGAAGATCACCGGGGACGACGAGCCCCCAACCACCAACGCGCCGCTGGCACCCCCCATCGACGACAGCGCTCGCACCGACAAGTCCCGACCTGACCTGACCTGATGCGGGGAGGTACGCCCCGCGTCCGATCCCCATCGCACGCGCCGGTGACGGCCCTGGCACAGTGGGGACCGCGGCAGGGGAGACCGCGGCAGGTCGCCGGTAATGGCGCCCGACGTTAGTCAGCTGTGAACGAGGAGAACCACCCACCGTGGCACCACCGGCCGGGAAAGTCCGTCCCTGGCGAAACCTGGCGATCTTCGCTGGGATCGTCGCTATCCTCTACTCGCTGGTCTTCTTCACCGGCGGAGGGAATCCGACCCCCAAACTGGGCATCGACCTGCAGGGTGGCACCCGGGTGACCCTCACCGCCCGCACCGTCGACGGCCGGCCACCGTCGCGGGAGTCGCTGGACCAAGCTCGCCAGATCATCGAGCAACGGGTCAACGGCATCGGGGTGAGCGGGGCAGAGGTCGTCTTGGACGGAAACAACCTGATCATCACGGTGCCGGGCGAGAACGGCGACCAGGCCCGCACCCTCGGCCAGACCGCCAAGCTGTACTTCCGGCCGGTGATCGACGAGCTACCAGCCGAGCCGGCTCCGGGTGCCCAGACTCCAGGTGGCCAGGCTCCAGGGGCCGGCCCGGGTGGTCAGGCTCCGGGTGGTCAGGCTCCGAACGGTAGTGGGCCGGTCCCACCCGGCGTCTCCGGCCAACCACATGCCCCTGGGGGTGCGCCGGCACCGGTCCTGCCGCAGCAGCTACAGCCGCCGCCGTCGGGCGAGCCGACTCCACCTCCGACCCCCTCGGTATCTCCGGCGCCCGCCACACCGTCGACCAGCCCGCCGGCCCCGGTCGGCAAGGCCCCAGCGGATTCGGCCAACCCTGAGGTCGCAGTGCAGATCCGGCAGGCCCGCGAGCGGCTGCAGAGCCAGGACCCGGCAGTGCAGCAGCAGGCGCTGGCCGCACTGAACTGCACTGCTCCCAACCCCTTACGCGGCAACGACGACCCGAACCTGCCGTTGATCACCTGCGACCAGAACCGCACTGCCAAGTATGTGCTGGGTCCTGCGTTCATGTCCGGCGAGCAGGTCTCCAACGCGGCGTCAGGTTTGAATCCCGACGGCACAGGGTACGAAGTACGGCTGAACTTCAACCGCCAGGGCGAGGATATCTGGGCGCAGTACACCGCGAACAACGTCGGCAAGCAGGCCGCGTTCCTGCTAGACAGTGTGGTGGTGTCGGCGCCGCAGATCAGGGGTGCTATCCTGCCAGGCCAGCAGACCAGCATCACTGGCAGATTCACCCAAGCCGAGGCCCAGAACCTGGCCAATGTGCTCAAGTACGGTTCGTTGCCGCTGTCCTTCCAGTCGTCGGAGTCCGAGACCGTCTCGGCCACCTTGGGCCTGGCCTCGTTGCGTGCGGGACTCCTCGCCGGGGCGCTCGGGCTGGCCGTGGTGTTCGTTTACTGCCTGTTCTATTACCGGGCGCTCGGGATATTGACCATATTGTCCCTGGCGCTGTCCGGACTGATCGTCTACGCCGTGCTGGTGCTGCTCGGGCGATGGATCGGGTTCACCCTGGATCTGGCCGGTGTCGCCGGCTTGATCGTCGCCATTGGTATCACCGCGGATTCCTTCGTGATCTTCTTCGAGCGCCTCAAGGACGAGGTCCGGGATGGCCGGACGTTCCGGTCCGCAGTGCCCCGGGGCTGGGTCCGGGCCCGCCGCACTATCCTGTCGGCTGATGCGGTGAGCTTCCTGGCCGCTGCGGTGCTCTACGTTCTTGCGGTAGGGCAGGTTAAGGGCTTCGCCTTCACCCTCGGCATGTCGACCGTGCTGGACCTGGTGGTGGTCTTCCTGGTGACGCATCCACTGGTGGCGATGGCGTCACACTCCCGGCTGCTGTCCCAACCTGGGCTGTCCGGACTCGGGGCCGCGCAGCGGGCCGGAGCCGCAAGTCGATCGGAGCTGGCGACCGCGGGGAAGGGGTCCTGAGGTGGCAAGTACGCTGGCGCGCCTCTACAGGGGAACCGGTGCGTTCGACATCGTCGGGCGGCGGCGGATCTGGTACGCGATCTCCGGTCTACTCGTCGCCGTCTGCCTAGCCTCCATCTTCTTGCTACGCGGGTTCAACCTTGGTATCGACTTTGTGGGCGGCACCCGGGTACAGCTCCCGGCCCAGGGGGAGCGCGGCCCGATCTCCACCCAGCAGGTCGAGCAGGTCTTCAGTGACACGGTGGGCCGGCTGCCGGAGTCGGTGCAGACCGTCGGTACCGGTTCCGCAGCGAGCATCCTGATCCGCACGGAGTCGCTGGAAACCCGGCAATCGTTCGTCCTGAAGAAGGCGCTGTACGAGCAGTTGCGTCCGCTCGGGAGCGACGGACGGCCCAGTGAACAGGCGATCAGCGACAGTGCGGTGAGCGCAACCTGGGGCGGCGAGATCAGCCGGCAGGCGCTGATCGCGTTGCTGGTGTTCCTCGGCCTGGTGACCGTGTTCCTCGCGGTGTACTTCGAGCCTCGGATGGCGCTGGCCGCGCTGGTGGCATTGGTGCACGACGTGCTGGTGACCGCGGGGATCTACTCGCTGGTCGGCTTTGAGGTGACGCCGGCGTCGGTCATCGGCCTGCTCACCATCCTCGGGTTCTCGCTGTATGACACTGTCGTCGTGTTCGACAAGGTCCAGGAGAACACCCGCGGGCTGCTCGGGCTGACCCGACGAACCTATGGCGAGGCCGCCAACCTCGCGGTTAACCAGACCCTGATGCGTTCAATCAACACCTCCTTGATCGCGGTGCTTCCCGTGGTTGGCCTGCTGGTGATCGGCGTCGGCCTGCTAGGCGTCGGGACGCTGAAGGACCTCGCCCTGGTGCAGTTGGTCGGCATCGCGTCCGGGGCGATATCCTCGATTTTTCTGGCGACACCGTTGGTGGTAGACCTCACCATGCGCAGGCCGGTCTACCGGCAGCAAGCCGAGCGGGTCGCGCAGCGGCGGGAGAAGCTGGCCCGCAAAGCCACGGCTAACCACGACGACGAGGTCCCCGCGGCGACGACCGGCTCTGGAACCCGTGCGCAGGACACGATGGCGGCTGTCGCCGGCGTGCCAGCCAGGGTCGGCAAAACCGCACCGGTAGGGCGGCGGCGGGGGCGCCCCACCGGCAAGAGCGGCAGATCCTCCGGCAAGGCCAGCAGGTCATCAGGCCGTTAACTGGCGAGTATTGCTGGGTTGACGACGCTGGGTTGATGACTGACTGTAGCAGCGTGGTAACGAAGTGTCGTCTTGTCGTCACACTCGACCATCTATTTGGTGAGTTGTCGCCTCAGGCACTTGCCTCTAGCCCGGTTTGATAGAACGCTCTGTAGTCAGGCGCCGGATTACGCTCCGGGGAGTGAGGGACACGGGGCGGCACCGTGAGCGCGACCAGGGAGGATCGGGGATGGCAGCGTGGTCCGTTCCGGGTGTTGTGCATCTCCGGGAGGTGCGTGAAGACCTGGTAGGCCGACGGGTGCTGGCCCGCCACCACATCACCCGCAGGTCCCTCGCGGTCACCTACCTTTCCCACGAATTGCTCACCGACACTGAGTTCCGCACCCGGTTCGCACGTGAGTTTGCTCGGCTGGCACGGGTCCGGGACACCCGAATTGTCGGCGTTCACCGCTACGTCGAGGGTCAGCAGGGTGCGGCCGTCGTCGGTGACCATGTCCACGGCACGTCGCTGCGTGATCTGCTCCTCGCGCACGGCGCCGTCGGCACCGAGGCAGCGCTGGTCGTGCTCAGCGACTCGCTGCGTGGTCTCGCGGCGGGTCACGCCGCCGGTGTGGCACACGGCGACATCAAACCGGAAAGTGTGGTCCTCACGCCTTCCGGTCCGGTCCGACTCGTCGATTTCGGACTCTGGACCGCTCACGGCCGACGCTTGCTCGCCCGGTCGACACCCTTCTATCTGGCTCCCGAACAGTGGAGTGGGCATGAGGCTACCCCGGCGGGGGACTTGTACGCCGCTACGGTTACGTTCTTCGAGTGCCTGATCGGGGCGCCACCCTTCTACGGCGATCGCTCGGCCGAGCTCTCGGCCAAGCACGAACAGAGCACACCTCCCATCGACGCGATTCCCGGGCCGGTTCGCGAACTGGTGTGCAGTGGTCTCGCCAAGGATCCGCACCGCCGACCCGACGCGCGGAGCCTCCTCGCTGAGGTTGCTGAGGCAGCATCCCACTGGGTGGGCGCTGGATGGGAACAGCGCGGGCGACGCGAGCTGGCCAGACTGCTGACCAACCAGTCAGCGCTGCCGGAGATTTCCATGCCGGATGGCCGGCGCGGCGGCGCGGGTTCGGAACACCGGCGGCCGCTCGGGCTGGCTGCGGTTGTGGGCGGTGCGCTGGTGCTGGCCGCGGGCTTGGCCAGCCCGCCGCTAGCGGTCATACTGCCGGGAGGCAGTATCTTCGGCTCAAGTGCGAGGCCGCCAGTGCGGGCGTTCCCCGAACCCGCTCCCGGCACTTCGCCGGTGCGTGCCGTGACCAAGGGTCCGCTGGCGGATCGCCCCCCGCATACCGCGCCCGCCGGGCAGCTTCCCGTCGCCAGGGCACGGCCGGGCAAGGACTACCCGCTAGTTCCGTCGATCCCCGGGCCGTCGATGCCCGGGCCCAATCCTCAGATCGCGATAGGTGAGCACCCAGACCCATCCGTCTATACGGACGAGGCTGCCCGGGCCCGATCTGCGCCCGCACGGGCGTGCGCTCCGATGCCGATGGCAGAACACGAGCCCTGCTCGCCGCCGGTCATGAAACGGCAGACGCCGGAGTCGACCGGGATCCCGTCGGGAATGATGCCAGTGCAGGTGCCTGGGTCGATCGAGGTGCCTACGTCGCTCCAGGCGTTGATCCCGATCCTGGAAAAGGCCAAGCCTCAGAAGGATGTTTCACCCCCGAGGGACGTTCAGTCTCCGAAGAACGTCGAGTCTTCGAAGAAGCTTCCGCGCCAGGCGGCCCCGTGGGACCGGGGGCAGGCGGCACCGGTCCGACAGACCGAGCAGCAGCCGAAGGATACCGCGA
Organism: Pseudonocardiaceae bacterium; assembly: GCA_035997545.1. Classification (GTDB taxonomy): domain Bacteria; phylum Actinomycetota; class Actinomycetes; order Mycobacteriales; family Pseudonocardiaceae. The sequence continues at coordinate 17,721 of DASYIL010000227.1, forward strand.
AGACGGGTGGGTCTACTGGGGAGGAGCGCAGCAGCAGGTAAGATCCGCGGTGTGCTCCCCGGGTCGAACGTGGACGACCTGCCAGGCCTGGTCGTGCCGCTGATCCGCGAAGTCCCGGACTTCCCGGAACCTGGTGTGCTCTTCCGGGATCTTGCACCCGTGTTCGCCGACGCGGTTGCGTTCCGAGCGGTGGTGGACGCGCTGGTTTCCCCGGTCCACCAGGTCGAGGTTGTGGTCGGGGTGGAGGCTCGCGGGTTCCTGCTCGGTGCCGCCGCGGCCTACGCCGTGGGGGCCGGTGTGGTCGGGGTCCGCAAGCCGGGCAAACTACCCGTGGTCTGCGACCGCGAGTCCTACACCCTGGAGTACGGCGACGCCGCGCTGGAACTGGCTGACGGCACCCTGCGGCCGGGGCAGCGCGTCCTGGTGGTCGACGATGTGCTGGCCACCGGGGGCACAGTGGCGGCGGCCTGCGCGCTGGTCGAGCGGGCCGGCGCCGCAGTCAGCGGCATCGCGGTGCTGCTGGAGATTGCCCCGCTTCGGGGCCGGGACCGGTTGCGCGGCCGGTCGTTGCACGCTCTGTTGACTATTTGACAAAGCGCGAGATTCCCCGGGTCCAGTGGAGAACCGGCGTGAAACGCGGCGGTACGCTGAATATCTGACGGTCACCAGGTGGCGGGAGAGCGTGGTTGAGCCAGGAACTGCAGCGAACCGCTGCTCCGCCGGTCGAGCCGGACGCGGCCACAGTCGCTGCGAAGCTGCCGTCGGCGACCCGGCGGGTTCGGGCGCGGCTTGCGCGGCGGATCACCGCGCAGCGGCCCGGTCCGGTCCGGCAGGTGCTCGAACCGCTCGCCGTGGTGCACCGGGAGCTGCATCCCAAGGCTAATCTCGCACTGCTGCAACGGGCCTATGACGTCGCCGAGGATAAGCACTCCGACCAGCAGCGCAAGTCCGGCGATCCTTACATCACCCATCCGTTGGCGGTTTCGACGATCCTCGCCGAGCTGGGGATGGACACCACTACGCTGGTGGCCGCGCTGCTGCACGACACCGTGGAGGACACCGACTATTCGCTGCCCCGTCTCACCGAGGATTTTGGTGATGAGGTCGCGCACCTCGTTGACGGCGTCACCAAGCTCGACAAGGTCAAGCTCGGCGCCGCCGCCGAGGCCGAGACCATTCGCAAGATGGTCATCGCGATGGCCCGCGACCCGCGGGTGCTGGTGATCAAGCTGGCAGACCGGCTACATAACATGCGCACCATGCGCTTCCTGCCACCGGAGCAGCAGGCCCGCAAGGCCAAAGAGACACTCGAGGTATTTGCCCCGTTGGCGCACCGGCTGGGTATGGCCACTATCAAATGGGAGCTGGAGGACCTTTCCTTCGCGATCCTGCACCCGAAGAAGTACGACGAGATCGTCCGTCTGGTCGCCAATCGGGCTCCGTCACGCGACACCTACCTGCGGGCCGTGATCGACGAAGTCTCAGCGCAGTTGTCCGGTTCGCGGATCACCGCAACCGTCGAGGGCAGGCCCAAGCACTACTACTCGATCTACCAGAAGATGATCGTCCGGGGCCGCGATTTCGATGATATCCACGACCTGATCGGAGTGCGGATCAAGGTCGACGACGTGCGCGACTGCTACGCCGCGGTCGGCGTGGTGCACTCGGTGTGGCAGCCGATGCCCGGTCGCTTCAAGGACTATGTCGCGCAGCCCCGGTTCGGGGTCTACCAGTCGCTGCACACCACCGTGATCGGGCCTGACGGTAAACCGTTGGAGGTGCAGATTCGCACCCGCGACATGCACCGAACTGCGGAGTACGGCATCGCCGCGCACTGGCGGTACAAGGAGACCCGCGGCACCCACAACGGAACTGTGGATGTCGACGAGATTGCCTGGATGCGCCAGCTGCTGGACTGGCAGCGGGAGGCCGCCGACCCCGGTGAGTTCCTCGAGTCGCTGCGCTATGACCTGGCCACCCGCGAGATCTTCGTCTTCACCCCCAAGGGCGACGTCATCACGTTGCCAACGGGTTCCACGCCGGTCGACTTCGCCTACGCGGTGCACACCGAAGTCGGTAACCGTTGCATCGGCGCGCGGGTCAACGGCCGGCTCGTTGCGCTGGAACGGCAGCTGGAGAACGGCGAGGTCGTCGAGATCTTCACGTCGAAGGCTGGGGGTGCCGGGCCCAGCCGGGACTGGCTGTCCTTCGTCGCGTCACCGCGGGCCCGGGCCAAGATCAGGCAGTGGTTTGCCAAGGAGCGTCGCGAGGAAGCCATCGAGGCCGGCAAGGATGCCATCGCCAAGGAACTGCGCCGGGTTGGGCTACCGGTGCAGCGGTTGGTCTCCGCGGAGTCGCTGGTCGCGGTGTCCCGAGAGCTACGCTATCCCGACGTCAGTGGTCTGTACGCCGCCGTTGGCGAGCACCACGCCTCGTCCCGTCATGTGGTGCAGCGCCTGGTAGCGCTGCTCGGTGGGGAGGAAGGCGCCGAGGAAGTCCTGGCGGAGCGGGCCACCCCCTCCACTGTTGCGCACCGTCAGCCGGCCGGCGACTCCGGCGTGCGGGTGTGTGGCGCCGGGGACATCCTTGCCAAGCTCGCCCGATGCTGTACACCGGTGCCGGGCGACGAGATCCTGGGGTTTGTCACCCGTGGCGGCGGGGTCAGCGTGCACCGCACGGACTGCACCAACGCCGACTCGCTGCGGGCGCAGCCCGAGCGGTTGTGCGACGTGGAGTGGGCGCCGTCGTCCTCCTCGGTGTTCCTGGTCGGGATCCAGGTCGAGGCACTGGACCGGCACCGCCTGCTGTCCGACGTCACCAAGGTGCTTGCCGACGGGCGGGTGAACATCTTGTCCGCATCGGTCACCACGACCCGGGATCGGGTAGCGGTGAGCCGGTTCTCCTTCGAGATGGGTGACCCCAAACACCTCGGGCATGTGCTCCGCGCGGTGCGCAACATCGAAGGCGTCTACGACGTCTACCGCGTCACCTCGTCGAACTGAGTCTTTTTCTGAGAGCCGCGTTCTTATTTCGTGACGTCGACGGACGTGATCGTGACGGGCTGCTTGGGCTTGCCGTCACCCTGCGACCCTTCGCTGCCCGCCTTGGCTATCTCGTCGATGACCTTGAGGCCGTCTGGGGAGACTGTGCCGAAGACGGTGTAGTCGGGCGGGAGCTGGGAGTTGCCATAGATCAGGAAGAACTGGCTGCCGCCACTGTTGGGTTGGCTGGTTTTGGCCATCGCCACGTACCCGCGTGGGTAGGTGAGCTCCTTGAACACCTCGTCGGGGATGGTGTATCCGGGTCCCCCGGTGCCGGACCCGGTCGGGTCGCCGCATTGCAGCACCTGCAGCCCCGGGGTGGTGACCAGCCGGTGACACGGGCTGTTGGAGTAGAAGCCTTGCTGAGCCAGGCTGATGAAGCTGTTCACGGTGCACGGGGCAAGCGCCCGGTCCAGGGTGAGGCCGATCGGGCCGGCCGAGGTTTGCATGGTCGCGGACACCGTGCCCGTGGCGGTGGTGGGGCCGGCTTGCGGGGCGTTCACCGGCTTGGCGGGGGCCTGCCCGGCCGGGTACTGGCAATCGACCGAGGCGGGCAGTGGCTGCGGCCGGGTCGGCGGGGTGACCAGCTGGCTGGCGGGCTTCGCTGAGGGCTCTGGTTTCGTGGCGGTGTTGACCGGCTGATCACGACCGCTCAGTGTCGTGATCAGCACCACGACACCGATCGCCAGCACCACTGCGGCCGCGCCGCCCCCTACCGCGTACCGCCGCGCGTAGCGCGCCTTGGCCCGCTCCGCGCGGCGGGCGAGCTGGCGGTCCAGTTTGCGCTTGGCCGCCGCGCGGCGCTGCTCGTTCGTGGGCACCAGGACTCCTGTAACGGGGGTAACTGTAACTGGGGCAACGGTCGTCGGGCAGTCTAATTGGGTCGCAGGTGAGGCGGACATCAGACTTACCTGACGTGCGCTCCCTTAGGCTGGGCCTATCTCCCACCTCCTCAGGGAAGAGGACCGCCGTGCTCGTCGCAGGTTTCCCCGCCGGCTCCTTCCAAGCCAATTGCTTCGTGCTCGCTGCCAAGCCGGGCGGCCCGTGTGTGGTGGTCGACCCCGGGGAGGGTTCGGAGCAGGCACTGGACGAGCTGCTGCACCGTCACCGGCTCGACCCGGTGGCGGTGCTACTCACCCACGGGCATTTCGATCACATCTTCGCTGTGACTCCGGTATGCGACGGCCATGACATCCCGGCCTGGATCCACCCTGAGGACCGCGTGTTGCTGTCCGATCCGATGCGCGCGCTCTCAGCCGACGCGCGGCAGTTCTTCGGCGGCCGGGTCCAGCTGCGCGAGCCACGTGAAGTGCGCGCGCTGGACGATGGGACGTCCTTGGAGCTGGCCGGGCTAACGTTCATGGTTGACCACACCCCCGGACACACCCGAGGATCGGTGACGTTCCGATCGGCCGGCAACGGGACCGGTCTGCTGGTCTCCGGGGACACCCTGTTCGCCGGCTCGATCGGGCGAACCGACCTACCCGGCGGTAACCACGAACAGATGCTTGCCTCGCTTCGGGACAAGATCCTCGTGCTCGACGACGAGACCGTCGTGCTACCCGGCCACGGCCCGCACACCACCATCGGCCGGGAACGCGCCAGCAACCCATTCCTGCACGGCCTCGCCGCACCCGGGCGATCCCGGGGTCTGTGAGCATCCGGGCGGCGTCGCAAACGACTACCAACCCGTCGATTCCGTGACGAGTGATTGCATAGCCCGGCGACTCTTCAGTCCTACGCAGCGGAGTCGATGTCGTCGCGTTGGGCGACGACCGCGGCGATCGCCGTGGTGATCGGGACGGCGGCGACGAGCCCGATGCTGCCCACCAGGGTGCGCACCACCTCCTGGGCGACGTTCTGGGCAGTGATCAGCGTGCCGAAGCTCTGTCCGGACAGCGAGAAGGTCAGCAGTACGGGTAGTGCGGCACCGGCGTAGGCCAGCGCCAGAGTGTTCACCGCCGAGGAGATGTGGTCCCGTCCGATCCGTAACGCGGCGGTGTAGAGGGCCCGGGTACCCAGGGCGGGATTGGCCCGGCGTAGTTCCCACACCGCACTGGTCTGGGTGACCGTGACATCGTCGAGCACGCCCAGCGCACCGATGATCATTCCGGCGAGCAGCAACCCCCGGGCGTCCACCCCGTGGCCCAGCACCCTGATGAGGTTGGCGCTGTCGTCGTCCAGCCCGGTCAGCTGGGTGGCCGCGGAGAAAGCGGTACCCAGCATGCCGATCAAAGCCAGGCTCAACACCGTGCCCAGCACTGCGCTGGAGGTCTGGGCGCTGACGCCGTGGGTGAGATACAGCACGCCAAACATGATCACGCTGGCGGCCAGCACGCCGACGATCACCGGGTCCCCGCCGGTCAGGATCGCCGGGAACAGGTAGGCCACCAGCACCAGGAAGCTGAAGCCGAGCCCGGTCAGCGACGCGAGGCCTCTCCACCGACCCAGCAGCAGCACCGCGGCGGCGAACAATCCGGCCAGCCACAACATCGAGGGACCGCGCTGGAAGTCCTGGACCAGGTATGAGCCTGATTCGGAGGGATTTCCGCCGGTGTAAGCGAGTACGACATGGTCACCGACGGTGAACCGCGGCGTGCTCGGCTCGTCGGGGAGCACCTGCTGGATCGTCACACCCGGTGAGTTGCCGTCGGTGAGCTGCACGTCGAGAGAGATGCACCTCTTGGCCTGGTCGGCAGCCACACTCTCGCCGACGCCCGCGCTGCCGCTGGTGCAGGGAGCGGACGTCGCCGCCAACACCTCGCCGTGTACCGGCCGCTGCCCGAACCCGATGTCGGCACCGCTGCGGGGCGTGTCACCCGGCCAGGTCAGCCACAGCCCGACCAGGGTGGCCAGCGCGACCGGCACCAGTACCGCGCCCAGCAGCATCCGGACCCGGCGAGAGGCCGGTGGTGCCGGCCCGTGCCCGTGGCCATGGCCCAGTTTCGGCGGGACTGGTTCAGCAGTGTCCCGGTAGTGGTGCCTGCCGCTCGTGCGGCCAGGTGCATTCGTCGGGCGAGTTGCACTCATCGACGGGGTGTCCCTCTCTGCTCGGTGCACCCGTGTTCCTAGCGAATCGAACATCGGTTCGATATGGTGGGCCGATGCGATGGGACAACCTGACGCTGTCCGACCAGTCCGCCCAGGACGCGCTGTTCGGGGTGGGCGACGTCATCACGCGCACCTTCGACACCCCGGAGTTCCGCGGGATGACCTTCTACGAGGTGCGAGCCCGCTCGATCGTCAACAAGGTACCGGGCGCCTCCCGCATGCCCTTCAGCTGGACGCTCAACCCCTACCGGGGCTGCAGTCATGCCTGCCGGTACTGCTTTGCCCGGCGGACGCACGAGTACCTCGATCTCGACACAGGAATCGACTTCGACTCGAAGATCGTGGTGAAGGTCAACGCGCCGGAGCTGCTGCGCAAGGAGCTCGCCTCCGCGCGTTGGGCGGGGAACCACATCGCGATGGGCACCAACGTCGACCCCTACCAGCGGGCCGAGGGGCGCTACCGCCTGATGCCCGGAATCATTGAGGCGCTGCGGGATGCGCGGAACCCATTCTCGATCCTCACCAAGGGCACTCTGGTGCTGCGCGACCTCGACCTGCTCCGGGAGGCTGCGGAGGTCACCGACGTGTCGGTCAACGTCTCCGTGGGATTCGTCGACGAGGCGCTGTGGCGGCAGGTCGAGCCTGGCACGCCCGCGCCCCGCGCCCGGCTCAGCGTGTGTCGCACGCTCACCGATACGGGCATCGGGTGCGGGGTGTTGATGGCGCCGGTCCTGCCGTACCTCACCGACTCGCCCAGCCAGCTGGAGGCGACGGTGTGGGCCATTGCGGCGGCCGGCGCGCGCAGCGTCACCCCAATCGTGCTTCACCTGCGTCCCGGCGCGCGGGAGTGGTACCTCGCCTGGCTGGAACGCGAGCACCCCGAACTCCTGCCCCGCTACCGGGATCTCTACGGCGACGGCGCCTACGCTCCCAAGGCCTACCAGCGCAGCATTTCCGCTCGGGTGGCCCAGCTCGCCCACCGGTACGGCTCGGGTGAGCTGGGGACGGGCGGAGAAGCGGGTTCGGGACCCGATTAGCCTGGCAGGGTTCCATCGTCGGAGATCGAGGAGCCCACTTCCGTGATGCGCACCCACCCTGCCGGCACGCTGCGTGCCGAGCACGCCGGGCACACCGTCACCCTCGCCGGGTGGGTCGCCCGCCGCCGAGACCACGGTGGCGTGATCTTCATCGACCTGCGGGACGAGGCCGGGACGGCTCAGGTGGTGTTCCGAGAGGGCGAGATGGCGCAGCGGGCGCACCGGCTCCGCGCCGAGTTCTGCATCCAGGTCACCGGCACCGTGGCGATGCGCCCCGAGGGCAACGACAACCCGGAGATCCCCACCGGCGGCATCGAGATCACCGCCGAGGAACTGACGGTGCTCAGCGAGTCGGCCCCGCTGCCGTTCCAGCTCGACGAGCACCTGGAGGTCGGCGAGGAGGTTCGGCTGCGGCACCGCTATCTTGATCTGCGCCGGCCCGGCCCGGCCGCCGCGATGCGACTGCGCAGCGAGGCCAACCGGATCGCCCGCACGGTGCTGCACGAGCAGGACTTCCTCGAGGTGGAGACCCCGACCCTGACCCGGTCCACCCCGGAGGGCGCACGGGACTTCCTGGTTCCGGCGCGGCTGCAGCCCGGGTGCTGGTACGCGCTGCCGCAGTCGCCGCAGCTGTTCAAGCAGCTGCTCATGGTCGCCGGCCTGGAGCGGTACTACCAGATTGCCCGGTGCTACCGCGACGAGGACTTCCGCGCCGATCGGCAGCCCGAGTTCACCCAGCTCGACATCGAGATGAGCTTCGTTGAGCAGGACGACGTGATCGCGCTCGGCGAGAAGGTGACCGCCGCGCTGTGGTCAGAGCTGGCCGACCACCAGATCGCGCTGCCGATCCCGCGGCTGAGCTACGCCGACGCGATGGCCCGCTACGGCACCGACAAGCCGGACCTGCGCTTCGAGCTGGAGCTCACCGAGCTCACCGGCTACTTCATCGACACCCCGTTCCGCGTGTTCCAGGCGCCCTACGTCGGGGCGGTCGTGATGCCCGGCGGCGCAAGCCAGCCGCGCCGGCAGCTGGACGCCTGGCAGGAGTGGGCCAAGCAGCGGGGTGCCAAAGGCCTTGCCTACGTACTGGTTGGCGCGGATGGTGAGCTTTCCGGCCCGGTGGCCCGCAACCTCGCCGAGCACGAGCGGGAGGGTTTGGCCAAGGCAGTCGGCGCCAGCCCCGGCGACTGCGTCTTTTTCGCCGCCGACGATCCGGCCGACGCGCGTGCTCTGCTGGGTGCCGCCCGGGTGGAGATCGGCCGGCGATGCGGGCTGATCGACGAGTCGGCGTGGTCGTTTGTCTGGGTGGTTGACGCGCCGCTGTTCGAACCCGTAGCCCGCTCCGGGGACGTCGCCGTGGGGCACAGCCGCTGGACCGCGGTGCACCACCCATTCACCGCACCGACGTCGGAGTGGCGCGACCGCTTCGAGCAGGAGCCGGGCTCTGCGTTGGCCTACGCCTACGACATCGTCTGCAACGGCAACGAGATCGGCGGGGGCTCGATCCGTATCCACCAGCCCGACGTGCAGCAGCGAGTGTTCCGGGTGCTCGGGATCTCCGACGACGAGGCGCGGGAGAAGTTCGGTTTCCTGCTGGAGGCCTTCCGCTACGGCCCCCCGCCACACGGAGGGATCGCCTTCGGCTGGGACCGGATCTGCATGCTGCTCGCCGGCGCCGATTCGCTGCGCGAGGTCATCGCCTTCCCCAAGTCCGGCGGTGGGCTCGACCCGCTCACCGGCGCCCCCGCCCCGATCACTCGTGAGCAGCGCAGCGAGGCCGGGGTGGATGCGGAGCCTTCCGTGACGGGGTAGCAGGTGCTGCACCTGCGCGTCACCTGCCCGGCGGAGGCGACCGACGCGGTGCTCGACAGCCTGCGCAATAACTCCGGCGCGGTCCACCTCACCGTCATGCGGGGCCTTGGCCTGCCTCATTGCCGCAGCGGCGCGCTGCTCGGCGAATAGGCTGGGGCTGATCGACCCGGGAGTCCTCCATACGACAGATGCCGTCCGCTGTCGCCGGGCTGACGTCGCTCGATCCCGTCGCCTCCGGGCCCAAAACGGATAGGGTGGATGGCGATGAGCACGGATTTTGCGGATCCCCTCGATCCCGTTCCCGGTACCGATGACGCATCCGGGATGGCGGTGCAGCGCGCGCTGTGCGCCGCCGAGCGGTTGCTCAGTGCGCGGCTCGGAGCTCGGGTCCAGCTCGCCGATCCGGAGCACCTCGGTGGCAGCGGTCGTTCCACGGTGGTGCGTGTCCGGGTGGCCCACACCCCGTTCACGCTGCCTCGGACGCTGGTCGTCAAGCACAGCCCGGCACCAGCACCAGTGGGCGGGGTGGATCCGTTCGCGCTGGAGGCCGCGAGCTGTCAACTGTTCACCGCCCTGTTGCACGAGGACCTGCGGCACCAGGACCGGCCCGGCCCGGAGCTCATCGCCTGCGACCGCGTGCAGCGGTTACTCGTGCTAGAAGATCTTGGCCGCTCGGGCACCGTGGCGAGCCTGCTGTATGCCGCTGACGCGTCGCGCGCCGAGCAGGCTCTGCTGAACTGGGCGCACGCCTTGGGTCGGCTGCACGCCACCACCCGGGACCGCGAAACGGATTTCGCCGCACTGCTGCGCCGGCTCGGTGCAGCCAGGATCAGGGACCCGATCGCTGAGCACGGTAGGGCCGCGGTCACCGGACTGCCCGCGCTGCTGGAGACAGAGCTGGAGGTGGCCAGCCCGCCTGACGCGGTCGCCGAGGCGCGCCGGGCCGCTGAGATGCTCGACGGCCACCCGCACCGCGCGTTCAGCCCGGCCGACCTGGGACCCGACAACGCCGTCGTCGCCGGCAAGACCGTGCGGTTCATCGATTTCGAGGGCGGCGGTTTCCGCACCGCACTGCTCAACACCGCGCAACTGCGCGCGCCGTTGCCCTGGTCTCCGCTGGCGTTCACGTTTCCGCCGGGCATGGCAGAGGCGATGGTGTCGGCCTGGCATGCTGAGGTGGTCGGCAGCTGGCCGAAACTGAACGACCGATCCGTCCTGACCCGGCGACTGCTGGACGGCCAGCTGCTGTGGACCTGGCTGTGCACCTGGTGGCTGCTGAATCCGCACACCGCGGTTGCCGACCACGGCGCGCTGCTGGTTGACCGCTGGGAGAGGTTCGCCGCCGACGCCAACAGGGTCGGGCACCCGGCGACCACCGAGCATGCCGTGACCGTCGCCGATGCGCTGCGCCGCCGCTTCCGCATCGTCGGCGACGCGCTCCCGTGGTACCCGGCCTTCCAATGAGTACCCGGCCTTCCAATGAGTTGGGCCTTTTGGTGAGACCGGTCGCTGAGCCGGCACGGATCGTTCGCGAAGCCGTCTTCAACACGTCATCCGTTCCTCACCACCGGTGAGCCCAAGCGCGTGATCATCGGCGGGTGACTGTGGAAATGCTCCCCACCGTCCCCGACGTTCCGACTACCCGTCGCGTCGCCGGCCTGGCTGTCCTCGGCGACTCCGCCGCGGTCGGCTTGGGTGACCCGCTTCCTGATGGCGGCTGGCGCGGCTTCGGTCCGCTGCTCGCGGCGGCCCTGGGTACCGCGGGCGAGGCCCGCTACACCAACCTGTCTTTCACCGGTGCTCGGATGGGGGGTCTGCGACACCGGCAGCTGCCAGCCGCGTTGGCGGCGCGACCTGATGTCGCGGTGATCTTGGCCGGGATGAACGACACGCTGCGCTCGGACTTCGATCCGGTCGCGCTGCACGACGACCTCGACGTCACGGTCAGCACGCTGCAGGCCAGTGGTGCCGTGGTGGTGACCACCCGCTTTCACCAGCACGGACAGGTGTTCCGGCTGCCCGGCCCGTTGCGCCGTGCCCTGCACCACCGGGTTGGGCAGCTCAACGACGCCATCGAGCAGGTGGTGACCAGACGCGGCGCGCTGTGCCTGGACCTGCATCTGATGCCCGGCGTCTACGACACCACCGCGTGGAGCGTGGACCGTCTGCACCCCTCCGAGCTCGGACACCGGCTGCTCGCCTCCAGTTTCGCCGGCCTGCTCGCCGGTGCCGGCATCGCGGTGCCCCATCCGGTCGACCTGGCCTGCTCGGGAGGCCGGCAGCTGACCACCGCCCACCATGTCGCCTGGCTGGTCTGCCGGGGTGTGCCATGGTTGGCCCGGCGGGGCCGGGACCTGGTACCGCACGCCACCGCGGTGGTGCTGCGGGAACTGCTCGGGCTGCCCCCGAGGGTACCGTCGCGGTGTGTCAGGTAACGACGCCCAGTTCGATGAGGGGCTGTTCGCTGAGGGGTTGTTCGCCGCGCAGGCCGAGGAGCGTGCCGGAAAGCGACTGTCCGCGTCGGCACCGCTGGCGGTACGGATGCGGCCGGCCGCGCTGGAGGAGGTCGTCGGGCAAGATCACCTGCTGGCGCCGGGCAGCCCCCTGCGCCGGCTGATCGAGGGAGGTGCTGCGGCGTCGGTGATCCTGTACGGCCCGCCGGGGACTGGGAAGACCACCCTGGCCCGGCTGGTCTCGCAGGCAACCGGGCGGCGCTTCGAGGCGATGTCGGCGCTGTCGGCCGGGGTCAAGGAAGTCCGCGCCGTGATCGACGCCGCGCGCCGCCGGCTGGGCCGCGAGGGCGGTGACGCCACCGTGCTGTTCATCGACGAGGTGCACCGCTTCTCCCGCACCCAGCAGGATGCGCTGCTCGGCGCCGTCGAGGACCGGGTCGTCCTGCTGGTCGCGGCGACCACCGAGAACCCGTTCTTCTCCGTGGTGTCACCGCTGCTGTCCCGTTCGCTGGTGCTGCAGTTGCACCCGTTGTCCGATGACGACGTGCGGACGCTGATCCTGCGGGCCCTGACAGACCCGCGCGGGCTGGGCGGGTCGATCACGCTGGAGCCCGCAGCGGAGGACCATCTGGTGCGGCTCGCCGCCGGGGACGCTCGACGGGCGCTCACCGCCCTGGAGACCGCTGCCGAGGCGGTGACCTCAAGGGGTGCGAAATCGAAGCGCGGCGCGGTGGTGGATCTGGTCTCCGTCGAGTCCGTGGTGGACCGGGCCGCGGTGCGCTACGACCGGGCCGGGGATCAGCACTACGACGTGATCAGCGCGTTCATCAAGGCGATCCGCGGGTCCGATGTGGACGCAGCGCTGCACTACCTGGCGCGGATGGTGGAGGCCGGAGAGGACCCTCGGTTCATCGCCCGGAGGCTGGTGGTGCACGCCAGCGAGGACATCGGGATGGCCGACCCGACAGCGCTGCAGACCGCGGTGGCCGCCGCCCACGCCGTGCAGTTCATCGGGATGCCCGAGGGCCGCTTGGCGCTGGCCCAGGCCACCGTGCACCTCGCCACCGCACCCAAATCCAATGCGGTGATCACCGCGATCGACGCGGCCCAGGCCGACGTCCGCGCCGGGGCCACTGGAGGAGTTCCTGCTCACCTGCGTGACGGGCACTACGCGGGCTCCACGCGGCTGGGTCACGCACAGGGCTACCGCTACCCCCACGACGTGCCCGACGGCGTACTCGCCCAGCAGTACCCCCCCGACGCTCTAGTCGGCCGCGACTACTACCACCCCAGCGCTCACGGCGCCGAACGTGCCCTCGCTGACCGGCTACCCAAACTCCGTCGCATCATCCGCGGCCACTGATCGCGTTCTGGATGCAGCCGCGCATGACGACTGCATCCGGGTGCGTAACATGACGACTGCATCCGGGTGCGTAATCTGCCGCCTGCAGGGATCACCGCACCACTAGCGGGTTCGGCGCGTCCAGATACACCGACTGGGCATCCCGTGGAGCCCTCACCTCGTCCACCTCGTCGATGCCGTGCAGCCGGGTGAGCAGGTTGCCTTTGCACGGCAGGGTGGGTTCGGTCAGCCATCGCTGGGCCAACCGGTCCCCGTCCGGCCCTGCTGCCGCGAGCGCGGGCAGCGCAGCCCGCAGCCGGGCGATCATGGCATCCATCAGCTCGGGCTCACCGGCCAGCCCGTCCACTGCGAGGCAACCGACCACGGCCAGGGCCTGGTTGCGCAGCAGGTAGTAGGACAGTCGGTCGTCGACGATCCGGTCGTCGACCACGGCCAGTGCGGACTCCGTGCTCCCGCGCGCCCGTAGCAGCGCGGGCAGGCGCGACGCCGCCAGGTAGTAGCCCTCGTTGTCCCGGAACGCCCCTCCGATGGCCTGCCCGTCCGGGGCAATGCGCACCAGAGTGTTCTGCTGGTGGGCTTCGAGACCGATCCCGGTGGCCGCGTAGAGGTGCAGCATCGGCACCAGCACCGTGTCGGTATAGGAGACGACCCACGCGGTGGGGTCCAGCCCGCCCGCGGCCACCAGCTCACCCAGCCGAGACAACCCGCGATGCGGGCGGGGGGCGACCAATCCCACCAGGGGGCGCAGGCCCGAGATCCCCTCAGGCACCTCGCGAACTGCGACGTCAAGGCCGGTCAGCTTCGGGCCACCGGCGCGCTGCGGCTCGTCCACCGCGAGCCAACCGGGGTCCCGGACGATCGAGAAGTGCGGGTGCGCAGCGGCGGTGGCCGCCAGGTAACCGAGGTCCAGCAGGCGGTGTACCTCCACCCCGCGGCGCAGCTGCTTGCGGGTCAACTCGCGTCGGGAGTTGGTGATCCGCAGCCCCAAAGACAGCTTGAGCATCACCTCGGTACCGGGCCGGTAGACCGTTCGCAGCGAGGAGGTGGGCCACCATGGCGCCCCACGTTCCCCTAGCGGTTCCAGCAGGCTGGCCTCAACTAGCGCAGCCACCCGGGGACGACGCAGTGCGTCCCGGGCCTGCCACGGGTGGGCGGGCACCAGAACCCGCCCGTCGGCGTCGGAGACCTCGGCGAGGTCGGCGAACAACGCATCGGTGTCCCGGCCGCGCAGCGCGGGGGAGCCAGCGACCGCGTCCTGCGACACCACGGCCGGGTCGGCGGCGAACCAGTGCAGCCGGAACGAGCCGCGAAGCTCCGGCGACCACGCGGCGGCCTCGGCGGGTGTGATCCCGTCCCGGCTCTTGGGGGTTGGGTGGTGCAGGTGGCCCAGCAGCAGCGCCTGCTCGGCGTCCAAGAAAGCGTCGCGGCAGGGGTCGTCCGTGGCACGCACCTCGGTTCCGGCCAGGAACGTCTCGACCCTGCGCACCGAGTCTGCGGTCCGCTCGACCAGGTCGGCCAGCTCGCCGGGTGGGATGCCGCCGGGGCGGGCCCCGCCACGGGCGATGGCCTCGGTGGCGACCAGCGCGACGGCGAGCACCGGGTCTGCGGGACCGGCGTCGGCACCGTCGGCGCGTTGCAGCCGCACCGGACCGAACCGGTGCCATCCGGTGGCCGACGCGTACCGGACTTCGGTGATTAGGGTAAGCCCGGTGGCGGGCAGCTCAATCTGTAGCGGCCCCAGGTGCACCGGCATGCCGGTCTCCCGGGTCCAGCAGCGCAGCAGCGCCTCGAGATGAGCGTGCTCGGCGGAGGCGCGAGGCGATCCAGTCCGCAGCGGGTCGGCGGGCGCGGGGACCTGGCGGTCGGTCCAGGGCGTCATGCGGTCTCCTCCTCGTGCCCGGCGGCGAGCACGCACCGCTGGAGTGATCATCAAGCTGACGCGAAGTTGGCCGGGCGGCGCGAGACGGTCAGCGGGGCGTGTGGTTGCGCAGAAACACGTGGTCTGGGTGGGGGTGGCTGAGGAAGTCGTGATGGGAGATCTCCCAGCCGTACGCCCCGGCGTGGAGAAACGCCAGCACGTCCCCGGCACGTACCCGCGGCACCACGACTTCGCGGGCGAGTACGTCCTTCGGAGTGCACAGCTCACCCACCACGGTCACCGGTTGGTCGCGAATCTCTGGGCGAGGGCACGGCAGTGGCCACCGGTCGAGGGGAACGACGGTGAAAGGGTGACTGTGCTGCCAGGATGCGGGCAGCCGAAAGTGATGTGTGCCACCGCGTACGACCAGGTAGTTCACCCCGTGGTTGCGTTTGATGTCCAGGACTTCGACCGCATAGTAGCCGCACGCTGCGACGAGGAAGCGGCCGCACTCGAAGTCGATCTCTCGCCAATGCGCCGGGACGGCACGCTCGACCAGACGGCTCAGCCCCCGGGTGAAGCACGGCCAGTCGAACCGCTTGGCGAGGTCCGCGTAGTTCACGCCGATGCCACCACCGAAGTTCACCACCTCGCAGGCCAGCCCGAACTCGCGTTCCCAGCCGAGCACTGTGCGGCAATACAGGTCGAGCATGTCGAGGTGGGCGTCGGCACAGAGGTTGTTGGACAACGAGTGCAGGTGGAATCCAGCCAGCCGCAGGTGGGGGAGCCGCCGGGCGGTGTCGACCGCCTCGGGCAGGAGGCGTTCGTCGATGCCGAACTGGGTGGGTCGGCCGGCCATGGAGACGGTGGCGACCGGGAACGGGCCGGTGAGGTTGACCCGAAGCAGCACCTCGGCGACCCGCCCGGCCTGGCCTGCCACCGCGGAGATCCGGTGCAGTTCGAGGACGCTCTCCGCGTGGAACCGGGTGACCTGCTGCGCCAGTGCCTGCGCGATCTCCTCCTCCGTCTTGGCAGGTCCGCCGAAGATGAGCGGAATACGCCGATCCACTGCCCGGGCCTTGGCCAGCTCGCCACCGGACACGACCTCGAAACCGGCGACCAACGGAGCCAGCGCGCGCAGCAGCGGCTCGGCGCTGTTGGCCTTCATGGCGTAGAACATCCGGCACCGGTCCGGCAGCGCGCTGACCACCCGGCTGACGTGCTCGGTTAACGTATCCAGGTCATAGGCGTACAGGCAGACCGGTCGGCTTGTCTCGGCACGGTCGGAGATCAGGCTGGTCAGGGGGTCGTTCATGCCTTCCCCGCAGTCCGGCTGCTGAGCGGATTGGGCACCGCGTGCAGCCGCAGCTCGGTGTCGGGCAGCAACCGCCGCGTCGTCAGCTTCTCCACCGCGATGCTCGGCTTGAACACGTCGAACCGTGCGAACCGGTCGGCGAGCTCGGGGAAGCGCCGGTGATAGGTCTGGATCGCACCGCGCACCGCCGCCCAGAACTCTTGCTCACTGAATTCGTATGCGTCGGCCAGCAGCATCGCCAGCTCGCCGAGGTTGATGAAGCACAGCGCGTCGAGCAGGAAGTCGGTGACGAGGCCCAGGTCGTCGGTCTCGACGAAGGAGTTGCGGTTGGTGTGGTGCGCTGGTGTCCCGGTGAGTTCGGGGCAGCGCCCCGGGTCGGCCAGTGCCGACCGGGAGAACCGCACCCCGTCGTGGAAGTCCTTCACCGCCAACCGCCTCGGGCGGCCTGCGGAGTGCACGAGAATCGTATTCTGCGCGTGCGCCTCGAGCGCGATACCGTGCCGCTGCAGCAGGTGCACGAGTGGGATGACAGTCACGGTGACCAGATCCTGGACCCAGCGCCGCACGCCGAAGGCGCGCACCCACGGGTCCACCAGCGGGGTGCCGTCGAGTTCGCGCGCGGTGAGCCCGGTGAACGACACCGCCTGCTCCCCGGGTTCCAGCTGCGGGTGCAGGCTCTCCCGCCAGATGCAGGCCAGCGCGCCGTAGGTGTCCTCGCGCACCACTTGGGACACCGGCACCGGGTCGACTGCGACGCCCAGCACCTCGCCGAGCAGGATCAGCCGCAGCTCGTCGCGCAGATACGCGTCGCCGGCGAGCACCTCCCGCAGCCAGTCGGAGATCCGCGGCGCGTTGCCGACTGTGTGGGGGGCGAGCACCCTGCTGGTCGAGGTGTTGACGATCGACAGAGACAGCTTCAGGTAAGCCCGTTCGGGGACGTCCCGGCAGGCCAGGGTACGGATGGACTGCTGGGCCAGGTGGGTGTGCGGGTCGTCGCCGAGCACGATGAGCTCGCGGTTGCGCAGTGGGACGGCGAAGGCGCGGCTGACGCGTTCCCGCCACTGCCACGGGTGCACCGGCACCAGTGTGTAGTGCACCGGATCGGCTCTGGCCCGCCGGATCCGCTGGTGAAATTTCTCTACCGTGCCCGTGCCGAGCTGCTCGCGCAGGAACGCTGGCTCGTGCAGCCCGGCGGACACCGTCACCGTCGCCACGCCCCGGTGGGCGGCCAGCCACAGCGGGTGGATGGCACCGGCGAACTCCGGCCCCCAGGCGAGGTTGTCCGCCAGGTCGAAGCCGATCCGCGACTTGTAGGCGGGGTGGTACAGGTGCCCGTCGGTGATCGCCGACTCCAGCGTGTCGTAGTCCGCGCCGCAGAGCTTGTCCCCGCGCCCTGCCCGCACGTACTGCGCGAGCGCGTCTTTGACCAGGGTCTCCTCCAGCTCCTTGGCGAACGTCGCCACACACGCCTGATCCGCGTTGAGGCCGTCGTGCACCTCGCTGAGCAACCGGGTCGTCGATTCGGCCTCGACGGTGCCGCCGGGCGCGCAGCGCAGGACCGGTTGCGGTCCCAGCCGGACCCGGTCGAACCCGTAGCGGCGGGTCGCGGTGAACAGGTAGCAGACCGCGTTGCCGCGTTCGTCGGTGCCGTCGACGGCGCAGCGCCCGTCGCTGGTGGTTCGCGCCGCCAGCACGCCCTCATACAGCAGCGACTCCAGCAGTTGCCGCAGCAGCCGCCGCCGCACCTGGGCGAACTGCGGGGCACGCAGCGCGCGCTCGATGAGCGTCATCGGTTCAACTTGTACATCGGATTGAGGATGTCCACGTACCGGGGCTGTTCTCAGCGGCCCGGCGAAGCAGCTGATCATTGGCCTTGGCTAGCAGCACCGGGGACTCGAGCAGGTCGTTCGCATACCGGTCGGGTTGGGCTGTGCGCAACACTTCCTGCACCACCCGCCATAGCAGTGATTCGTCGGTTCGGGTGTGCCGGCCGAGGACGTGCACGAGGTGGCCGAGGTGGCCGGTGACGGCGTAGTACTTCAGGCGTAGCCACGCCTGCGCGTCATCGTAGAGTATCGGGCTGTCGGCCCTTGCGGAGCTGGGAGGATGTCAATCGCGACTATGCGGGACCGACCAGGGTTACCGGCGTCAGCGGGTTGGGCACTCGCCCGATACCGGCCGGCATGCTCACGCCGCTGGACCGCCCGCGGCGCAGCAACGGCCCCAGCACTAGCCGGCTCGGCCATGTCGGGGCGCGCAGCAGCTCGCGTTCGACCACCTCAGCGACATGGCCGGGCAGCGTGACTCGGGCGAGCGTATCGACGACCGCCCCCCGCAGCTGCGCCCACAGCGCGCGCTCGGCAATACCGAAGTGCCGACCCAGGGCGTCGGCGATGCCGTACAGGTTGACCTGGAACCCCAGCGTCTGCAGGTAGCCGAGGAGGTCCTCCGGGCCGGACAGTCGCAGTGACTGCGGCGCGCCCGGCGCGATCCGGTATCCCGGGTCGGGCACGCCCGCGGCGATCATCCAGCTAGGGTATAGGCGCAGGGTGTCGTGATCGCGCAGCACGAACCGGTGCGGCACGCCGTCCTGCAGCGCCACCACGACGTTCTGCCCGTGCAGCTCGGGCAGTACCCCATAGCGCAGGAACCCCAGTCCCATCTCGCAGAATGCTTCGGCCAACCGGCGGAAGAACTCGACCGCGTCAGGGGCGCCGAATCCGGAAGGCCCAATGACCGGGCCCAGCACGTCCCACTCGTGCGCGGCAAGCGTCGCCATCGGCAGCACCAGCCGGGCGGGATCGTCGAACAGTCCGGTTGGGTAGACGCGCAGCTGTGCCGCGAGCTGCCCGGGACGGTCGTCGAACTCGTCGGTGCCTGATTCGGGACCCGGCGGATGGTGCCAGCCGCACCAGGTCCGCTCGTCACAGACCTGCACGCGGGCCCGCAGAACCGGGCACTGGTCGATCAGCTCCTGCATGGTGCGCTGCGCGCGCTGCCCGTTGCCCAGGTAGCGGGGCGGCAGCAGCCGGGCGACGCCGAGGGTAGTGACCCCGAGCGGGAGCTTGACGTGCAGCTCGGTCTCGGGGGCAGTGGTCAGCGTGCGCAACGAGGCGGTGGGGTGGAACCGCCCCAGCCCCCGGACGAGCGGCAGCACGTCGCGGGCGGCCAGCTCAGCCGCGTACGCAATGGGCAGCACGTGCGCGAGGTGCCACGGGTGCATCGGTAGCGGCTGGACGTCATCGAGGTGCAGGCCGGCGCGGCCGACCGCATCGGCGAGGTGTTGCCGGTCCGTCTCGTCGAGCAGCAATTCGTGCAACCGGTCTGAGGCGGCGCCGGTACCGTGCCGCAACCGGTCCCGACGCACTGCCACCCAGTCCAGGCCGAGCGGCTGCTGGCGCATCGGCCCGTACCGGGTCAGCTCCTGCGCCGTCCACCCGGTGACCGCGCGGGCGGTCGGGTGGAACGGGCGGTTCCGGGTGGCGGCGAGCCGTTCCGCGGTGATCAGTTCGCCGGGACGTGGCCGCGCGCCGGTCAACCGGGCACGTCCGCCGAGGATGACCGCGGCATGCTGCACCGCCGTGCGCAGGTCGGCGCCGACCTGCCGGGCGTGGGGCGCCTCGCCGGCGGGGTCCGGCCAGTGGGTTGCCAGGAGTTCCAGCAGCTCGTCGGGCGTCAGCCGGC
>DASYIL010000228.1:0-3422 GCA_035997545.1 Pseudonocardiaceae bacterium
CATCACCCCACGGACGTCGCCTTTGGCATGCTCAACGGGCTCGTGTGTGTCGTCATTGCCGCCCACGCCTACCTGCGCGGGGACCGAGACAACGCGCCGTCAGGGGACGCACCGTGACGGGCTGTCACGGCTCGCCCATAAGTAGTCGGATTAGCGGGGCGGAGTTGGTCTCGGTGTCGGCTCGCCGCTTCCCGGAATACGTGGGTGACGTCGATAGCCTTCTCGGCTGGCGCCGGTCGTATTTCCTGGGTCGCCTCTGGCTCGCCTACGGTAAGCAGATGCTCCTCGACGTGCTCGGCCTGGGCCACGAAGTCGCAGTAATACTGCGGGATGTCCGCTTCCCGGGTAGCTGCGCTGTGGTCTGATGGGGCCCTCAACGGTGCCTCGCCTGCCTGGGGGCTGACGTAGGATGACAGGTCAGGCAGTTCCCGACCACGCCGGGGCTGGTCGAGATCCAGCAACGTGTGAAAGGGGGGCGACCAGGCGTCTCGTCGGGTGAGTGGCGCCGCGTTCGGCGCGAACACGGCTCGCAATGTGGCGGGAACGCTGGCATGGTCGCGCACGGTGTCATCGATTGTCCCGGCAGCAACGTACGGGGAAACCACCACCGCCGGAACACGGGGCCCGAGCATGGTGAAATCGAACGACGCAGCTTTCTGGTGTACTAGGCCGCCAATCAGGCGACCCGGCCAATTGGGCGGATCACCCGGGCTTGGAACCCCCATGGGTGGCGGGACGTGGTCGTAAAATCCTCCGTGCTCGTCGTAGGTGATGACAAGCATGGATCGTTCGAACACTTCGGGCCGGGCGCGCAGCGCCTCGTAAATGTCGGCGATGAGTGACTCGCCGCGGGCGAAGTCGGTGTCGCCGGGTACGAAGTCGTCGTAGGAGCTATCGGATACTAGGTTATTCTCCGGATGCTGGCTGTTACTGATGCTGGGCGTACCGACGAGAGGAGCATGGTCGAGCGTATGCAGCGAAGGTCGGTGGTTAGGTTCAATAAACGAGTAGGCGGGAAGCTGTCCCGTCTCGACGTGCCGGACAAACTCCTCCAGCGGAAACCACCTGGCGTGCCGATCCTCTCTATCCCACAGTCGAGGGAAAGCCCACACCTGCGGTGTATCCTCATGATAGATATGCCATTCCCGAGCGTAATCCTCTTCCAGCAGCTCGAAGATAGTGCGATCAGTATAAGGACGCACCTCGATGTTGGTCTCGTCGTCCGAGGTCGCAGCATGCAGGAAGTTCCGGTTGGGCCAAGTCTCCCCAGGCACGGCACAAAACCATCGAGTGCATACGGCAAACTCTAGGGCAAGAGTGCTCAACACCGGGACGTTGTCGGGAGGCTGACAGCGCATCACCAGTGGGCCACGGTTCTGGATCGCCGCGCTGCCGTCGGTATTCCGCCGGGTCCACCAATTCCACAGCGGACCGAGCAGACCACCGAACTTCGGTTGAGCCAAACCACGGCATTTTCGCTCGTAGCTTGCCACGAACCCCTGGTTGGTTGGCCTACGCGCCGGTCCAATTCCTCGAACCCCGAGTTGCTCCATCACACCCTCATGAGAGTGGTCTGGACCAACCGGGATGACCGGCTTCGCGGTTGGCGTGGCTAGGACCGATGGGGTTCCCTCCCAGCCCGGGTTGTCATGCCCGCCGCTGCCCACGCCATCGAACCGCGCATCCGGATGCTGGAGGAACCCCAGCATATGATCGAACGAACGGTTCTCCAGCGCCAGCACGATGACGTGCTCAATCTCAACCACAACAGCCTCCACTTAAGATTCATCCACACACCAGCAACCACAAGGAGGACGAGCAACGCCCGGTAAATACATCACCTCCACGATCAGGCGAATTTATGCGGCCGGCCAGCCCTTCGCTGATGATGTTGGGGTCGTGAAGGGGGTCGGCGCGAACCATCCGCTCGACGCCCTGCTCGCCCGGCTCAACCCGGCGTTGCGGGGTTGGTGCGCCTACTTCCGGCCGGGCGTGTCCAGCGCAACCTTCGGCTACCTCGGTCACTACCTGTGGTGGAAGGTCGGCCGTTGGCTGCGCCGCAAGCATCCCCGGACCACCTGGAAGGAGCTGCGCCGCCGCTACTGCGGCAGCGGATGGTGGCCCGCCAGTCCGGAGCGGCGACTGTTCAACCCGGCCACGCGCACCACGCGTTACCAGTACCGGGGAACGGTCATCTCGACTCCCTGGCCGACCACCGCCCAGCGTGGACGATCATCCATGATCGTCAAGTAGCAGCAAGGCATCAAGACTCTCCCACACGCCGCCGCACGGGCCGAGTCCTAGGTCGCGACCAGCTAAAGTCTAGGGGAATCCCTGATGTTAGGTTACCTCCTGGCGTCTATCCTGAATTGTACCTATGGCGTGACATGAGGACTGGGGACTGGGTACGACGGGGACCCTAGCGGTCAGTGCGGAAGTGATTACCAGACAAGAGCATCGTCGCCAGATAGGCAAAGAGGCAAACATGGCAAAAGTGATACCTGCAAAGAAGTATGCAGCTCGCAGAAAGGATGCCATAGATGTCGAGTTCACTCCCCTTGGCCGGCAAGAAAGTCGCCGTCCTCGTCGAGAGCCAGTATATTCCCGGTGAGGTCAAGATTTATCAAGAACGCTTTGCTGGCTATGGTGCCACCGTTGACCTGGTGTCGCGACTACCTAAGTGAAACATAAGTTTCGAGACAAGTATTCCTTCACGAGTGTGACGCGCTGATGTACCGGAGCTTTGGATCACCGAAGAATCCTCGGACGATTCCAGGGCATTTCTTGAGTCGCTCAAGAGCTTCGACTGCGACTTCCATCAAATCTTCCCTGGTCATGGGTACGGCGCGTGCGATCCTGTCGTGCTTGACGTTCTTGTTGACCCACTCGTCCGGGTTCAGCTCGGGTGAGTAGGGTGGCAGGAAAAACAGCTCCAACCGTCCGTGGGTGCTGGCGACGTACTCTTTGACGATTTTTGCCTTGTGCACGGACGAGCCGTCGACCACCAAGAAGACGGGTGTGTCGAAATCATGGAGTATGCTGTGGAGGAACTCGATGAATCGTTCCGCGTTCATCGATCCTTCGTGCACCTGAAAGCTCAGCTCGCCTCGTTGACCGATCGCTGAGACTATTTTGACCGAGTGTCGTACCGCCGAGCTGATCACGACGGGTGTCTGTCCGACCGGTGCCCAGGTGGTGCCGGCGTGGTAGTCCGTCCGCACCGAGGCCTCGTCTGCGAACAGGATCGTTGCGCCGTCGGCTGCCGCTCTGGCTCTGATCGCCGGGTACTCCTCCCGCTTCCAGCGCTCCACCCGCTCGGGGTCTTGCTTCCACGACCGGTACAGCGGTCGCTGCGGTGACATCCCGAGTTTCTTGAGTATCCTTCCCACCGTGACCAGTGAGACGGACTTCTTGAAGTTGAT
>DASYIL010000229.1:0-5719 GCA_035997545.1 Pseudonocardiaceae bacterium
CCCGGCCAGCAGGCCGAGAGCGGGCAACGACGGCGCGCCCGCATCGGTCAGGACGGTGAAGTCGTCCGCTGACCGCAGGGCAACGACCGCGAGTGCTGACTCGGTGCTGTCGTCGGCGAGCAGTCGCACCAGCGTGCCGGACAGCCCGGTCACCGTGTGTTCCTGGCTGTGGTGCGCACCCGGTCGCCGATCCGCAGGGTGCCTCGCCGGGCCAGCCGACAAGCCGCGGTCATGCCGCGGTCGGCATTGAGGACTCTGACAGGGGATCTAACAGGGGAATGGACAGATCGGCGCGGAGCTGGCGGTGCCAGAGCAGGTGGAACTGCACCGGCAGCACCGCAGCCGACGGCCCGCACCAGCTCGCGCCATCCAGCTGCGGGGGACGTGGCCAACTTCGCGGGGACTCGACAGCTGTCCTGTCCCATCGAAGGTGAGTCACCGTCAGGTGTGTTGGGCTGGGTGCCTCAGAGAGGTGGGACGGTTTGTGGGTCGGATCCGTCCCACCGATCTGAGGCAACCGGCTGAGTCCGGCTCGTGCTCGCCAGGTCCGGTCAAGAAGGTCACTGAAGGGCGACGGTTTGGGGGTAGGCGGTGAGCGCGGGACGCCCTCGGTGGGTGCGGATCAGGGCGCGGTGGCGGCGGTTCGCGGTGAGGGTGTCGGGCTCGCTGCTGGCCTTCGGTCGCCGGATGCCTCGGATAGGTGGGACACCGAACCTCATGCCTCAGATAGACGACGCCTGACTCAACTGCGATGGGAACGGACAGCCGTAACGGTCCCCGACCCCATCTGAGCAGCAAGTATGTCATAATATGTATTATCGGAAATGATTGTCGGCTAGGGGAGTGGTGGTGCGCGGCTCGACCGTCGCGTCCTGCTGGCTCTCTCGTGGCGTCATGTCCTCCGGTGCTGCACCCTGCGCGCCGACGTCGACGCACGGATGCCCGTCGTCGATCTGCCCGAGGCACTCCTGGACCGGGGTGCCTGGACCGGTTCACCCACGTCTCCGACGCGCCCTCCGCAAGCCAAGACATGATCACCTTGGTCGCCGACGTGGGCGGCCTTCGTAGCGTCGATATACCGCCGCACGCGTCCTCAACCCAGGCGGAGGTGCTCCCCGCGGGCCACTCGGTGAGCACGCTGGCGGCTGGGGGCTCAGACCGAAAAGCGGGTAGCGCTGCGGTGAGCTAGCGCTGTCCTCGTCGCCGGTGTCCACCCCAGCGCTGGACTTCGCGGTCGATCCGGGTGACCGTGACAGCTCCGGTGCCCTTCTGGCATGAGCAACGAGCTGGAGTCGGTGAGCCTGCCGGCGGAGCTCCTCAAGGAAGCGCGCGATGCCGCTCGCCGCGGCGCGGTGGGCAGCGTGGCTGACTATGTTGCAGAGGCCGTGCGGCTTCGTCTGGCCAAGGATCGGGCACTCGCACAGGTCACCAGGCTTTTCGGTGGCCGCCGCCTGAGGACGTCCTCGCCGTGGTTCGGCAGCGAGCAGGCCTTCCGCCGCGCCGCGCCGCTTCGTGATCGGCGGCCGAATCGTCGACGTGACCGCGGTCGTCGGCTTCTCGACGGGACAATCGGTGTAGACCGCGGTGAGCACGTCGTCTACATCCACTTTGAGGAGTCCGACCCGACCGACACCGTGGAACGGCTCCAAGAGCTCGGTGTCCGAGACGTCGCCTGTTGGCCTTGTTTCACTTCATCGGACCGGAGGAGCGCGCCCTACCGGACTACACCGTGGCGCTGGTCGACCTGCACCCCACCCTCGTCATCCTCGACGGAGTGAACGAGGGGATGGGGTTGCATGGGATGCCGATCAATGACCCGGAAGGCGCGACGGCGTGGCGCAACCGACTCGTCAAGCCGTTCACCACGGCCGGTGCCGCGGTGCTGTCCGCTGACCACGTGGTGAAGGACGCTGATCGGCGCACCCGGTATTCGTTCGGATCCGGCCACAAGGGCAACGCGCTCAACGGCGCGATGTTCGAGCTCGTCAACACCGAGCCGTTTGGCCGGGGTCGGCGCGGCCGGTCACGGCTGACCGTGAATAAGGACCGGCCGGGTCACCTACGGCGGCGTGGCCTGCCGGCACCGGGTGGGAAGTTCTACGTTGGGGACCTCGTTGTGGATGACCGGCGCACGTTCACCCCCATCTTGGAAGCGGTGCTGTACGCACCCAAAGCCGGGGACGAACACCACAACGAGGACGACACCGAGGACGGACCATCGCTCGTCGACCAGGGTAGTGGAGGTGATCGCGGCCCTGCCGGGCGGTGAGGTGACGTCACAACGCAAAGCCGGGGACGCCTACCGGACACGGGTCGGGAAGATCCGGGACGCTGAGCTGCGGGACGCACTCGGAGAGGCAGTGCGTCAGGAGAGGATGGCCACCTTCGACGGACCGAGGAACGCCACCGGCTACCGGGTGGTCGGTTAGTGCGTCCCATGATCCACACCTGTTGATCTTTATCGGGAGCGTGCACTCCACTGCACCACTGCGTCCCATGATCAGGGACGCAGTGGGACGCACTGCCGCAGGTAAGATCAACAAGGGAGCTCGATGGGGCAGTAGACCGGTTCCCAGGTGGTCACCGGCGGATGCTAGCGGCCCACACCGCCACTTTGGGCGTAAGTGCAGGTCGCCGGGTAGCCGGCACCACATGGCCTGGGGACGATTGGGAGGTCGCCGTCGAGGAGAGGTCATCGTGAACGCGTTCATGAGGTGGCTAACAGGCACCAGATGGTGCTCAACGGGCAAGCACGAGTTCACCGAGTTCGCGGGCGAGAAGCGCACGTGCATCAAGCACCGGCGGCAGGCCAAGCGGCGCCGTGAGAAGGCGAAGGACCGCTGGTAGCCCTGTTCCCAAGATCATGGCACAGGTGCCGACATAACCCAGGCCAACAGACCCGAGCCCCCGCCTAGCCCAGCACCCATCGTCGTGGCGACCGATCGTCGGCAGCAGACCCCGCGTGCGCGTGGTCGGCCCAACGCTCGGGTCCGTGCCATCAGCCCCAAGTGAAGCATTCTCGCAGGTCAGGAGGTTGGGCTTACGCCGTTCTCCGTCGCAAGACCAGTCTTTGGACTAATCTCCGGTGCACCGCTGACCAGGAACAACAGCCCAGGTTGGGCTGGTGGCACGGACCCGAGCGTTGGGCCATTAGCCGGGATTCCGTGCAATCCCGGGTAATACAGCGGGTCTGCGCGCCGGCGGTCTTGGTCGTACACGAAACATACGAGCGTGCGACGTTCTCACATATCAGCGAGTGAACACCTGATCCAGATCTGATCCAGATCTACAGCCGTTGGACCGCACCCGCCGGCACTGCCCCTGCTCAGCGTCGCACCCGCCAGCGGTCTTCCTAACCCACTTGGTCCCCGCTCCCCTGGTGATGCTGTAAGCCGGGATCGGTGCGACCCTGACGTCGTAGACGACGAGCAAGCTAGGCCCGGCTACCATGACACCATGACATCTTCGGCGTTCGCGGGTCTGTCGGACGCCGACCGGTACGTGGTGGGCCGGTTGGCGGCGCGGGAGCATGTGCCGGCCGAGGAGTTGGCTGAGCTGCCGCAGAACGAGATCGACCAGCACATTCCTGGCGCCCGGGTGGTCTACGAACACCGTGAGCAGATCGCTGCTGAGCTGCTGCAGCGACGGGGTATCGACCCCACGTCAGCGGAGTATCGGGCTGCAGCCGTAGAAGCCCGAAACGTCCTTGATCAGATCGACCAGCTTGGGTCTGGCTACGCCGGGTGACCAATTCCCGCCCCCTGCTCTTGGATGCCTCGGTATTGGTGGCGTACGAACGTGAGCTGACGCGGCGTGCCCAAGCCTTTGTGGTGACGGCGATTACCGATGGTCGGATCTTGGTGGCTTCGGCGTTGTCTCTGGCGGTCGCCGCTGCCGAACTGGCTGATCAGCATCGCGAGCTCAGTTGGCTGGTGGAAGACTCCGAGGGACCCTTGCAGGTTCTGTCACTATCCTCGATGAACGCCCTGGACGTAGGCACGCTCGCCGCTCGCGCCGGCGCGCTGGACGCCGCCACTTTGGAGCTGGCCCAGGTCGTGCACGAGGCTGCTGGTATCCATGCCATCGTGCTGACCTACGAGCCCAAGCTTTATCACGGGCAGTCGGTTGACATCATGGACATGCGCCCCCGGTAGCGGTGTCGAGGCGGGCAAGGTGTACTCAGCTAACAGCTCGGAATAACCTAGCCGCTGCCGCTTACCAGGTAAGCGATTCCGTGGCGCGAGTCTCTTGGCCGGAGTGAAGCGAAGCCAACACCCGTTTGTGCCTCCTCGCAGGCCGACACTATTGGCGGCGTGTGGGAGACTGCTCGTTGGTGCAGGCGGGCACGGTCGGCTCGGGCCTACTTCAGAGGGCGTCGAGAACGCGGCCGAACTGGGTGAACGCTCAGCCTGCCCGACGCTGACCGCAGCCCACCCGACGGCGAGCAAGACGGGCGGGGTCGAGGGGCGCACACGCATAGAATTTCGCCGCACGCCCACCGCCACCGTGGTGCACTGCGTCGGACGGACAGGCAGCGCACACTGTGGGGGCCTCGTCAGGGGTGCCCGTTCCTTCGCGGTACCGATGACCGTTGCCGAGTACCGGATCGAACAGCGCGTGTTGCCCGACGCAGCTCGCGTCGGGCAACGGCGGTAGGTCGGCCACCGTGGCACTGTCAGGTTGTTGGGTGTGTTGAGCGTGACGAGAACGTCGTGGGGCGCGGAGGTGGCCCGCCCTACTGGGCTGTGTCGTGGTGGTGTCAGCTGGCGAGGGGAAGGCCGACTATCTCGTTCCAGGTGGTGAAGCGGGAGCTCATTTCTCGGCGGTAGGCCTCGGCGCGCAGTCGGTGGCGGCGGGGCCGGAAGTGCGGTGATATCCCGCTGAACGCGGACAGGAACCGTTGTGCGCCACCGGGTGAGGTGAACTTCTTCATCGCCCGTTCCCGCTGCCTCGTGGGCTGGTGGGAGTTCTCGGCCCGATTGTTCAGATACTTCGATCGACGATGCTCCACACTGCGCATCAGCCGTCGGTGAACCACACCGTAGCTGGCCAGCTTGTCAGTGACCAGCACCCGCGGCACGGACCGCAACCCTCTCAGCAGCTTGCGGAAGAACCTGGTGGCGGCCGTGGCATCACGCCGCGAGGTGACCAAAATGTCCAGCACGGCGCCGTCCTGGTCAACCGCCCGCCACAGGTAGTGGGTCTTCCCGTTGATCTTGATGAACACCTCATCGAGATGCCACTTATCGCCCGGGCGTGGCCGGCGGCGACGCAGCTGGTTCGCGAAGATCTGCCCGAACTTGCGGCACCACTGATGGATAGTTTCGTAGGTGACCAGGACACCGCGGGCCATCATCATCTCCTCGACCTCCCGCACGCTCAGCGGGAACCGGTGATACAGCCACACACAGTGACTGATGATCTCGATCGGGTAGCGGTGCCCCTTGTACAACGACGACGGCGTGACATCCACGAACCCAGTCTGATCCCTACGCCAGGCAACCGAGCACCCCAGCCCCGTCAACCTGACAGTGCCGATGGCACGGACCCGAGCGTTGGGCCGACCACGCGCACGCGGGGTCTGCTGCCGACGATCGGTCGCCACGACGATGGGTGCTGGGCTAGGCGGGGGCTCGGGTCTGTTGGCCTGGATTATGTCGGCACCTGTGCCATGATCTTGGGAACAGGGCTACCAGCGGTCCTTCGCCTTCTCACGGCG
>DASYIL010000230.1:0-1937 GCA_035997545.1 Pseudonocardiaceae bacterium
TCGCCACTCACGGGTGGGGTTCAGCCCACGCGCCTCGGTCTATCGCCAACCCGTCGGCACTCGGGTCAAGCCGTTCGCTGCCGAGATCCGATCCGGGGTCGACATCACGAAGATCAATCGGTTGCTGGCCGACTGGGAAGACGAGGAGATCCTCCGCAAGCTCGAGCTCGGCAAGTGAAGCTGCTCAACATCAACCTGCTGGTCCTCGCCACCAATGAGGCAACTGCGCAGCATGCTCGCGCCCGTTCCTGGTTCGAGGAGATTATGTCTGGCGCGGAGACCGTAGCCTTCCCGTGGCAGGCCCTGATCGGCTTCGTACGGCTCACCACCCGGCGCGCTGTCATGGATCCGCCGCTCACCGCTGATCGCGCCATTGATTACGTTCAGGAGTGGCTCACCCAGCCATGCGCGACCGCCGTGCATCCCACGTACCGGCACTTGGCGGTACTGCGGGAGTTGCTCAACGCGGTTGGCACAGCAGGCAATCGGGTGCCGGATGCGCACTTGGCCGCCCTGGCCATCGAGCACAGGGCGACCCTCTGCTCGGCCGACGAGGACTTTGGCCGGTTTCCCGGCTTGGTCTGGATGGATCCACTATGGACGTAACACCGGCCTCACTCCAGCGAAACCGGCCGGGTTGGGGTTGGTGCAGCGTTCAGCCGCCCTCGTGTTTGAGTCGGTGGTCGTGGCGGCACCCACTGCGCCGCGACCACCGACACCCCGTCGGCAACACCGAGCCGGAACGACAACACGGCAACCGTGGTTACCCGTGAGTGGGGATGCGAGTCATAGCCCCGAATGCCACTCACAAGCGCAGCTCGTGAGTGGCATTCGGGAGGCGGCGGGTGATCCGGCGGTGAGCGAGGTGCTCTATCAGGGGACCGCCGAGCCGCTGGCCGTGACCAGGTCGGCGCCGTGAGCCAGCGCGGTGGCGTGCGAGCGCGGCCAGTACGCCTGCCCTGCCTGCCGGTTCCCAGGTCAGCTCGACGTCGGTGGTGCCGGCCACCGCGGACAGCGTCCCGATCGCCGCTGCGGACAGCGGTGCCCGGCAGAGGGTGTGCAGCAGCACCCCCGTCGCGTTGAGCACCGGGCGCAGTGTCGTCGCGGTGTCCGGCAAGGTGGCCAGCACGTCCGCGACCACGCCGGCTGGCGGCAGGGCACCCTCGCGCACCCGCTGTTGAGCCGCGGTCACTGCCCACTTCACCTGCGGGCGCCCGAGCTTGTCGGCGGCGGCCGCGACAGCCGGATCGGCCAGCACCGGGTCGGTGCGCGGGACCTGCCGGCGGAGATCCATGGCCGGCACGGTAGCTCCCCCGCGCTAGTCCTGCCCGGAACCAACGTTCCCGCTCAGCAGCGCGGTGATCTGCGCCATCCCGGTGCCGAGCATGGCAAACCCTTCGGTCAACTTCTGGTCCAGGCCGCTGACCTTCTGGTCCAGCTCCAGTTGGGTCTCCCGCAGGGCGTTGAGGGCCTGGGTGTGGGCGCGCAGCTCAGCACGGACCTCCGAGACGTCATGGTCGGCACCGGCCGCCAGTACGCGGGCAGCGTCAGCGTCGGAGCTGGTGAGGGTGACCTGATCGCGAAGCCGGACGACCTCGCGCTCAAGGATGGTCACGCGGGTCTCGATGTCATCATGGGAGTCCGGCACGGCGCGATCCTACTGCGTGACACCCACGGGCGGTCACTCACTGCTATCAGCCGCGCGTGACGGGCTGCCCTGCGGATCACGAAGCTCTCGCCGTCCTCCGGCGACGTCAGCTACTACTCGCGTCGTCGCTGCCACCCATGACGGTGAACTCGAGGAGAGCATCGTTGCCGCGGGAGGCCACCACTGATGTGCTCACGTCGTCGATGAGTCGATGATCACTGCGTGGTGCCGACGCCTGACTGGTCTCGGTTACCGACACGTCGATGCCGTGCATGGCACCGCTCCGATG
>DASYIL010000231.1:0-16145 GCA_035997545.1 Pseudonocardiaceae bacterium
GGTGAGATCCGTTGCAGCCGCGACTTGATCTCGGCGACCTGCCGTCCGACGACGGTGGCCTGCAGCCGAGCGAGCAGGCTGCCGATGTAGCGCGCGTCGTCCTCGGTCTTGCCGTTGGCTCGCAGCGTCTCCACGGCGAGCTCGGTGAGCAGTGATCGCTGGGGGTAGTGCGCGGCGACGGCGTCGATCCACTCCGGGCCTGATATCCCCGCGGCGGTACCGCCAGCGGCCAGCACCGCGGCATGCACCTGCGCATAGCTGGGATGGGTGAATGCCTCAGCGGGCAACGTGTCATACACCGGGCCGGTTACCGCGGGCTCCTGCAGCACCGCCTTGAGCACCTCGCGCTGGGCCTGCAACCGCACATCGTCTCGCGGGGGCGGCTCGGTGCCGTTCTCGGCTGAGGACGCGCTCCGAGTACGTCCGCCACGACGTCGAGGCTCCTCGCCGGCGGCTTCCCGGACCCGCCGGACCACCGTGGCCTCGTCACCCATCCAGCCACTCCAGTGCGCCAGCTGCGTCGCGTACCGATCACGCAGTGCCGGGTCCTTGATCCGGGCGACCAACGGAACAGCGCGTCGCAGCGCCTCGACCTGGCCCTCCGCGGTGTCCAGGTCATGCTCGCTAAGCAGGGTCCGCACTGCGAAGGTGAACAGCGGCTGGCGGCGGGCCACCAAGTCGCGCACCGCGGCGTCGCCCTTAGCCTGGCGCAGCTCACAAGGGTCCATCCCGTCCGGTGCGACCGCAATGAAGGTCTGAGCGGCGAAGCGCTGCTCGTCGTCGAACGCCTTGAGTGCCGCCTTCTGCCCGGCTTCGTCACCATCGAAGGTGAAGATCACCTCGCCGCGTAATGCGTCGTCGTCCATGAGCAGCCGGCGCAGCACGGAGATGTGCTCAGTGCCGAACGCTGTGCCACAGGAGGCGACCGCGGTGGGCACCCCGGACAGGTGCATAGCCATCACGTCGGTGTAGCCCTCGACCACGACGACCTGATGCCGCCGGGCGATCTCACGCTTGGCCAGATCGAGCCCGAAGAGCACCTGCGACTTGCGATACAACGGCGTCTCGGCGGTGTTGATGTACTTCGCCTCGTTGCGATCGTCATCAAACAGGCGCCGGGCGCCGAAACCCACCACGTCACCGCTCAGGTCGCGGAGCGGCCACAGCAGCCTGCGGTGGAAGCGGTCCATCGGGCCCCGCTGGCCCTCCCGGGACACCCCGGCCTTGACCAATTCCTCGACGGAGAACCCGCGGCTGAGCAGGTGCTTGGTGAGCTGCTCCCAACCCGACGGGGCGAAGCCGCAGCCGAAAGTGCCCGCCACTTCCTGGCCGAACCCGCGCTGGGTGAGGAACTCCCGGGCCGGTCGCGCCTCCGCCGAACTCAACTGCTCGGCGTAGAACTCCTGCGCCAGCTTGTTCGCCTCGACGAGCCGGGATCGGGTGCCGCGGTCGCGCTGCACCGAGGAGCCACCACCGGTGTAGGTCAGCCGAATTCCGACCCGGTCAGCCAACCGCTCCACGGCCTCGACGAAGCCGAGGTGCTCGATCTTCATGATGAAGTCGACGACGGATCCGCCTTCGCCGCAGCCGAAGCAGTGGAAGGTGCCGTGACCCGGGCGAACGTTGAACGACGAAGTCTTCTCGTCGTGGAACGGGCACAGCCCCTTGAGCGAATCCGCGCCGGCCCGGCGCAGTGCGACGTACTCGCCGACCACATCGTCGATCCGGTTGCGCTCGCGAACCTCCGCGATGTCGGCGTCCCGGATGCGTCCAGCCATGGCCGCCGAGTCTAGGGGGACACCGTCTAGGTGGGCGCAGTCTAGGGTCAACCTGGTGGCATGAAGTGAGGCAGAGCGTCAGTAACGTCGCACTCGCGGCCAGCTGGGCAGGCGCAGATCCATCGCCGGGATCGCGACGCCGATGCTCGGGATGCGGATCGACACGCTCGGCGTCCGCAGCGCAATGCGCGGCACTGCGAGTTCGATCGGGTCGAGTCGGAGCTCGATCATGCTACGCGGCGCGGGCCGCTCCTCCGCCGGCTCGGGTTCCGGCTCGGGTTCCGGCTCGGGGTCGCCGGTCTGCCCGGCACCACCCAGTACCCCGCTCAACAATCTGGCGGGCGAGTCCAGCGCCGGGCAGCAGTGTCTCCGCGCGGTCCACCACCCGACCACCGAAGGCAACCAGCTGGCGTACCGGACCGTCCGGGTCGGCGGGTTCAGCCGGTGGCGTTCCTGCCGCCGGTCGCACCTCCGACTCGGTCCGATCTGTGACGATCACGCCGCGTACCGCGGCGATCGGTGCCCAGACGAACGAGACGGCGCTGGCCGGTTGCTGGATCTGATCGACGGTGCGAAACAGCACGTCGAGGCATGCGCGGTGCACCGTGCCCACGTTGACGACAACCGGTCGCATCACGCGGAGCTGGTACAGCGCCTCCTCAAGCACTTGCTCGGTCAGCTCAAGACGTTGAGCGCGGTGCTCACCAAGTCGGTCGGCCAGGAGATCGTCGTCACTGGACTCGGTGCAGCGCGGTCCTGGGAATGCAACACATCAGTTTCTGGGCGGCGAGACAGCCGCCCGCGCCGCTGGGGCATCGCTGACACGACCAACCCTCTCCCCCACATTCGCACACCTGTGCCTGACCCTACGTCCGGATATCACGGATGCGGAACGCTGCCGGGCGTCAATAGAGCGGCACGAGGCGCAAGCCAGCCCGAGTCTAAGGTAAGTCTGGTGCAGGTCGAGGCGAACGTCGTCGTCGTGCCGGCCGAGCTATACGGACGCCTCCGTCCCCGCTGAGCGGCCCCGCGATCTCCCACCGGTACAGCCGATTGACGCCGCCGGTGCCCCATGCTTACCGTCACCTAATCGACGGAATGGGGTAAGCCGGTGTAAACCCGGCACGGTCGCGCCACTGTGGACGACACCCGCCTTGGGTTTCGTGAGTCAGACACTCCGCCGTCGTGATCACCGTCTAGTGGGTCGCGTCAACCCAAGGAGGTACCACCGTGAGCGTCGTCTCCGTCGGTGTTCCCGCGCCGGCTCCGGTCCGCATCCCGTTGCGTGAGATTCTACCCTGGGCGATCTTCATGGGCGTTCTCGGTCTGATATTGCTGTATTTCGTCGCCGGGGAACAAGGAGCGACGGTGATCATCTCAGGCCACTATGTGCACGAGTTCGTGCATGACGGCCGGCACCTGCTCGGCGTCCCATGCCACTGACAGCCAGGCACCCGGTCATGATGCGGACGTTGTTGGTGCGCGGCATGCTCTCCGGCCTGGTGGCCGGGCTGCTCGCGCTGGTATTCGCGTACATCTTCGGTGAACCGCCGGTCAGTAGCGCGATCGACCTCGAGTCGGCCGCACAGGCCGCCACGAGCGAGACTCCGGAGCCGGAGTTGGTCAGCCGGACAGTGCAGAGCACCATCGGGCTGGCCACCGCCATCCTGACGTACGCCGTTGCGTTCGGTGGCTTGTTCAGCCTGGCGTTCGCCGTCGCCTACGGCCGCATCGGCCGTCTCACCCCCCGAGCCACTGATAGCACATAACGCCACTCACGAACCGCGAAGCGGCACGCGGCAGGCCTCGTCTGAGGTGAATCCCTGGTCGGTGCTGCCCAGGGCATGGTTGAACCGGGCGCGGTGGTTCTCCACTGCGATCGCGTAAGTCAGCGCCACCAGCCCGTCGTATCCAAGCTCGGCGTCCAGTTCGGCGACCATCTCGTCGGTGACCGTGGTCGGCAACGCGGTCACCGCGTCGGCGTAGGCCAGCCCGCGGCGCTCGGTAGGGGTAAACGCCAGTGACGTCCGAAAGCTGTCAAGCTCCCGCAACCGCTCAACGTCCAGACCGTGATCGCGCAGCAGCATCGTTCCGAAGTTCACGCACCACGAGCAGCCCACTTGGGTGGCCACCCGGTACACGACGAGTTCTCGCAGGCTTGCCGGCAACCGTCGCATGGCCTTCTCGTTGCCCAGCTCCCACAGGGCGTAGGCCCAGAACGCGGGACGATGGTTCAGCATCACAGTGACCGGTTCGGGTACCGCTCCGTAGCGGCAGCGGGCAATGCGATGGGCCAACCGGCCAAGCAGGGAACAGATATTTGAGCTGACCGCCATCCTCACGGATCTGTCGGCAGGCACGGGTCACCGACCGGCGACCGGTCGGTGACCCGTGAGTGGCGATGCGAGTCATCGCTCGTATCGCCACTCACGGGTGCGCAGCGCCGAGCTGTGCGTGCCAGCGGACCGCCTGCGCGTCGGTCAGGGCGGCCACCTGGTCGACGATCACCCGTAACCGTGCGTCATCATCGCGGGATTGGTACCACGCCGGGTGCAGTGCCGGGTCCAGTGGCTCGGGCGCCCGGTCCAGCAGGGCCGCGCACAGCTGCGTGACCAGCTCCCGTTGCCGGGCCTGCAGGGCCAGCCTGTTGGGGTCGCTCATGACGAATCGCAGGGCCACCGCCTTGAGCAGCGCCACCTCCGCAGCCACCCGACCCGGTATCACCAGATCGGCGCGGTAGCGCCCTAACGGGCCGGGCCCGTACCGGGCCAGCGTCGCCGACACCACCGCCGAAGCGAACCGCCCCACCAGTTCACTGGTGAGCTCCTTCAACCCGACTTGAGCGGCCAGCGAGCCGTCATAGCGGCGCAAGGCGTCGAGCACCGGGAGCGCCAGCAGTCCTACCGCGGCGGCCTCCAATTCCGCGCTGGGCAGCACGCTGAAGTGCTTCGCGGCCAGCTCGGCGAGCAGCGCCCGCTCCGCCGGGTCGGCCAAGGTGTCCAGCGAGATACGGCCGGCCAGGATCCCGTCTTCGACATCGTGCACCGAGTACGCGACGTCGTCGGCCCAGTCCATCACCTGAGCCTCAAGGCATCGCTGCTCGCCGGGTGCACCGTCTCGCAGCCAGCCGAACACCGCCGCGTCGTCGGTGTAGAAGCCGAACTTGACCATCCCAGCCCGGCGCGGCCACGGATACTTGACGGTGGCATCCAGCGACACCCTGGTCAGGTTGAGCCCGCCACCACGACCAGTCCCAGGATCGAGCAGCTTTGGCTCCAGCCGGGTGAGGATCCGCAACGTCTGGGCGTTGCCCTCGAAACCACCACAACCCAGGGCGACCTCATTCAGGGCCTGCTCGCCGTTATGACCGAAAGGGGGATGGCCGATGTCGTGGGCCAGCCCCGCGGTCTCCACCACGTCTGGATCGCACCCCAGCTCAGCCGCAATCCCGCGGCCGATCTGGGCGACCTCCAGCGAGTGGGTCAGGCGGGTCCTGGGCACGTCCCCCTCCCCTGGACCAACCACCTGGGTCTTGCCCGCCAGCCTGCGCAGTGCCGCGGAATGCAGCACCCGGGCACGGTCCCGGGCAAACGGGCTCCGGCGCTCCGGTCCCGATCCAGGCAGCGCGGCCCGCTTAGCCGGCTCGGGCAGCAGCCGGGCACAGTCGTGCTCGGTGTAGTCGTGCCCGGTGTCATCGCGGCCGGTGTAGTGGTGATCGTGGCCCACTGGGCTCACCCCAGATCGATGCGGAGCGACTCGACTGGGGAGTGCATAAACCGGTAGTGCAACAGCGCAGCACTCTCCCGGGCGATGTACTGGGCCTGAATGCTCCGGGTCTGCACGATCGGGCCGCTTCGGGTGGGCGAGGTCCAGGTGGCAAGCCCGAGGTCGTCGGCCATGGTCCGAGCCCGCAACGAGTGCCACGGATCGCTGACGATCACCGCCGTGTGCCAGCCCGCGGTCGCGGCCCGGCCGGCCACCGCGCGCAGGCTCTCCAGCGTGTCGCTGCCCTCCCCGATCGACACCACGGCGGCCTGGGGAATCCCGTAGGACGTCAGGTAATTCCGGCCGGCCTCGGCCTCGGTGTAGGTGTCGCCGACCCGCCGACCACCGACCGTGACGATCACCGGCGCGACCCCATCGCGCCACAGCCGAGCTGCATGGTCCAGCCGGGAACCCAGCACGGCCGACGGTGTCCCGTCGTACTGGGCCGCCCCTAGCACCACGACGACATCGGCCTTGTTCCGGTTATCAACCCGGGCCACCTGCCACACCCGAAAAAAGGTGCCACCCACGACCAGCGCGCCCACCAGCACCGCGCCGAGGACCAGCCGGATCAGCGCGACGGACAGCAGGGACCGACCGCCCCGGTCACCCACCGATGCGACCCGCCGCGGTCGTTAGGAGGCCACCGGAACGCCCCCGCTGCACGGCAAGAACCTCTCCGACCACGGACACCGCAGTCTGCGCCGGCGTGGTCGCCCCCAGGTCCAGACCGACCGGCCCGTGCAGCCGGGCGAGTTCCGCCTCGGTGACGCCGGCGGCCTGCAGCCGGGTACGTCGAGCCGCCTGGGTGCGCCGCGATCCCAGCGCGCCGCAGAATCCGCGCCCCGACCGCAGCAGCTCCACCAGCACAGCGTCGAAGGCCGGCCCGTGGTCGAGCAGGACCAGCACGTCGGTGGCGGTGAACTCCTTCGCGGCGGCGACTGCGGGCTCCAGCTCGGTCTCGGTGCGCACCGCCCAGCCCAGCAGTCCGCACTGCGCCGCCAGGGCTGCCCCGATCGCCCCCCGGCCCACCACCAGCATCGTGGTCACCGGCACCCACACGTCCAGCAACACCCAAATGTCCCCGCCGTCGAGTACCTCGGTGGCCGTCGCGCCGATCCGCGCCAGTTCACGCAGCCTGGCCAGCACCGCCTGGTCCGTGTCAGGGCTGCCCAGCGTGCCGATCACCTCGGTCAACCCAGGCCCGGCGGCTACCAGCACAGCCGCCCCGTCGACCGTGGACGCCAGCGCGGAGGGGACACCGTCGGAGAATGCGGCACCCAGCACCGCAGCAGCCTGCGCTGGCAGCGGATGGCCCAGCAGCTGGGCGCCGCCCGCGCACGCGAGGCCAGCTTCCACCGCATTCAGCTCGGTGACGTGCCCCTTCGCCATACCGGGCGTGGACACCGCAGAGTTCAGCAACGGCAGCGCGACGGCGTCCATGGTGCCCTCAAACAGGGCACCAGCCCGGTCACCGTCGGCGGTGCCGGCCAGGAGTTGCCCCGTGGCGACGGTGCCGAAACCGTACCGCTCGAGCACCCGCACCACCCCAGACGGGCGACCCTGCTCGGCCCAGCGGCGCAGTGCGTCACCGGCTTGCCGGCGGCGACGCGGTTCCTCAGCGCTCACGGTGTCCATGCGCACCATAGTTCCAGATAGACGCTCAGCAGCCGACCAGTCGAGCCGCGAAGTAGGACTCGACCTGGTCCATCGCGATCCGCTCCTGGGCCATCGTGTCCCGCTCGCGCACTGTCACCGCATGGTCGGTCAGCGAGTCGAAGTCCACCGTCACGCAGAACGGGGTGCCGATCTCATCTTGGCGCCGGTACCGGCGGCCGATCGCGCCTGCATCGTCGAAGTCGATGTTCCAGTTCTTCCGCAGGGCAGCGGCAAGGTCGCGGGCCTTGGGCGTCAGGTCGGCGTTGCGCGACAGCGGCAGCACCGCGGCCTTCACCGGCGCGAGCCGCCGGTCCAACCGGAGCACGACCCGCCGGTCCACCCCGCCCTTGGCGTTGGGTGCCTCGTCCTCGGCGTAGGCCTCCAGCAAGAAGGTCATCATCGACCGGGCGACGCCGGCGGCGGGTTCGATCACGTAAGGCCGGTAGCGGGAGTCGGTGGCCTGGTCATAGTAGGACAGGTCGACCCCGGAGTGGTTGGAGTGCGTGGTGAGGTCGAAATCGGTGCGGTTGGCGATGCCCTCCAGCTCACCCCATTCCTGGCCGGAGGAGAAGCCGAACCGGTACTCGACGTCCACGGTCCGCTTGGAGTAGTGCGAGAGCTTCTCCTTGGGATGCTCGTAGAGCCGCAGGTTGTCCCGGTCGATACCCAGGTCGACATACCAGTCGGCGCGGGTGTCAATCCAGTACTGGTGCCACTGTTCGTCGGTGCCCGGCTCGACGAAGAACTCCATCTCCATCTGTTCGAACTCACGGGTGCGGAAGATGAAGTTGCCCGGGGTGATCTCGTTGCGAAAACTCTTGCCGATCTGCGCGATACCGAACGGCGGCTTCTTGCGGGCGGACATCACCACGTTCTGGAAGTTGACGAAGATGCCCTGCGCGGTCTCCGGGCGCAGGTAGTGCAGCCCCTCCTCAGTCTCCACCGGACCAAGGTACGTCTTGAGCATCATGTTGAATTCACGCGGCTGCGTGTATTCACCGCGGGCGCCACAGTTCGGGCACGGGACATCCGACAGGTCCCCCTCCAACACCTCCTTGCCGGTGCGTTCGGCGTAATCCTCGGCGAGCTGGTCGGCCCGGAATCGCTTGTGACAGTTCTGGCACTCGACCAGCGGGTCGTGAAAGGCGTGCACGTGGCCCGAGGCGACCCACACCTGGCGGGGCAGGATCACCGACGAGTCCAGGCCGACGACGTCTTCCCGGCCGGTGACCATCGCGCGCCACCACTGGCGCTTGACGTTCTCCTTGAGTTCCACACCCAACGGGCCGTAATCCCAGGCCGAGCGGGTGCCGCCGTAGATCTCCCCACTCGGGAACACGAAGCCTCGGCGCTTGCACAGGCTGACGACGGTTTCGATGCGATCCGCTGACACTGGGTAGCTCCTGGTGAGGGTTTCAGTGGGAATCGGTCGGTGGGGGCA
Organism: Pseudonocardiaceae bacterium; assembly: GCA_035997545.1. Taxonomy (GTDB): domain Bacteria; phylum Actinomycetota; class Actinomycetes; order Mycobacteriales; family Pseudonocardiaceae. Next base: position 8,644 of record DASYIL010000231.1, read on the forward strand.
GTGTTGAGGTGCGGCCACATTAGCGAGAGCCGGACCCGAACCCGCGCTCGGCGTCGAGCGTAAGCAGGCTGCCGTGGTTGGTCACCGCACCACCCTGGGCGGTGGCCAGCACCTCGTAGCACCCGGGCTCGCCGGTCAGCGCCTCGGCCAGCAGCGGCACCACGTGCTCGCGGACGTCAAGGTCAGGAAACCCTCGGTGCAGCAGGGTCGATGATGAAGCGGCAGATCAGGATCAAGGGCGTCCTCCGGCAGCGGTGGCGATGGCAGGATGACGGTAGCGACGCGGCGCCCACGGTGCGGCTGCTGGTGATCACGCCGCCACGGTGGAGGTAAGGGGCGCATACGATGGACCGTCGATCGAGGGAGGAAGAGGGCATGGCCGGCGTGACCGCAGACGCAGTACCGGAGCAGGCCATCATCGACGAGCATTCACCTGGCCGGCCGGCTCCCGGTCCGGCGGCGAGCCGCCCGCGGGACACCCTGGTGGCGGCCGGTGAGCTGCTGCGAGCGCTCGCGGCGCCGGTGCGGATCGCCATCGTGCTGCAACTGCGCGACAGCGAGCGCTGCGTCCACGAGCTGGTCGACGCGCTGGGCGTCACCCAGCCGTTGATCAGCCAGCACCTGCGGGTGCTCAAGTCCGCCGGAGTAGTGCACGGCGAGCGGCACGGTCGGGAGGTCGTGTACCGGCTGGTCGACGACCACCTGTCGCACATCGTGGTCGATGCGGTGGCACACGTGGAGGAGTGGTGAGCGCCCCCCGTCCCGCCGCCTCGGTGCATCGGCTGCGCTCCACCCGGCAGCGGACCGCGGTGGCCAGGCTGCTCGATGACACCGACGACTTCCGGTCCGCCCAGGAGATCCACGAGCAGCTACGCCGCAGCGGTGAGGGCATCGGCTTGACCACCGTGTACCGCACGCTGCAGACGCTGGCCGACGCCGGCGAGATCGACATGCTGCGCACCGCCACCGGCGAGGCCATCTACCGGCGTTGCTCGGCGCACCACCATCACCACCTGGTGTGCCGGGATTGTGGGCGCACCGTAGAGGTCGAAGGCCCCACGGTGGAAATGTGGGCCGAGAAGGTCGCCAGCGAGCACAACTTCACCAACATCAACCACACCGTAGAAATCTCCGGCACCTGCGCCGCCTGCACCCGCTGACCCCGTCCCCATCAACCCCGCGTGAGAGGCGGGTCAGAACTCGTAGGGCTCGCGTGGGGCGGGGACTGGCTGTAGGTCGGAGACGGTGAAGGTGGGGGTGAAGTGGGCGCCCGACTTTGCCGAGCCGGGTACTAGCTGGCCGCGTACCTCGAGCCAGCCGTCCTGCGGCAAGGACTCCAGCCCGGTGCGGCCGTCGAGGCGGACCTTCAGCGGCGTCGCGTCCGCGGCGCAGCAGGCGATAACCAGCCGGCCGAGGTAGGTGGCGCCGTTGTCGCCGTGCACCACGAAACCGAGCAGCCGAACCTGTCGACCGTCGAGGGTGCCGGCGTCGTCCCACACTGCCCGGGTGACGAAGTCGCTCATCCGCAGCGCGGGAGCCGGGCCGGCGGGCAGTGGCGGGAAGTCGACGGAGGACCGTTTCGGGACGACCGTCGATGACCGGGACACGGCGTCCGCGCCGAGCGCTGGCGGGGCCACCAGGAAGATCGCCAGCACGGGTAGCAGCAGCAGCCACGGACTGCGCCCAGCATGCTCTGGGTGATCACCATGGTCAGCGTGGTCCCAAATGGCGCGCACGTCCCGCACGATGGAGATCAGGCCTAGCGCGAGGATCACCACTCCCGCCGAGACCAGGAACGGAAGCAACGAGGGCTTGACATAGTTCAGGTAGCTGCCGTTCCACGCGATCTTGCACAGCGCGCCGCCGAGTAGCACCAGCAGGACGTTCTGCGTCTCCCGCCTCACCGCATACCCCCGAGCACCAGCACTCCGGTGAGCACCGCGCAACAGATCGCCACCACGAACGTCACCGGGGCGAAGCGGCTGGCGAATCCGCGCCCGAACGCCCCCGTCTGCAGCGCCACGAGCTTGACGTCCACCGCTGGCCCGACCACGAGGAACACCAGCCGGGGCAGCAGCGGCACCGCCGACAGCGACGCGGCGACGAACGCATCGGCCTCGCTGCACAGCGCGAGCACCACCGCGAGCAGCGCCATCACCAGGACCCCGAGCAGCACCTGACCGGCCAGCGAGGCCATCCAGGACGGTGGCACCAGGACGTTCAATACCGCTGCGGTAAGCCCGCCGAGCACCAGGAACCCTCCCGAGGAGACCAGGTCGTGCCGGGCGGTGTCGGTGAACACCGCGAAAGCGCTGCGACTCGGGTCCCGCTGGGGACGGCGCAGCGCCCGCTGCGCGATCCACTCCGAACGCCCGAAGCGCGCCCATAGCCACCCCATCACCAGTGCGGTGGCCATCGAGCCGAGGAACCGGGCCAGCACCATCCGCGGCTGACCCGGGAAGGCGACCGCGGTGGCCACCAGCACCACCGGGTTCACCGCAGGTGCGGCGAGCAGGAACGTCAGCGCCGCCGCAGGCGGCACGCCTTGCTGCATGAGCCGCCGGGACACCGGTACCGAGGCGCATTCGCACCCCGGCAACATCATTCCGGCCGCCCCGGCGACGGGCACCGCGGCCGCGGTCGTTCGCGGCAGCACCCGATTCAAGGCCGCCGGCGGCACGAACGCCGCGATCAGACCACTGACCAGCACTCCCAGCACCAGGAACGGCATCGCCTGCACGCAGACCGCCACGAAGACCGTGGCGCCGGTGCGCACCGCAGGGACGTCGAGCATCCGGCTCAGCGGTTCCCGGGCCAGCAGCGCCAACACCAGGACCGCGCAGAGCACCTCCAGCGAGGTGATCCGGCGCCACGGTGGGGTACGAGCGCGTGGGGTACGAGCGCACGGGGCGGCGGGCAGCGCGGCCATCAGCCAGCCAACAGTTCGGTGCGCACCTTCGAGGCCGTGGACACCACCAGCATGAGCAGCGTGCCCAGCGGCACAGTGCCCAGGCCCGCCGCCGGAAACGCGTAGCGCAGCGTGACATCAGCACCGCGTTCGGTGCGGACCAGCCCCAGGGTCCCGAACAGGCCCTGACCAGCCCGGGTGGCAACCCGCTCGGCTAGCTCACCGCCGTCCGGGACGTCCCAGGCGACCACGCAGGTCAGGCTGAGCACCACCAGACCCTCGGCGAGTTCCACCGCCTGCACCGCGCAGGGCACCTCGGAGTTCGAGTGTTGAAAGGTCAGGGAGCCGTCGTCGTCCACCTCGACTTCCTGATAGCGCTCGAGTGCCTCCCGGGCGGCATCGAGCAGCTCCCGGGTGGTGGCAAGGCTTGTCGCGGCCTGATCGGGGCTCACCGGATCGTCCTCCTTACGTTGGGGTATGAAGCAGCCCGGGCGCACTGCCGAACCGGCGGTTCCGGGCGGCGTAGACCTCGCAGGCCTGCCAGAGATGCCTACGGTCCAGGTCCGGGAACAGGACGTCCTGGAACACCAGCTCCGCGTAGGCAGACTGCCAGATCAAGAAATTCGAGATGCGCTGCTCGCCGGACGGGCGCAGGAACAGGTCGACGTCGGGCATGTCCGGCTCGTCGAGGTGACGGGCCAGCATCCGCTCGTCGACGCGCTCCGGGTCGATCTCCCCGCGGGCCACCCGGCGGGCCACTTCCCGCGCCGCGTCGGCGATTTCCGCGCGACCGCCATAGTTCACGCACATGGTCAGGGTCATGACTTTGTTGGCGGCGGTCAGCTCCTCGGCGACCTGGAGCTCCCGGACCACGCTGCGCCACAACCGAGGGCGGCGGCCGGCCCAGCGCACCCGCACCCCCATCTCGTGCATCTGGTCGCGGCGGCGCCGGATGACGTCGCGGTTGAAGCCCATCAGGAAGCGCACCTCGTCGGGGCTACGCCGCCAGTTCTCGGTGGAGAACGCATAAGCCGACAGCCATCCCACGCCCAGCTCGATGCAGCCGCACACCACATCCAGCAACACGGCCTCACCGCGGAGGTGGCCCTCGGTGCGGGGTAGCCCACGCTGCTGGGCCCACCGCCCGTTGCCGTCCATTACCAGCGCGACGTGCCGGGGCACCCGCTCGGCGGGTATCCGCGGTGGCCGGACCCCGGAGGGATGCGGATCAGGCGCGCGAACCACCGGCCCATCCTGCCGCCCTCCGCATTCAGCGGGCTGAGCGGGGTTATTGACGGCCGGATAACCTCGCTCAGCTCGCTGAATGCGGCCGGGCTGGGACTGCGCGCTCGACCAGGGGGAGGGAGCGGAGCTGACGCTCTAGGTGCCACTGGAGGTGGGCGGCGACCAGGCCGCTGGCCTCCCGGCAGATCGCAGCCGGGGCGGCCTCGGCGACCTGCCAGTCCCCCTGCACCAGGGCGTCAAGCAGCTCCAACGTCTGCGCCGACGGGGTGGCCGCGCCGGCCGGCCGGCACCCGGGGCAGACCGCACCCCCTGCGGGAACGCTGAACGCCCGGTGCGACCCCGGTGCGCCGCAACGGGCGCATTCGGTCAGCGCGGGCGCCCAACCAGCGGTGGTCATCGCGCGGAGCAGGAAGGCGTCGAGCACCAGCGGGGATGGCCGCTGCCCGTCGGCCAGCGCCCGCAGCGCGCCCACTACCAGTAGGTACAGCCGCAGCATCGGCTCGCCCTCGGCGCCGGCCAGCCGCTCGGCAGTCTCCAGCACCGCGCAGCCGGTGGTGTAGCGGCCGTAGTCACCGACCAGCCGGGAACCGAAGCCGTCGACCGTCTCGACCTGGGTGACGATGTCCAGCGTCCGCCCGCTGTAGAACTGCACATCGACGTGCCCGAACGGCTCCAGCCGCGCGCCGAACCTCGATGACGTGCGCCGCACTCCCTTGGCTACCGCGCGCACCCGCCCGTGCCGACGGGTCAGCAGCGTGACGATGCGGTCGGCCTCGCCCAGCTTCTGCACCCGCAGCACCACCCCGGTGTCGCGGTACAGGCTCACCCGCTCATGGTCGCACCGCCAGGCTCGACCGCGACGCAGGCGCAGCCGGAGCCAGGCTCAGAAACCGAGGCGACGCAGCTGCTTGGGGTCGCGCTGCCAGTCCTTGGCGATCTTGACCCGCAAGTCCAGGTACACCGACGTGCCCAGCAGCGCCTCGATGTGCGCCCGCGCGCGGGTGCCCACCTCCTTGAGCCGCTGGCCGCCACGCCCGATCACGATCGCCTTCTGGCTATCCCGCTCGACGTAGAGGTTCACGTAGACATCGACCAGGTCGGCCCGCCCCTCCCGGGGGCTCATCTCCTCCACCACGACGGCCAGGGAGTGCGGCAGCTCATCGCGCACCCCCTCCAGAGCCGCCTCCCGCACCAGCTCCGCCACCAAGGTCTGCTCCGGCTCGTCGGTGAGCTCCCCGTCCAGGTACAGCGGCGGGGACTCCGGCATCCGGGCCAGCAGCAGGTCGGCGAGTAGTCCCACCTGAAAGCCGTCGACCGCGGACACCGGCACCAGCTCAGCGAACTCGCCGAAGCCCGCCGACCGGGCGAGGTCGGCCAGCGCGGTGAGCTGCTCGGCCACCCGCTGCGGGCTCACCAGATCGGTCTTGGTCACGATGCCGAAGACCGGGGTGCGCCGGGCCAGCGCAGCCAGCTCACCGGCGATGAAGCGGTCCCCAGTCCCGATCCCGGCGTCGGCGGGCACGCAGAACCCGATCACGTCCACCTCCGACCAGGTCGCCCGCACCAGGCTGTTGAGCCGTTGCCCGAGCAGGGTACGTGGCCGGTGCAGGCCGGGCGTGTCCACCAGGATGAGCTGCCCGTCGGGCTGGTGCACGATGCCCCGGATGGTGTGCCGGGTGGTCTGCGGCCGGCTGGAGGTGATCACCACCTTCTGACCCACCAGCGAGTTGGTCAACGTCGACTTGCCGACGTTGGGTCGACCCACCAGGCAGGCGAAACCAGCCCGGAACGCCGTCGAGTCCGCCGTCACGCCCACCCGCCTAACCCGCCGCGCGCAGCACGTCGGTGAGAGTGCCGCGCTGGTCAGCCAACAGCACCGCGGCCCGCGGCCCGAGCTCGCGGACCGCGGCCAGGGATGCGGCGTCCACCGACCCCGATCCGGATACCACCGCGGCCGCCTCCAGGCCGGTCGCCCCGCTGGCCACCGCCGCAGCGACCGCCGCCTGCAGTGCGGTAAGCGCTAGCGAGGGCAGCGAGACCGTGCAGCCGGTGTAGGTGCGCCCGTCGGTGTCCCGGACCGCAGCACCCTCGTCGGCGCCGATGCGGGCCTTCGCCGAGCGCGCTAGCGTCACGATCTTGGCGTCCTCCGGGTTGAGGTCAGCAGGGTCGAGGTCAGCACGGTCCAGGGAAGCACGGTTCAGGTCAGTACGGTCGAGGTCGGAGGTCTCAGGCACGAGTGTCGCTCACTTCCTGCGGCGGGCCGGCCGCGACATCGTCGGTCTCGGATTGCTGGCTCTGGGGGTCTGGCGGCGCGTCTGCCCGGCGGGCGGTCACCGTGGTGATGCGCAGCCGGCCGCGGCGATCGTTGCCCCCTTCGGCGCACAGCAGCAAGCCGGCCACCTCTGCCTCAGCGCCGGGCAGCGGCACCCGGCCCAGCTGTTGGGCGAGCAGCCCGCCGACGGTCTCCACATCGGCGTCGTCGAGGTCCACGGCGAACAGCTCCCCCAGGTCGGTCACCGGCAGCCGACTAGTGACCCGCACCGCGCCATCGTCGAGGTGCTCGACCGGCGGCCGGTCCTCAGTGTCGGACTCGTCGGTGATCTCCCCGACGATCTCCTCCAGGATGTCCTCGATGGTGAGCAGACCAGCAATGCCACCGTACTCGTCGACGACGACGGCCATATGGTTGCGGGATACCTGCATCTCCTTAAGCAACGGGGTGAGCAGCTTGGAGTCGGGCACGAAGGTGGCAGGCCGCATGACCTCCCGGACACTGCCGCCAGCCGGATCCGGCTGGTCCTCGGCGCCGTGGGCGCCCTGCACGGTCCGCGCCACCAGGTCTTTGAGGTGTACGACGCCGACGATGTCGTCGACGCTCTCCCCGATCACCGGGAGCCGGGAGAACCCGGAGCGCAGGCCCAGCGCCACTGCCTGGCGCACCGACTTGTCGTGCTCGATCCAGACGATCTCGGTCCGGGGCACCATCACCTCGCGGGCCACGGTGTCACCGAGCTCGAACACAGAGTGGATCATCTCGGCCTCACCGGCCTCGACCACGCCGCGCTCCCCTGCCATATCGACCAGCTCGCGGAGTTCGACCTCGGAGGTGAACGGCCCTTCCGGAAATCCCCGACCGGGCGTGATCGCATTACCGACCAGGATGAGCAGTCGCGACAGCGGGCCCAGGATCCGGCCCAGCACCCGGACCGATCCGGCCACCAGCAGACCGACGCGGTAGGGGTGCTGGCGCCCGATGGTGCGTGGACCGACCCCGACGACCACGTAGGTCACCACGACCATCGCCATCCCCGCGATCAGGACCGCCAGCCAGGTCGGCTGCAACGCCCGC
>DASYIL010000232.1:0-2119 GCA_035997545.1 Pseudonocardiaceae bacterium
GGGAGCTCGCCGACAAGGTTGCCGACCGTATGGAATACAGCAGGAGCCGACCACGAACGGCCTGCCCGTGACCACGTCGCAGTTGACGATCCCCTTGTGCTGCTTGACGAAGTTCAGGACTGGCTAGCGCAGCACCGGAAGCCGGGAATGCGTCGAGCGCTCTGTGGCCGCCTCGATGAAGTCGACGGGAGGAGCGACCTCCGCCAGCAGTTGCACGGTGTCCCGCAGCGCCTCCGGTGGCACCTCCGGTGGGTGATCCAGGGCGCGCTGCACGTCGAGAAGGTGCACAGTCGCTTCCATCAACGCCAGACGCAGCGCCTCGACCAGCGTGATCACGCCACCAGACGCGGGCCAGGGCCCAACGAGGGTCGGCTCAGTCGAGCGCAGTATCTGCAGCGCGCGGCGGCCGTGCACCACGAAGCGGTCAACCAGTTCCCCTCGGGTGTGTGCAGCGGCTTCCACGACCGCCCCGTCCGCGACCATCCCCGCCATCGCGTGCGCCATGCCATTCGGGGTGTTGAACCGCGTCACGACCTCGGCAGCCGTCAGTGGCTCCCCGACCGGGCCATCCGCCGCCGGCGGGGGAGTGCTTAAGTCCAGCGGGCAACGTGAGTGATGCGCATAGAGGGCGGCAACGTCCCAACCGGGACACCGGCTCGGTCTTGACCACTGCTCCTCGGTCAGGTCCTCGCCGATCTGACCCCAGACCGCCCAAGTCTGCTCCAGAGCATCAAGCCGGCACCCGTAGATGTGGTCCATCGGACAACTGTGTCCGACCACCCACTGACCGATCCCGCTGCGGGCGTGGATAGGCTCGAAGTTCTCGGTCACTGTCGTAACGTCGCGGTGGCCCATTCCATGGCCTGAATTACCGCTGCGCGGGAGCTGTCGGTGTGGTCGAGGATGTCGAAGCCGTGCTGACCATGGGGAACGTCGATCACCTCCAACCCGACGTGGTGGGCGCCGGCCGCGGCGGTGAACGCCTCGACCGTGGCGGTGACCTCGGCGCGCTCTCGACCGACCCGGGTCAGCAGGATGGGTACCTGGCCTGCTCCGCGCACGGCGTCCACGGGACGGAAGCGCGCGTCGACATTCCAGTCCGTCAGCGGCGCGAGGATCGGGTACGTCGCGGCGATGCAGCGTAGCCACGACGGGGGTTGGGTGAGCCAGTCGGCGGTGAGAGCCCACCGCCGGAGAAGAACCACAGTGCCACCCGGTCGGCATCCACCTCCCTCAGCGTACGAGCCTGCTGCACCGCTGAGGCGACGTCGGTTGCGGCAGTCGGGTAGTCGGCCAGGGAATACAGCCGGTGGTCCACCGTGACGGCGACCACCCCCAGCTGGTGGCGAGGGCTCCGTAGCCGCGGTAGATGGGCCAGTCACGCGGGGTGGGCTGCAGGTCCGGCGGGAGGGGGCCGCCGTGGACGAAGACGATGACCGGCCGCAGCCCCCCGTCGGATCCTGCTGGCCTGTAGACGTCCAGAGTGCCCTCACGGCGCCGCAGAGCCTCGGCCACGGGGAGCACGAAGGGCTGCATGTGCAGAGCGGGAGCCACCCCTGGATCCGACCAGCCGGGGATCTGGGCCGTCACTGGGCAGCGAACCTCACCTTGTTGGCCGAACGTCAGCTAGTAGGTGCTGTCCGCCGTCCCATAGAAGGGAACCTCTTCCGGGAACGCTGCAGGTCATCCCCGGTGCCATACAGGGGTGTTCCGTAGGCCCCGCCCGATGAAGATTCCCGCAGAGGTACGTCATCTGGGACACCCGTATGACCAGAGCAAAGGGCATCACCGGCTGGGAAGTAGGTCCGCTCGGCTGAGTGCGCTTCACCCCCGGTGTCCTGCGCGGATGACCATGCAAACCAACGCAGACTCATCCATGGCATCGAAGACACGCTCATCGGCAGATGAGTAATAGGACGGGCCCTGCAGTCCGATCCGAGGACCGTCTGCCAGAGCAAGGGTGATCGCACCACGGGCTCTGGTGCGGTCGTCGAGGCTGGCCAGTGTTCCCTACGCCTACGCCGCCGTGGCGCACGACGTCTCACGGCTGGTCTTCACGGCCGGGGCTTGTCCTCTCGATGAGAGCGCAGCCATCGTCGCCGTCGGCGATGTGGTCGGT
>DASYIL010000233.1:0-1616 GCA_035997545.1 Pseudonocardiaceae bacterium
GGGAGCACTCCATCGGGACGAAGAATCCGTCTTGCCGCCCGCGTCGCCGTCCGATCGTAACAGCGGAAGTGATGGGTCGCGATGCGTCGCTGGGTGCGTCCTGAGCTTGGCCCCCTGGCACGGACAGTCGGCCGTCCCTCCCGTCCGCGGGTGGCCCCGGCATGTCCTTTAGGGCCTGCCGATGATTGACACGCTCAATCGTGGGGCGGGTTGAGGGTGTAGTTCCATTCCGGGTGCCAGTCGTGGCGGCGCAGGGTGCCGGTGTCGCGCAGCGCGTTCATCTGCGCGTCGGGGATCTTCACCCCGGTGGGGTAGGCGGTGGTGTCGAGTTCGGCGTGCACGCTCAGCCCGGTGCGGGTGGTGGTGGCCGCGATGCTCGCCACGATGACGTCGTGGCTGGTAAGGGGTCGTCCGCGCCAGTTCATGGAGATGTGGGAGAACAGTCGGTGTTCAATCTTGTTCCATTTCGAGGTGCCGGGCGGTAGGTGGCACACGGTGATCTGCAGGCCGGTGTCGGTGGCCAGGGCGGCCAGTTCGGTCTTCCACAGCCTGGTGCGGTAGCCGTTGGAGCCGCCGCCGTCGGCGGTGATCAGCAGCCGCGACGCCTGCGGGTAGCAGGTGGGGCCGGTGGACTGCCACCAGCGGCGGATCGTCTCGACGGCGAACGCGGCGGTGTCGTGGTCGGTGCCCACGCTGACCCAGCCGGTGTCGGCGGCCAGGTCGTAGACGCCGTACGGGTTGGCCTTGCCCAGGGCGGGGTCGATGAAGTCGTGGACCTTGACCTGCTCGGGCTGCCCGGCCGGGCGCCACTCGGCCCCGCCATTGCGGTAGGGCCCGACCAGTTCCTTCTTCTTGGTGTCCACGCTGATCACCGGGTCGCCGGTGCTCAGGTGCGCCTGGGCCTGGTCGTTGAGGTAGCAGAACTGGGCGTCCCGGTCGGGATGCTGGCCGCCCTCGAGGGTCTTGGCGTTGGCCTGCAGGCTGAAGCCCTGCTCGCGCAGCAGCCGGGCCACCGTGTCCGCGCCGACCCGGTGACCCGCGCTGCTCAGCTCGGCGGCCAACCGGCGGGTGGACAGCGTGGTCCAGCACAACGGCGAGCAGGGGTCCCCGCGACGGGTGGGCTCCACCAGCGCCAGCAGCGCCGCGAGCAGCGCCGGATCGGTCGCGGTCAGCGGCTTGCGGCCGCCGCCCGCGCGGCGCACCCGCCCCAGCGGCGCCTGCCCGGCCTCCAGCTCGGCGACCCCCTGGGAGATCCTCGACCGCGACGCGCCGCTGGCCTGGGCGACCGCGGCGATCCCACCATGGCCCAGCGAGCGCGCCTCCCCGGCGAGGACCAACCGCTGTTGCCGCTCGTCCAGATGCGGTAACACCACAGCGAGCTTCGCCCGCAACGACTCGACCACATCCGCCCGCACCGCCACTACCACATCATGGCCCACCGAATCTCAAATAGAGTGGTTATTTCTCGGCGAGCCCTAAGGTCCGCGGCGAGCAGCTCGGCCAGCGCGGTCTGGGTCTGGGCGACGAACCGGCGCGACACCGCCGAGCGCGATGTGGCCGTCGCGGCCTTCTCGGTGCCGGCTCCGACCGGTTCCAGCCCGACCCGGTAGTGGCGG
>DASYIL010000234.1:0-17967 GCA_035997545.1 Pseudonocardiaceae bacterium
CTATCTGCGCCACGACATCGGGACCAACAACACGGGCGTCATAGGTGCACAACAGCGCGGCGTGGGACCAGGCGAGTGCGGCGTTGACCAGCGACTCGTATCGAGCCCACTCCATACTCTGCTGCGCGGTGTGCGCGGCCCACCACGGCTCTCCGATCATCCGCAGCCGCTGCCCGACCCGACTCGGCGCCTGCACAGTGCGGTGCACGTCCGCCAACGCCGCACCGATGCCAGTACTGGCTGCTCTCACCGAACGCCACACGCCCGGCATCCGCACCCAGCGCCGCCCGCAGCCAACCCGCATTACGGTCCGTGGTCACCACCCGGCTCGAGTCACCGCGGTCCAACCCATCCCGAATGAACGGGACAGTGCCCGCGAGGAACTCCTCATCAGACCCGTACAGCAGGGCCTGGTGTGTCAATGACTTGCCACCCTGGTTGGTGTCGACACTGCTCAACACGCGCTCTTCCCCACCGCCACCCCGTCGCTACCACCGATCGCTACCACCGAATGCCCGACTGCCGACTTCCCAAACACCCTGTGACAAGACGATCAGCCCCAGCCCCAGTCGCAGCGGGTCAGTCGAGCACCTCTGCGGCCGGGAGAACCCGGTCGGGAAGGTATCTCAGACGGCTACCCGCAGCCCGCGGAGACCTCGCTCCGGGGTCAACCCCAGCAGCGGTGCCCGCGTGTTCGACGACGATGGCCAACAGCGGTCGATGTTACCGTCGAGGGGACGGACGGCAAGAGCGATCTCGCCAGCTTCACCATCGTCGACTAGAGATGGGCTCGCCCGCGTAGTCCCGTCCAATGCCTACTATCGGTGCGCACACACTCACTGACCGGCTTGCTTCGGTGGTGCCAGCACGACGACGTCGCTCGCGGCGAAGATCTGCCAGATGCCGTCATCGAGCCGCACCGGGAACAGGCCATGCGAGTACTCCGGTTCATGCGGCATCACGGTCCCCGTCTGCTGCGCCCCGCTCTTTACCCGCACCCGCGTACCCGCTGGTAATCCCGCGCTCATCAGGCCACGCCAGCGACGCGCGAACGGCACAGCAGCGCCCACCGTTGTCGAGCATGCCTGCCCGAGCCGACTGACAATGCACCCATCGTGATCACCTCTCCGTGGTAGCGCCGCCCGGCCCGGTCGGGGGGCACAGGCCCGGGCGGCAAACCGCCGTTTCACGGAGTGGCTGGGCGCCCGCACCCGACGACTTCGCGCCAGCATTGTGCTCGCACAGTGCAGAACGCAAGCGCATGCACAAATGCTGGACTGAGACACTGTACACCGCTGGCCTATCGTCTCGGCGTAGCTAGCTACGTCCCTACCATCCGTCGCCGACGCCTCGGCTCCGCCCTGCGCCGGCTCCGCGAAGAAGCCGGCGTGACCACGACCGAGGTCGGCGAACGGCTTGGCTGGTCGCACAACAAGATCAGCCGGATCGAGACGTCCAATACACCGGTGACCACCACCGACGTGGCTCAGCTGCTGGCACACTACGAGATCGCCAGCGACGAGTCCGAGGTACTCCTCAAGCTGGCTTGCGAAGCCAAGCAGCGTGAGCCGATGTGGCTGACGGGGGCCTGTTCGTTCACGTCACCGAACGGCGACCGGAAGGTCACTGCTTGCGCTGCGATTGGATCCAGTCCTCCAGCTGGCGAGCCCGCTCGTACTCACGCAGCTCGGTCAGACCGATGGCGAGGTTGCTGGCCGATCTCAGGGTGTCGGGGTGGTCCTCGCCGAGCAACCGGCGGTAACGGGTCAAGGTGTCCTCATCGAGCTGGCGAGCCCGCTCGAACTCACCCAGCGCGCGCAGGTCGACGGCGAGGTTGTTGGCCAAGAGCAGGGTGTCAAGGTGGTCCTCGCCCAGCAACCGGCGGTAACGGGTCAAGGCGTCCTCATCGAGCTGGCGAGCCCGCTCGAACTCACCCAGCCGGTACAGGTCGTGGGCGAGGCCGTTGACCGAGGTCAAGGTGTCGGGATGATCCTCGCCCAACACCCGAAGGCACAGCTCGAAGGCCCGTTCGAACAGGGGCAGGGCCCGCCTCGGTTCTCCCCGGGTCTGCAGGTAGGTGGCGGCGCGGTCGAGCAGCCAGGCAAGGTCCACGTTGGCTGGGTCAACGTCGAGGTCGCGGTCGGGGTCGATGACGGCGAACAAATGGGGCAGCAGTTGTCGCCACGCTGGCCAGGTGGCCGGGTTGTTCCACGGATCGGCCGGTACCGCACCACGGAGCAGACCAACGGCGGTCCTCCCCATCTCGTCGCCGCCTGTTGCACTGCCTGGGTGGGCGCGCAGGATGGCTTGCACCAGCCGGTGCAGCTGCAGGTGATCGGTGCTGATCCGGGCCAGCGCCCGCTGGCGTAGCAGCCGGGTCAGGCCAGCGAACACCAGCGGGTCGCGGGCTGCGGTGGCGAGCGGTTCGGGTAGCCGGTCGGGGTGAGCGGTGAACAGGGTGAAGGGGATCGGCTCGGGCGCCAGCTGGGCGGCCAACCTGAGCAGATCCAGCGCCGCCGGTTCGTCGACGGCGAGCCGGTCGAAGGCCAGCTGCCAGCTCGCGGCCAGCGAGGCCGGGTAGGTCACCGGCGCTCCCTGGGCGAGTATCTCCGCGGCGCGGCTGGTCAACAGTTTCAGGTACTCCTCGACCGCCGTGCCGGTCTCCGCCAGGAACGCGGCAGCCTGGTTGACGGCCAGCGGCAGATCCTCCAGCGCCGCAGCGATTCGACCTGCATCATGCTCGGACAACCCCGTGACCCGGTGGCGCAGCAGGCTGATCGACTCCTCCCGATCGAACACCTCCACCGACACCGGGGTGGCCAGCTCATGCCAACCTTGATTACGAGACGTGATCAGCACATGCCCACCGCCACCCGGGAGATACTCGGCCAAGGCCCGCGGATCCTCAGCGTTCTCGAAAATCAGCAGCCAGCGCCTGAGGTCGGGCAGCGCCGCCAGCAGCCGCGACACCGCGGCGGCGGCCGGGTCGGCCGGGTCGGCTGGGTCGGCGAGGTCAAGGGTGTGGGCCAGTTGCGCCAGCCGATCCGGAATCAGCGCAGGCTGTTCGGCCGGCACCCACCACACCAGGTCGTAGTCGGCGCTCCACCGGTGCGCAAACTCGATCGCCAACGCGGTCTTACCGATCCCCCCCATGCCATGCAGGGCCCGCACCATCGCGGTCCCACCGGACCGCAGTGACTCATGCAGCTCATCCAGCAGATCATCACGGCCGGTGAACATGGGGTTGCGCGCTGGTACGTTCCACACCCGCCCGTCCGGCATGGCATCCCCGCGGGCCCTCGGCAGATCCCGCAATGCCGTAAATAGCGCCTCGCTCAGCCCCTCGGGCGTGGTAAACGTGACTGTGGTCAGCCCGCTGTCGTCGGTCAGCCGCGCCCGGAACGCCTCTTGCCGAGCCGCATACCTCACATCGACAAACAGATCCCTGGGGCCTTGCGCCTCCTCGCCCAGCAGCAAGACCAGCCGCGGTAGACCAGCGTCGCTGGCCACCTCGAACTCCAGCTCCGTGTAGGACAGCTCCGGGCGATCGGCTACCGGCGAGCCATACCTGAACCCCACCACCGCCACGTACACATCCGCTGCGAGAACGGCTTCTCGGCGCACCTGCGCCGGCTGCGCATCCCGCGCACTGAGATACGCCATATCGACGACCTCATCCCCGGCCCTGGCCACCGCCCGCTCCGCCGCCGCTACAAACGACTCCTCAACCGGAAACCGCCGCAACTCCGACGTGTGACTCAGAAACACCCGCCGCGGCCGTGACACGACCCGCAGCATCTCACCCCCAGAGACCCTGTGCCTCCGGCGGACCTCCGCTCCGGGATGGCCTCAGGACTCGGCACGACAGTGGTGGGTCAGCAGGAGGCGCGGGTATCCCGACTTCTCCGCGATCGGCTGCAAGGTCATCGGCGTACTCCGACAGCGGTACACGAAGGCCCGGGCCGATCACGCCGGGCTGCTCACCTCCCGGCGGTCGCTGACCGAAGAGGTGCTGCCCCCAACGTTGCCGGCCACTGCCGCCGAGTTCCGCCCTGTTACGGGCTGGCCTTCTGTCCTGCTGCTGTGGAGCTTCGTCCTGGGCTGGTTGGTGATCCGCACCGGTGGCCTGGAGGCCGCCATCGCCTTCCACGTGGTCAACAACCTGTACGTCTTAATAGTGCAAGCCGCCTTCGTCGGCGGACTCAGCGACGTCCCCAACGCGGGGGGTGCAGGCTGGAAGGGCCTAGTCGTCGACGCGTTCCTGCTGTCGCTTTACGCGTGGATGGCCGTGCGGCTTGCCCACCGTTTCCGCATGGCACGCACCAGCCCCGCACCGGCTGACCCTGTTGACGGCGAGGGTCACCTGACCGAATCGCTCACCCAGGACAGCTCCCGGATTGACACCTCGGCGAAACTGAGCGGCTTTCCCTCGTGAGGCCGCTAGTCAGAGCCGGTTCGTAGAGTGGCAGCAACCGGGCGGCGCGAGATCATCCTCGCGCCGCCCGATCCGTGCGGACCTGATCGGTGATGTCGTCGAGCGGACTTACCAACGGGCAGGCTTGCCACGGGTAGGACCACATCGGCTCCGGCACGCCCTCGCCGCACCACTGAACAGCGCGGTAGCAGCATCAAACGAGTTCGTCACGCGGTGCTCGACGCCGCCACCGACCCGGAGTTGACCGACGACGAATCACTCCGGGTCCGCGCACGGTAGCGGCGTTAGACAGACCGCTCCGGACAGCGGCTGCGAAAGAGGGCTCCGCGCCGTTGCCAGGTTGAACGCCGGGGGCGCCACACGCTTATAAGTTGCGACGCCCCTCACGGCCTCCGCTCGTCAGCGCAGCGCCGGGATGATCTCCCAGGTCTTGTTGTCGCCGTGCTGATCGGTGTAGAAGACCCGCCAGCCGTCCGTGAACGGCCTTGGCGCCTTGGCGCCGAGGATGCCTCGGGTACTGGCGTCGCCATCGGACACGTGGATACCGGTGATCTCGTTGTCGCCGTCGTTCTGGAAGCCAGGCATACCGGAGAAGCCCGAGTCCAGCGTCGCCGATGGGTCGCGGCCCTGGGCCAGGAAACGCAGCGGCTGGCGGCCAGCCGCGTAGCTCTGGGTCACGTCAAACAGGTACCCGGAGTCCAGCGCGTTGCGCTGGGTGTGCAGCGTGTCGCCGGCGTCCTCGACGACGGCCAGGTGGTCGGCGTCGGTAAAGACGACGTTGTCGAAGGCGGCATGCGCCTGGTCGCCTTTGTAGACCAGCGACAGCTTGCCGGCATCGCCAGTCACGGAGTCCTGGGTGAGCTTGAGCACGCTGCCCCAGCCGCCGAAGTCCGCGTTAGCGGTGCTGGTGGCGTTGGTGTCACCGGTCTCGTCGAAGAAGAACTCGCGGAAGTTACTGCCAGGGCGGAACTGCCCGTTCTCAGGCCGCTTGAACGGGGTCGCGCCAGCCGCCTTGGCCAGTGCGTTGGCGTCGAACGGAGCGCCCGTCGGATCGGTTGCCGTGTCGTGCACGGTCAACCACTTGGTGTCAAAGGACGTCCCGTAGGTGTGCAGCGCCTTCTGGTCTGCCGAAAACGCATTGCCCTGCGGGTGGCCGGCGTCGATCGGCTGGAACGTGATCGGCTGATGACTGGTGTCAGAGAAGACCTGCAGCGCCTGCAGCTTGCCCTTGCTCAGGTCCTTCGGGTCGACCGGCACGAACCGGTAGACGAAGCTGTTGGGAATCCTGGCGTTGGTACCAGGGACGGTGGCCCCGCCGACGTCCTCGACGATCGTCAGTTGGCCGGCCGAGTCGTTTTGGATGCCCTCGTAACCACCCCGGCCAAGCGCGGCGGAGATGTCCTTGACCTGGGCGTTGACATCGGTGGTGGACTGCCAGACACCGCCGCTCGACCCCTTCTCGGCGGTGAACAGCAGCCGCTGCGCCCACGGATCCCAGGTCGAGCCATCGAAGTTCGGCAGCGCGAGATTGTTGACATCGGTGGTGGCCAACAGGGTCACCCGATGCGCCGCGTCGGCGTCGAGATTGATCCGGGTGATGTAGCCGGGGCTCCCGAGCTCGTGGCCCTGGAAGATGAAGCGGGTGCCATAGTTGTACGCCGGGTCGGCGCCGTGCTGGTTGCTCAGCCGCAAATAGGTGTTCTTGTCCGGCTCGGTCTTGGACGCCTCCACCTTGTGGGTAGTGCTCGGCAGGTCACCGGGGGCGGGCAGCAGCGCCCCGTCACCGTCATAGCCGTAGTAGGGCACCGCCGCGGTACCGTTCTCCAACTTGTTCGAGCCCTGGGCGGTGACGACCTGAGCCAGCTCAGGGGACAGCACGTTGGGCGAGGTCACTCCCGGTGCCTTGGGGTTGGCGTTGGGCACGTCAGTGAGCTGAACGGACGGCGGCGGGCAGGTGACGAAAGGCGGGAATGGGAAGCACGGCAACGGGGGCAACTGCGCCGGCGCCCCGAGGTTCGCCGTGGTCAGCCCCAAGCGAGCCGACTCGTCCGACGCTTGAGCGACGCCGGACAGCGCCAGCGCACCGGCGGCTGCCAGTGCAACACCCGCGACGACACGGGCTCGCCGAAATCGATACTGCATGGATTCACCTTTCACTCATTTGCTCTAATTGTTGAACACGATCGGCGGCATCATCAACGTCTTAGGTGACGGATTGGCACCAAATAGATGGCGAGGATCCTTTCGAGGGACGACATCGCCGATTAGTGGCTCGTGCGGCACGGTGGGGTGACAGCGGGGGCGAGACCCGAGGGCTACGGCAGTCGGACCACGATCAAGGGCAAGATCGGTGATGATTGCGCCGCCGGGGCTGTGTAGAAGCCGTTGCCCACCAGCTCGACGGTGACCCGGTAGGTCCCGGTGGCGAGACTGACCGGGCAGTGGCCGGTGCCGGATCCCGGGCCGGTGGAGTTGACCATGGCCGTGCAGCTGCCCGCGACGGCGTTGTCGATCGTGCGCCGGACGGTGAACCGCAGCTGCGTGGCGTCGACCCGGTTGCCCAGGTGGGCGTCGGCCGCCTCGGTGACCCTGCCCGACAGCTCGACGGGGTTGTTGACGGTCACCCCCAGCGGGCCGGTGTAGGCAACGGTGGCGTTCTCGGTGGTGATGGTGAACGGGTCGGCATCGGCGCTGGCCAGGTACTGGCCGTCACCGGCGAAGGTCGAGCTGACCCCCGGGCTACCCGCTGGCTGGTTGAGGGTCACCGTGGTCTGAGCCAGCCCGGCGGGACCGGTGACGGCCGCGGCGTTCTGGGCGCCGATGCCGAACGTGACGGTCCTGGATGCCACAACCTGGCCCTGCAACCCCTGCCCGCCGTCGTCGGTCAGGGTGGCCCGCACCGCCGCGGGGTCGGAGAACTGGGCTGCGCTGTCACCGGAGTACACCAATCGAGTGGGGCGCTTGTCGACGGCGACGGTGACGGGGGCCTCGGCGAACAGGTTCGGGGAACCACTGTCGGTGACGCGGACCTTGAAAGTCACCACCCCCACCTGCGCCGAGGTCGGGGTGAAGCTGACGGCCCCGGTGGTGGGGTTGACGCTGACACCTGCGGGAGCGTTCACCAGGGAGTAGATGAGGGAGTCGGCGGGGACGTCGACATCGCCGGCGTGCGCGGTGAAGCCGAGTAGGTTGCCCCACCGCACGTTCTGCGCGGGGATCGGGTCGAGCACCGGGGCATCGTTGACCGGGGTCACGGTGATCGTCACCGTCGCCGGAGCCGAGGCCGTGGTGGCGTCACGGGCGGTGTAGGTGAAGATGTCGGTACCGGCAAAGTTCAGCGCCGGGCTGTAAGTGAATGAACCGTTCGGGTTCAGCGCGACCGTGCCGTGGGCGGGTTCGGTCCCCACCACAGCGGTTAGCGGATTCCGTTCGGGGTCGGTGTCGTTGCCCAGCACACCGGGTACGGACACGGTCAGCGGGTTGTCCTCAGCGGTGGTGTAAGCGTCGGTTGCGCCGATAAGCGCACCGACGACGGGTTCAGATGCCGCAGTGTATCGGCGTCCGCCACCTGAAGGTGCCTACAGTGTGTCCGTAGACCAGCGAGAGGGTATTAATCTGGTCATGAGCCGACGTCGATTGCGTTCTTCAGTGGCGGGGGGACCGAGCGGTTGTATTCCGGCGTGACAAACAACACGCCATCCGCGCGCTTCACGCGCTGGCGAACTCCCTGTAGGACGCCGGCGGACCGTGCTTGTCGCCGTCCAAGTCCTGATTGTACAGCGGCAGTGCGCCGATCTCGACGATCTGCAGCGTCAATACCGACGGCGCGATGTCGATCAGCACATTGGCAAGCTTACGGTTCAACGACTCCCTGCGCAGGCTGCCGACGATCACGGCGACGTCACGTTGTGTGCTCATGTTCGCCCCTCGTTCGCTGCAAGGGACTCCCGCGCCGAGCATGCCACGGCGCATGTCCTTGCGAGACTTGGCGGATGCCGGATCACCAGAATCTCTACACCCACGGCCACCACGACAGCGTGCTGCGGTCGCACCGCTGGCGGACGGTGGGCAACTCCGCCGCTCACCTCGTCCCGCACCTACGGCCGGGCCAGCAGGTTCTTGACGTCGGCTGTGGCCCCGGCACCATCACCATCGACCTCGCCCGGCGAGTGGCGCCTGGCAGCGTGGTGGGGATCGACAACGAGCCGGCGCCGCTCGACGAGGCCCGCGCCGAAGCGCGACGCCAAGGCGTGCACAACGTGTCCTTCGCCGTCGCCGACGGGTACGACCTCGACATCCCGGACGGCACATTCGACGTCGTCCATGCTCACCAGGTTCTGCAGCACCTGGTGGAGCCCGTCGTGGCGCTGCGCGAGATGCGCCGGGTGTGCAGGACAGGCGGAACAGTCGCCGCGAGGGACGCCGATTATGCGGCGATGGCCTGGCACCCGCCGGACGCTCGCCTGGACCGCTGGCTCGACCTGTATCGGCGTGTCGCGCGCAGCAACCGAGCCGAACCGGACGCAGGGCGGCGCCTGCTCTCCTGGGCTCGAGCAGCCGGGTTCGGCGAGATCACCGCTTCTGCCACCGCCTGGTGCTTCGCCACGCCCGGCGAACGCGCGTGGTGGGGTGGCCTGTGGGCGCAGCGGGTCACCAGCTCCACGCTCGCCAGCCAGGCACTGGACCGGCACCTCGCAGGCAGAGAAGACCTCGAGGACATCGCGGACGGCTGGCGCCAGTGGGCCGAGCAGGCCGACGGGTGGTTCGCCGTCCTGCACAGTGAGGTGTTGTGCCGGAAGTAGCGCATCACCCGCTCGGCGCTGGCTGGACCGCCGGGCCCGACCGGCACCTGCTGTCCGGGGCCGCTGCCACGCCGCAGGAACCCTACGGATCCGTACACCACAGCGCGCCCCGCAACATCTCACCTCCACTGCCGCGACCACGAGCAGTGGCGGGCCAGGACGAGGGAGTCGAGCGATTACCTGACGATCGTGGTCGGGGGTGACTCCGCTTCCTTCGACATCGAGATCACACCGACAGGAGGCGTGCTGCGTTGATCGGTCTGCGCGAGCTTCACCCGGTTACGGGCGCGAAGCCCGTTTCTCACCGCACTGATAGATCGCCGCAATCGCCGCAGCGTCGTGATCTGAGTGGCCAGGTGAAGCTGGTAACGCCACGGCGGGTAATGCCCTCGGCGCTTCCACAGCGAGTAGGAGAACTGGGTGACCGGCTGGCCGATGTAGCTCGGAACGTTCTCGAACCACTCGGTGCTGCTCACCGCCGCGCTCTGCGCATCCGCTATCGCCGCGCGGCGCTTCTCTTCATAATCTTTCAGGACCATGTGTAGGTCATCATGGGCGTCCAAGCTATCGGCGAGCGCGATCGCGTCCTGCATCGCCAGCGTGGTGCCCGATCCGATCGAAAAATGTGTGGTGTGCGCCGCGTCGCCCATGAGCACGATGTTGTTGTGATACCAGACCGTGTTGGTGATGCGCGTGAAGTTCAGCCATGGAATCTTACCGAGATCGCGCATCGAGTTCATGAGCGAGTGGCCGTCGAGGTGGTGCGCGAAGATGCCTTCCAGTAGCTTGATGCTCTCATCGGGCCCGAGCTCGTCGAAGCCGAGTCCCTTCCAGGTCTCCGGCGAGCACTCGACGATGAAGGTGGTCGTGTCAGCGTTGAAGGGGTAGGAGTAGAACCAGATCCAGCCGGCGGCGGTCTCTTCGAACGCGAACATGAAGGAGTCGAACATCCGGTGGGTGCCAAGCCAAATGTATTTGTTCCGGCCCACGTCCGCACCGGTCTGGAAGTGCTCGCCGTGGAGCTTGCGCACGCGGCTGTTCGCACCGTCGCAGGCAATGATCAAGTCAGCGTCGGCGAACTCGGACAGATCCTCGACCTCACGTTCGAACTGGATATCGACACCGAGTGCGATCGCTCGCTTGACCAGGATGTCGAGTAGATGCTTGCGACCGATAGCAAACCCGAATCCGCCGAGGTGTGCCCGCTGTGCGCCCCGGACGTGCACTTCCTGGTTACCCCAAGAGGCGGGACTGTCGAATATTTCTCGCGCACTCTCCGGATCGTTGCGGTAGAGACCGTCGAGTAGATCGTTGGAAAATGTGACGCCCCAGCCATAGGTCACCCCGGCTGGGTTGCGCTCGATAACAGTAATGTCGTGATCCCTATTACGCAACTTCACGGAAATCGCGAAGTACAGACCGGCGGGTCCGCCGCCGACACAGACGATTTTCATACCTTCTCTTCCGCCTTCCTGATTGACGGCGAGCGACTGGGTCTGAAGCCGCGGCGAAGCAGGCTTTGCACCTCACTGAACACCCGGCGGCCGGTAGCGGAGCGCCAGGCCTGGTCGTAAGCGATTCGCAACGCCCCCGGTCTGATCATCTCGACCGCGGCGGGGTAGCGAAACGCGGTGCCTCCGAAAGTCAGCTTGGGCTGGTCGGCCGGGGGCAACGTGTCAGAGCTGCGGTCCTGGCCGTCCAGCAGTGCATCCAGAGTTTCCGGACGCAACCCACCGAAGTCGAACCAGTGGTACCCCTGCTCCTTGGCCCACTTGATCATCTCCCAGCGGATCGCGGCCGGCACGGACAGGCGCGCCGCCTCGCCGGAGCGCTCGAACCCGGACAACCGACCCCGGACCAGGTCGCCACATCCGGTCATCAGATCGGCAGCGACCGGCACGCCGTTCACCTCGCCGACGTACAGCACGGCGTGCCCGGTGGCGGCCAGCTCCCGGTACAGCGCCGTCATGTAGTCCAGCGCCAGCGGTGTGTAGCCCTGGTGCTGTGCCGAACTGGCCATCAGCTCGGCAAGCAGCGGAACGTCTCGCTCGTCCCCGGCTCTGACTGTGACCCCGCGAGACTCCCACCGATTGGTCCACGACTTGAGTCGTTTGCCGAACCTGCTCCGAATCTCCGCCAGATCGGCCGTCAGATCGATCCGGATCGAACCCTCGGGCGCGATACCGGCCGATGAGGGCCGAAATCCGCGACGGAGCAACTCACCACTAGTGTCATGGTCACCTTCGGGAGGTTGGACAAACAGGATCCGTAGCCGCCGCCGGCTCAGCACCACCAGCGCGTCGACCAGCGCACGGCGGACGTCATCGGCGGCCGGGACGTTGGGCGCCACGAGTGGGCCGTAGGGTAGGTAACCCACGGTGCCCAGCACGGGCACTCGCCGGGTCAAAATCTGCGCCCCACCGGCAAGCGCGACGCCGCGGTAGGCGAGCAGGTACAGCGGGGTGAAGCCGACCCGGGCGCGCAATCCCGCCCACACGGAAAGCTGGGTGACGTCCGTGCCGGGTGTCCGGTCCACGAGCAGATCCCAGGCCCGCAGCACGTCGGGGCCAGGGTCCTCGCGCGCCATGACCCTGACGTCCGAACCGGGGCTGAGGTCCAGAGTTGCATACCTCCCGCCTCGGCGCTGTGGTGTCACACCGGACCCTGCTCCCCCGATCATGCCGAGTCCGGGCCACCACCCGAGTCCCGTCACCTCACCCACCCCCAGGTCGCTCCCCCTGCGTGACCGATCACTCTCAGTCCTCTTGTCGCAAACGCAGGGTCGCCTGTTACCGCAATCCCCCTATCAAGTGATCACCCCGGGCGGCAAACCGCCGCGACTCGGCGGGGCCTGTGGCAACGTGGACGGATGGTGCACGAGACGGCGGCCTGCGGCGACGGCGACGGCTGGGTGCACAGCTGCGACGGGCAGGATCGGTGGGGGCGTTTCGGCGCAGCCGGGTTGCTGCTGCGGGCCCCAGATGCCCAGGGCCGTCCGCTGGTACTGATGCAACACCGGGCGCCGTGGACCCACCACGGCGATCTTTGGGGGATGCCGGGCGGGGCCCGGCACAGCGACGAGACGCCGGCACAGACCGCACTGCGCGAAGCGGCCGAAGAGGCCGCCGTGGACCCCGATCGGGTACGAGTCCGCGGCGAGGTGGCCGAACACCCCGGCGGCGATGCCTGGTCCTTCACCACGGTGGTCGCCGACACCGCCGAGCCGCTCCCGGTGCAGCCCAACCACGAGAGCACCGAGCTGGCCTGGGTCCCTGAGCCCGAGGTCACCGCGCTGGACCTGCATCCGGCCTTCGCCGCCAGCTGGCCCGCACTCCAGGCGGCCAGGGTAGGTCTCGTAGTGGACGCGGCCAACGTCGTCGGCTCCCGCCCCGACGGCTGGTGGCGCGACCGGGCTGGCGCCGCCGAACGCCTGTTGCGCCACGTCGCCGCAGCGGGGCCCGGAGTCTTCGCGCTCCCCCACGGTGGCTTCGGGTGGGTGGCCCGCCCACTGCTGGTGCTGGAGGGGGTGGCTTCGCGAGCACCCGATGTCGCCGGCGTCGAGGTGGTCCGCGCTCCGGGGAGTGGCGACGACACCATCGTCGACGAGGCCCGTCGCGCGGGTGCCTGCCTAGTAGTCACCGCCGACCGCGGGTTGCGAGCCCGCCTCCCACCCCACGCGCACCCAATCCCCCCATCCACCCTCCACTCCTGGCTCTCTTCGCATTCAGCGGGCTCAGCGGGGTAACGAGGTGCGAAAAACCCGGCTGAGCCTGCTGAATGCGGAACGGGGCGGGTTAGTAGGTGATCGCTAGGGCAGGGTCGGCGAGGAGAGCACCGATGTTCGCGAGGAATTGGGAGGCCTGCTGTCCGTCGACCACGCGGTGGTCGACGGACAGCGCGAGCTGGCAGACCTTGCGCACCACCACGGCGCCGTCGTGCACCCACGGCATGTCCCGGATCGTGCCGAGGGCGAGGATCGCCGACTCGCCTGGGTTGAGGATCGGGGTCCCGGTGTCCACCCCGAAGACCCCGATGTTGGTGATGGTGATCGTGCCGCCGAGCATGTCCCCCGGTGGGGTGCGTCCCTCCCGCGCGGAGGTCGCCAGCTCGTCCAGCGCAACGGCAAGTTCACGCAGCGACATCCGGTCGGCGTCGCGGACCTTGGGCACCACCAGCCCGCGCGGGGTGGCGGCGGCGATCCCGAGGTGCACGTAGTCGAAGTAGACGATCTCGCCGGCCGCTTCGTCCCAGCTGGCATTGGCGTCCGGGGTTCGTCGCAGCGCCAGGCACATCGCCCGGGCCGCGAACGCCAGCGGGGTCAGCTTCACGTTCCGGAATGGGGGCGCCGCCTTGAGCCGGGCCCGCAGCTCCATCATCGGCGTGACGTCGACGGTGAGGAACACCGTGACGTGCGGCGCGGTGAAGGCCGAGGCCACCACCGCCGCCGCGGTGGCCTTGCGCACCCCGCGGACCGGCTCCCGGCGCTGCGGCCTGGCCCCGGACCCAGTAGCGGGCCCGGCAGTGGACCTCGCGGCGGTGCCGTTGCTGGCTAGCTCCGCGGTGCGCTGCACGTCCTCCCGGGTAATCACCCCGTCGGCTCCCGAGCCGAGCACTACCCGCAGATCGATGCCGAGCTCCCTGGCCAGCTTGCGCACCGGCGGCTTGGCCAGCGGGACCAGTCCCTGGTCCGCGGCAGCAGGCGCAGCCCCAGCCGCAGCCCCTGGTGTAGCCGGAGCCGGAGTACCAGTCCCAGTGTCCTTACGGCGCCGGCGGGTTACGCCAGCGGCCCGCGGCCCGTAACCGACCAGGTTCGCGATCTGCTCACCAGGCCGCTCCTCGCCGATCGTGTGCGCGGGCGCGGCCCCGCCGGGGTCGACATCGATCGCGATGAGCGGGCTGCCCACTTGCACGGTCGCGCCGGGTTCGGCGAACAGCTCGCTGACCACCCCGGCGTAGGGGCAGGGCAGCTCGACGGCAGCCTTGGCCGTCTCGATCTCGACGATGATCTGATTGACCGTGACGGTGTCCCCGGGCGAGACATGCCAGGTCAGGATTTCCGCCTCGGTGAGTCCCTCCCCGGCATCGGGGAGGGGGAACTGCTGGATGCGGGCCATGGTTTCAGTACTCCACGGTTTCAGTACTCCACAGTGTCAGTACGCCAGCACGCGGTCGACGGCGTCGAGCACCCGGTCCAGGTCAGGCAAGTAGTCCTCCTCGCACTTCGCGGGTGGGTACGGGGTGTCGAACCCGGTCACCTGCAGCACCGGCGCCTCCAACGAGTAGAAGCACTCCTGCGACACCTGGGCGGCCACTTCCGCGGTCAGGGATGCCGCGCCGGGCGCCTCGGACACGCAGATCAACCGCCCGGTGCGGCGCACCGAGTCGAACACCGGCGCGAGGTCCAGCGGCGATAGCGTGCGCAGGTCGATCACCTCAAGCGCGTGGCCGTCGTCCTGCTCGGCGGCGGCTGCGGCGTCCAGCACGGTACGCACCATCGGCCCGTAGGTCGCCACCGTCGCAGTCGTACCGGAGCGCAGCACCCGCGAGCTGAACAGCGGCAGCGGCGCTGTCGCGAGGTCCAGCGACGCCTTGTCCCAGTATCTCCGCTTGGGCTCGAAGAAGATCACCGGGTCGTCGCAGGCGATCGCCTGCTGGATCATCCAGTAGGCGTCGACCGGGTTGGAGCACGCCACGACCTTGAGCCCCGGGGTGTGGGCGAAGTAGGACTCCGGGGACTCCGAGTGATGCTCGACGGCGCCGATACCACCGCCGTGCGGGATGCGCACCACCACTGGCATCCGCAGCTTGCCCTGCGAGCGGTAGTGCAGCTTGGCGAGCTGGGAGACGATCTGATCGAAGCCGGGGAAGACGAAGCCGTCGAACTGGATCTCGCAGACCGGGCGGTAGCCGCGGACCGCGAGCCCCACCGCGGTGCCGATGATTCCGGACTCACCCAACGGGGTGTCGAACACCCGCTGCTCGCCGAAGTCCTTCTGCAGGCCGTCGGTGATCCGGAAGACACCGCCGAGCCGGCCGACGTCCTCGCCCATCACGATGACCTTCGGGTCGGCCTCCATCGCGGCCCGCAGGCCCTGGTTGAGGCCCTTCGCCAGGGTGATCGTCTGGGTCACCGCGGGAGCCCGCTCACTAACCTGGGTCATGACGCTCATCAGTGGTCACGCCCCCTGCTGTTTGAGTTCGTGGCGGCGTCGGCGAACGACGTGTGGTAGGCCAGGAACTCCTCGCGCTGGGCCTCCACGGACGGCGATGGTTCGGCGTAGACCTTCGAGAAGATCCGCTCCGGGCCGGGGGCGGGCATCGAGATGCAGTAATCGCGCAGCCGGGCGGCTAGCTCGTCGGCCTCGACCGTCACACCTTGGAAAAACTGCGGCTCGGCCAGCCCCGCCCGCACCAGGTGCACCCGGACCCGCTCGAGGGGATCCTTGAGCTTCCACTCCTCCAGCTCGCTGGTGAGTCGATAGCGGGTCGGGTCGTCGGACGTGGTGTGCGCGTCCATCCGGTAGGTGCACGCCTCGATCAGCACCGGGCCATTGCCGCTGCGGCACTCTCGCAGCGCCCACCGGGTGACGGCCAGGGTGGCCAGCACGTCGTTGCCGTCCACCCGGATCCCGGGGAAGCCGTAGCCCAGCGCGCGGCGATACAGCGGTACCCGGGTCTGAAGATCCAGCGGTGCCGAGATCGCCCACTGGTTGTTCTGGCAGAAGAAGACCACTGGTGCGTCGTAGACCGCGGCCCAGACGAAGCCCTCATGCACGTCGCCCTGGGAGGTGGCGCCGTCGCCGAAGAAGCAGATCGTGGCCTCACCGCTCTCGGGGTCGCCGATCCTGCCGTCCAGCCGCTGGCCCATCGCGTAGCCAGTGGCATGCAGGCATTGGTTGGCGAGCACGATGGTGTAGAGCTGGAACCCTGTGCTGATCGGGTCCCACGAGCCCTGGTCGGTGCCGCGGAAGATGCCGAGCAGCTCGGTGGGATCAATCCCACGGCACCACGCGACGCCGTGCTCGCGGTAGGACGGGAAGGCCATGTCCTGCGGAGCTAGCGCGCGGCCGGCACCGATCTGCGCGGCCTCCTGGCCCAGCAGCGGGACCCACAGACCGAGCTGGCCCTGCCGCTGCAGAGCGTTGGCCTCCCGGTCGGCCCGGCGGACGAGAACCATGTCGCGATACAACGATCGGAGCTCCGCCGGGGAGATTGTCAGGTCGAACTGCGGATGCGTGACCAGCTCACCTTCGGGGGTGAGCAGCTGGACCAGGCCCTCACCCTCGCTGGTGGCCCGCAGTCCGGCAATCACCTGCTGGGGAGTGTGATGACCATCGTCGTCCATCACAGTGCCCACTATGGGGCCCATAGTGGGCGGTCCAGCGACCGGACTCGAGCGGGCTGAGGCACGATTCAGGGACGGCATGGGGGCATCTCCTTGCTGCTGCGCCTCGCTCCACTCGTGATGGACACACGGCGCCGCTGCCGCGCAGCGTGGCTCCGGGATGTGGGTCGCGCTGCCACTGTCGACGCTAAACAAATCACTCTATCCCCATCGTGACACGGCAACGGCGGGACCGCGGATTCGACCACCTCCTCGTCGTGCTTAAAACTGTTCGTCACCACACCGTTGTTCGTCACACCGTTGTTCCGTCACACCGTGCGGACCGGGTCCCGATCCCGCGCGCCCTCCTTCGGCCGCGCCGCGGCGACGGGCCTGGTGGTACCGAACAGCCCCTCCAGCACCTCCTTCGCCCGGAAGAGGTCGGCGTTGATCTCGTCGTGCAACCGGGACAGTTGACGCAGCTCGTGCGCACTTGCTCGCTCGCGCTGCTGGGCGGCCTCAGCCAGCCGGTTCGCCTCGGCCCGGGCCTGTGTGACGATCAGCGCAGCCTCGGCGCGGGCGGCCTTGCACACCTCGTCCGCGTCCGCCCGAGCTTTCTTGAACAGCTCGTCCGCCTCGTGAGCAACCGCCTTGCGGATCTGTTCAGTCTCGGCTCGCACCCGTGCGCGGACCTGCTCGGACTCGCGTTCCAGCTCCTGATGCGCATTCTCGAGCACAGCGGAACGTCGCTGCAGCGCGCTGTCGTGCTCGGTGGCCCGCCGGTTGGCCTCGTCCCGCCAGGCGATCGTCTCTTCCTCGGCCTGCTGGCGCTGCTCGGCCACCTCTTGCTCGACCTGCTGGCGCTGCGCGGCGGCCTCCGCCCGGGCCTGTTCCACCAGCGCCGCCGCCGCGTCCTCCGCCTGGCTGCGCACCTCCCGCGCCTCCTCCTCGGCCAGCACCAGGATCTTCTCGACCCGAGCGCCGAAGTTCGAGTCACCACCGGATCGAGCGCGCGCCTGGTTCACTTCCTCCTCCAGCAGCGCTGCCCGCTCGTGAGCTGCCCGCAGCGAGCCTCCCGCGGAGGCCAGCTCGGATCCGAGGAAACGTAAGCGCTCGTCTACCTGCCGTTTGTCGTAGCCTCGTAACACGACGTCGAATGCGGCGTCCGTCCGATCCACGCTGTCCATCGATACCTCCCCGACGCAGGTGAGGCATTTTTACACTTGATCAACAAGATGACGACCACCCGGGCCAAGTTCGCCGGAATGATCCGCCGATCAGGGGCCCCGGCCCGGCTATCCTCGCCGCAACGCACGCGAGGGGACCGACCCGCAGGAGGCCGACCGGTGAGCTACCAGGGGCCGCCCCAACCGAACCGTTCCGGGTGGCCGCAGCGGCCACCCGAC
>DASYIL010000235.1:0-11858 GCA_035997545.1 Pseudonocardiaceae bacterium
CGGGGTGCCCTCGATCACGTTCGTGGGGAACAGGTGCGCGAACAACGGCGCCCAGGCGGTCAACGTGCGGCGTTGGCCCAATGTCGTGGTAGGTCAGAATACGTTCTCCGGCCCGAATTTGACGCGGGCGGTGTTAATCACCGAGGGCTCGACGGGCGCCACTGTGGTCGGCAACACCACCACCGGGGGCCGCCCCACCGTGAAGGTCGACGACTCCTCCTGGCCGGGGTCCCACGCGGACGACAACAGGCCCGCTTGACCCCCACCCGGGCTGACTGCCACACCTGCCGGCGTACCGCGTCCAGGGCGTCGGTGGCCAGCTTGACCACGTGGAACGGGTTATCCCGGGATAACCCGTTTTATGGCGACCTTCGGGTTATGCCGACGTGGGGGCTGTCGTGCCTGGTCGGGACGTTGTCGGCAGCCCGGAGGTCAGCATAATCCGGCGCCGGGTGGGGTTCAGGCTGTTCTCTTCATGAGATCTTCTGGAGAGGAGCACGGTTGTGCACAGCGTTCCCGATCCGTCCAGAGTCGGATTTGACGGGCCTTTGGCGTCGTTCGCGCCGGGGCTGGCGGTGGAGCTGGCGTCGCTGGGATACACGACGACATCGGCGACGGTGCAGATGCAGTTGGCTGCATCGTTGTCGCGGTGGCTTGACGCGGTGGGTGTTGATCTGGATGAGCTGACCGGGCCGGTGATGGAGCGGTTCTTGTTCGAACGCCGCGCGAGGGGCACCAGTCACTACTCGCCGCGGGCGCTTGCCCCGATTGTGGATTACCTGCGGCGGGTGGGCGTGGTGGCGGCGGCAGTTGCGCCGGCACCACCGGTGACCGCGGTCGAGGTGCTGCTGGAGCGGTTCGCCCGCTACCTGGCCACGCAGCGGGCGCTCACGCTGCCGGTGGTGCGGGCCTACGTGCACTGGGTCGGGCCCTTTACCGAGGATGTGCTCTGCCCTGCGGGTGTTGATCGGGTCGGTGAGGTGAGCGCCGGCGAGGTGGCCGCCTTCCTGGCTGCCCGGTTGCCGGTGATGTCACGCAAGTCGGCGCAGATGACCGCCTGCGCGCTGCGGTCGCTGCTGCGGTTCCTGCATGCCGAGGCGCTGGTCGACGCCGCCCCCTCGGTCACCTCGTGGAGGCTGTCCGGGCTACCTCAGTGTTGGCCCGGCTGGCCCGCCCCTGGCCCACACTGGCGGGTGCGCGATGACCCCGGCGTCGCTGCGGAGCTGGTGGCCGACTACCTACGGGTGCGCCGCTCGTTGGGTCACAAACTGGAGTGCACCCAGCGGCTGCAGATCGCTACGTCGACTACCTCCAGGCCCACGACGCGCAGGAGGCCACCGTCGAGCACGCTGTCGGGTTCGCCACCGCACCGGTCGATGCCTCCCCACGGTGGCAGGCACTTCGGCTGTCAGCGGTCCGGTGCTTCGCCCAGTGGGCCCGCCTGCAGGACCCGACCGTGCAGGTGCCCCCGGCCCCACTGTTACCGGCCCGGTCGACCCGGGCCGCGCCCTCCATCTACACCACCGACCAGATCGCGGCGCTGCTGGCCGCGGCCGACCGGTTGCGTCCGGGAATCCGGGCGGCCACCTACCGCACGCTGATCGCGTTGATGGGCGCCACCGGGATCCCCGCACCGGAGAGGCGCTCGGCCTGGACGTCACCGACCTGGACCAGCAGGCCGGCACGTTATGGGTCAGCGGCAAGTACGGCAAGACCCGACTGCTGCCCCTGCACCCCAGCGTCCAGGACGGGCTGACCGCGTATCTAGGACAACGGGGCCGGCTCCCCGCTGCAGCCAGCAGCTGCGCTCTGTTGGTCACTCTGCGAGGCACCCGACTGCTCCCGCAACTGGTGCACCCGGTCTTTCGTGCCCTGACCGACCAGGTCGGCCTGACCCCGGCGTCCACGGTCTGCCGACCCCGACTTCATGATCTTCGGCATTCTTTTGCGGTCGCCTCGATGCTGGACGCCTACCGGTCCGGCACCGACCCGGCCGCGGTCCTGCCGGCCCTGGCGACCTGCTGACCGCCGGGGTGATCAGCGACTTCCTCAACTACCTGGAATACCAGCGCACCGCCAAGATGATCACCTCGGGCGGGAACCGGAATCCGGCGAACGCCGAGGACGCGACGGACGGGGTGACACAGCGAGCGGCACTCATGAACCAAGCATGACAACCGCTGCCTTATCGCTGGACGCAACAGCGCCCTCGGCGGCACCATCACCGGTGCCCGACGGCCAGCTCGAGGTCTCCAGGTGCCCGGATGTCAGCACCCGAGGAAACAAGCCGCATCAGACCAGCCCCTTGGCACCCCTCCGGGGCTTGACCTGGATCTCACACCAGCTGCGATCTGGATTTCACACCAGCTGCTGTCGGCCAATACTCAGCATCGGGGCGGAAGCTTCAGCCACGCACCCGGCCCAGGGTGACCGCCTCTGCGGTGGCGACTTCTCCCCGGGCCCCGAGGGTCAGCCCGCGTGGGCGGTCAGGTGAGATTGCGGGTGCTGCGGGCGTAGCCCTGGGCGTTGGCCTGGTCGCTGCCGGGTTCCTCTACTTCTGGACCCGGTTTCGCATCGACCCCACCCCCCGCACGGATCCCTACCTGCTGACAATGGCAATCAGCGTCGCAGAAGTGATCTTCGATGGGGTGTTGGGGTTGAGCCTGTGGCTGGGCCCGCTGATCGCCCCGCACTACTACCAGGCGCTACACCGGGACTGGGGACCGGACCTGCGGCTGGATCAGATCATCGGTGCCGGGGTGCTGTGGATCGGTGGTGATCTAGCCGGGCTGCCCTTTCTCGCCGCGGTGGTGACCCGGATGATGCGGGAAGATCAGCACCACGCCGCAGCCATCGATGCCGAACTCGACACTCTCGACTCCGCTGCCCGGGCTCAGGTCAGTGCCGCCAAGTCGCCCGCCGTCCCCGACACGACGACGGGGACCTCGGTAGCCTCTCCGACCACGCCATCCGAATCCCGGCCGGCGCAGCCCCGGCTGTGGTGGGAGGACCACCCCGAGATAGCCCAACGATTCCGCCACCCCCGCTGAGCCGGCCGGGTGGGTACAGCAGGCGAATCGGCTTGCGCGACGCCGTCCCGTGTCGCGGCATGTTGATTGTGGAACGCCCGCGGTCTTGGCTGCGGAGTCGACGTGCGGCCAGGTAGCAGTGAAGATCCGCGGCCAAGGATCGCCATGAGTGGTGGATGGCATGTCACGGGGTCGGCAGCGGCCGGTTCGTCGACTAGCGCTGGCTGCGTTGACCACACCGCCCGGTGGCTAGGGGGCAGATACTGGTGTCACTGACCGGCTGGCTGGGAGTGCTGATGACCGATGCTGATGATCGACGCGAGGTTGGTCCCGGGTGCAGTGAGGACGGTGCGGGGGGCGGAGCCAGCGGTGGGACCAGCAACGGCAACGCTGGCGGCAGCAATGCCAGCGACAGTGTCCAGCATCACCTGCGTGCGCTGAACGCGGTCCGTGCGGAGTTGACCCGTTTGGAGGAGGCGCTGTGTGCCGGGCACCACCCGATGTCAGATGCCACCACCCGGGTGGCCCGTGCGGTCACCACCGGCACGGCAAGGACCCGCGACGCTGCGCATCACTTGCACATCCCAGCCTGGTTGCGTGTCACCCGGGGAGAGAATCGGTGGCCGGTCGCCGCCACGATCGTGGTGGCCATCGGGTTGCAGCTCGCGCTGCCCGACAGGTTGGCTCTGCAGTCCCGGTGGCTGCTGCCCGGCCTGGAGTCGGCCATGCTGATCGGGTTGATCATCGCCAATCCGGTCCGGTTCAACCGGGAATCCACCGCATTGCGGGCAGCCAGCCTGAGTCTGGCCGGGCTGCTCAGCCTGGCCAACGCATGGTCGGCGACCCTGCTGATCCTAGGTCTGGTTCGCGGCACCGAAGGCAACGATGCCGGTGCTCTGCTGTCCACCGGGGCAGCGATCTGGCTGACCAACATCATTGCCTTCGCCGTGTGGTACTGGCAGTTCGACCGGGGCGGACCGGCCGCCCGCGCCAATGCCCGGCGCGTGCTGCCCGACTTCCAATTCGTGCAGATGCAAAACCCCGACCTCGCCCATCCCGATTGGGAACCACAGTTCGTCGACTACCTCTACCTCTCGTTCACCAACGCCACCGCCTTTAGCCCCACCGACGTCATGCCGCTGTCCCGGTGGGCCAAGCTGACCATGCTCGGACAATCCCTGGTCTCACTGGTCACCGTGGCTCTGGTCATCGCCCGTGCGGTCAACATCCTCAAATAACAGGCCCCCGACAACCCGAACACAAAAGCCGGCACGGGTCGGGTGAGCGGGTCACGGCGCCACCACGTCACCGACCCACCGACCGTCCTGCAAACGCGCCGTTCACCCACGCCCACGACCACCCGCTAACATGTAACGGTGTGCATGCAAGCGGTGCGCTGGTCTGCTTCCCGTCCGCCAGACCCTAGTGGGACGCCGTCTGGTATGTGTCGGCAGCGGTTGGGGACGTTGCCCTTGTCGTTGCCTTGAGGTAGAGAGCGGCGACGTAGCCGGTGGCGCCGCTGGGGAGCTTGAGCCTGACCCAGTTGGGGTCGGAGATGCCGTGGTCGTTGACTAAGTCGCCCTTTGTCCAGCATTGCCGATGCTCCTTGCGCAGCTTGTCTGCGGCGGTCGCCCATGTGCTCTGGCGGGTCATCGACGGCCGAGGAAGGCCAGCAGCTTCGTCTGCCTGTCGGCGCCCTCGGGCGCCTCGAGCTTTGGTCCGAAACGCCGAGCATCCGGATGGCCTCGTCAAGTGACGCGAGGAAGTCGCTCGCCGCTGTGACAGCGCCCTCGTCGAGCCGGTCGTCCTGCCCGGTAGCGCGCGACATTCCAAGTATGCCAAGAGTGTCCACAGGCAGCAGCCGGCTCACGACCTGCTCCCACGGCTGCTCGCCCAACATGCCGCCAAGGCACTGATGCGTTGGCGGAAGACCAGGTCGGGGCAGGCTGGGGTGATGTGTCGTCGCTCGAGTTCGGTGTCTCCATTGCGATCAAGTTTCGCTGGGTTCCGCCAGAAGCGGGATCTGGTGGCCACCCGCAGGTTCTTCATCCGCCCTCGAGTAGGGCCTGCGCCCGACCGAGGTGACCACCGACCGGGCACTGGCCTACCTGCGAGTGATCGAGGAGCTGATACCCGCCTCGTGCCACGTTACCGAGCAGTACGCGAATAACCCCGTCAAAGCAGATCACGGGCTTCTGAAGGCCCGACTGCGGCTGATGCGCGGCCTGAAACGACTCCGCTCGGCACGGGTGATCAGTACCGGGCACGCGTTCGTCCATAACCTCCGTCGCGGCCACTATGAACTGGGCTTGGATGTCGACAGCCGGCATCGGCGCCCAGCAGCCTTCACTGAACTCGCCTGCGCTATCTGATCCAGCCAGCCACAGCGGATGATTTCGTCTGCTTCCCGCCTACGCAACAGAGCCCTTGCGGGGCCCCCGCGGGCCCGTCGATAACCGCCGCCTCTGATGGCGCTCACTCGCCTCAGGACGTCACGCAAGTCCTGAAGCTCTGCATGGTCGGTACCGAACAGCCGTTCCGTGTCACGGGTCGCGCCGGTGGCGCACTCGTTGGTGGCGGAGAGGTCGCCGGGGACGGTGGCGATGGCGATGGCGATGGCGATGGCGATGGCGATGGCGGACTCAATACCGGCTCGACGGGCGTCGTCGTGGTGACTAGCGATGGTGGAAGCGGACTCGTCGTCGTGACGGGGAGCTTGGTCGTCGCGGGTGGCGTTGTCCTGATCGCCGGTTGTGGTGGTGACGGCGGACTCGTCGTCCTCGCCGGTGGTGTCGGCGTCGTGGGTGCCGTCGTCGCCGAAGTTGTCGTCGTCTCGGGGGGGTGTCGTGGGAGGCGTCGTTGTGGTCGCCGGTGGTAGTGGCGGGCTCGTCGTGGTCCTGGGGACCGTCGTCGTGGGGGGTGGCGTCGCCGCTAGCAGTGCGGGTTGCGCAACGGCCGCCAGTGCGGCCGATGCCGGTGGGGCGGGGTCAGGCACGATTGGCCGACCGCCGTTGCCGTTGTTACCCGGCGGTATTAATCCCGGCGCGGAAGGCGTGGGGATGACACCTGTCATGTATGCCTGTGCCCATCGCAGCACGATGCTCACGTAGGTGGCTGAGTGGTTGTACCGGTAGACCGCCGCTTGCAGTTGGGCCTGGTCGGAGAGGTCAGCGCCCCCGGCGCACAGGTAGCGACCGGCTGCAAGGGTGGAGTCATAGATGTTGTGTGGGCTGCCGACGCCCCAGCTGCGCCAGCTGGAGGGGATGAACTGCATCGGGCCCACCGCGCGGTCCCAGACCGGGTCTCCTTCCAGCAGGCCGTGGTCGGTGTCTCGGATGGCGGCCATGCCCGGCGATCCGTCCAACCGCGGGCCCAGGATCGGTCCGAGGGTATTGCCGACGGCGTCCACCCGCCCACTGCTAGCGGGGCCGGACTCTATGTGCCCGATCCCGGCCAACACGGACCACGACAGGTGGCAGCCCGGCCGGGTGCCCGCCAACGTCCGTGCGGCACGCTGGTACGCGCCGAGCATGACCCCCGGGATCCCCACCGACCCGTCCGGCAGGTTCGGCGGAGTCGGAATCCCGGGCGGCTCGGCACCGACGGAATCGCCAGGCACCGCGTGCGGAACTGGAGCCCCGGACGGCCCGACACCGACGGAATCGCCAGACAGCCCACCAGGCACCGCCTGCGCAACTCGAATTCCGGACGGCCCGCGATTCCGATTCTGTGCGCGGCGGGCCGCTAGACGTGGGCACGGAGGCCAGATGGAGAAGACCACCGAGGATTACATCTCGGGGAGGTTTGGCTGATGTCATCGATGGAGAGACGGATGCCGACAAACACACCGCAGGCAAGCCGTTACTTGTCGGTCGATCCCCAGAGTCGCCCCAGAGTCTCGGTCGGCTGCGGATCCTGAGAATCGGTGACGTGGAGCTGCAGCTTGATGGTCACCGGCTCGTCGTCCCAGGAACACCGGTTCACCTACCACACAAGGAGCTCGTGATTCTGCAGCAGCTGATGGACAATGCCGGTCGGGTCGTCACCCGCCCCGAGTTGCTGGACAACGCATGGGGCCCGGATCGGACCGACGTCCGGAACCACCTGGAGGTGCACGTCCGCCGGCTCCGCACAAAGATCGAAAGTGACGTGAACAGACCAACCGACTCGCATTTGAACAGTCCGAGGGATCGGCTACATATTCGACTTGCCAGACCAGACAGTCGCCCACCAGCCCGTGTCTGGACTCAAGTGATCCTCGACGGTGAGGATCTGCATGCCGTGAGCAGTGGATCAAAGCACATCGACTCGGGAAGCAGGCCCGCCAGGAGTACCTGAGCCTGTGGCGGAACATCGTGCCGTCCTCGGCTCGATCGAGCTGGCCGAGTTCTCAACAGAAACCATCCGAAGCTGGCGATCCGTACTGCCGCGCGAGGGATAGCGGAGGACCGGGCCGCGAAGGCTTACCGGCTGGTGCGGGCATCTTCAATATCGCAGTTGATGGTGGACGGATCACGATCCTGGGGCACCCGGACGGGGCACCCCAGGCGCTTGCACACGCCCTCGCCGCTCACAAGCCTGTCTAATCCCCAGTGCGATACCGCCGCCCCTGCTGGTCAGTCAGCGTCCTGAGATGCAGGCCGCTCGGCGCGTGTGACCAGACCGCTGGTCACAAATAGCAACCCAAACGGCACTGTTGCATTAAGGCGAAGGGCGTCCTCGCCATGTACCAAAGTGGGGATGCAGGCCCCTCAGGCGCCTTAGAGAACCGTAATAAAACCGGACATTCGAAGGCCTGCTGCGTGGCTTCTGAACGAGTAGGTGGACCACCTCCGGTGGGTCGATCGCTTAATGCAACAGTGCCGGTGCAGGTGCGAGCACGGTGGCGTCTGCCGGGCCAGGATCCGACGGGCACGCCGGTCCAGCCGGCGACGCAGCACCACAACCTGACTCACCAACACGGCCCAGAGCATGATCAGCGCTCCCGGCACGACGTGACCACTCACGCCAGCCTTATCGGCAAGCATCACCGCGGTGAGGGCTACGGCGAGGGCAAGCTCCACGGCGTTGAGGGCCCGGAAGGCCAGCCGCCTGATCCCGAGCCCGAGCGGCACGGTGATGCCGGGGGGGCCGGAACTCAGCGGTGTTTCCAGGATTGAGATCGCCGGCACCATTCCCAGCCAGGTGAACGGGGCGGCGGTCTGCACCAGTGTGGGGTGCGCCCCGTCATGGTTGGTTGCCCGCGCTCGGCGTCTGTGGATTCTCCGCATCTGGCGCTGACTCGATGGCTGGAGTGATGTGCGCCACGCACAGGTGTGGCTCGACGAAGGGTCGCAGGCTAGTCGCCGTGGCCGGCGCTCCCAGTTGGGCCAGGGTCCCCCGGAGCAGGCCCAGGTGCATCGAACACACGACCTGCGGGTACTTGCGGGCAATGGTCCGGAACGGGCAGGCGCGCAGCCGGATCTGCCAGTCCCGACCCTCGCGCGCGAGTTCGGGCTCGAAACCGAATTCGGCGAACATGGCAACCACGCGGCGGACGGCCTCGTCGGCGGAGACTCTGGGCAACGGTGGGGTAGCCCGCTGGTGACGGAGGGCGAACACCCGACCAGCCTCCTCAGCCAGCCCGGTGGGGCTCGTGCTGCTGGCAGCCAGGTAGCCGGCGAGGATCTCGGCGAGTAACTGAAAACCATCGGGATGCTCGCCACCTAAACCGTCTGTAGTCGGGGTGTAGATGAGCCGGGGCCGCCCGGAAACACCGCAGGAGTGAGGGCGGCCCCAGGCGAGTCCGGCATCGACAAGGACCTTGAGGTGGAAGCGCACCGTATTGGGGTGCAAGGCGCTCTGCGCAGCGATCTGCTGTACGTCCAGCGGAGTGCCACTGCCGCGTAGCAGGTTGAGGATGTGGACCCGGCTGGCGCTGGCTAGCGCGCCGTGGGTCCGGTTGCGCTCACCGGCAGGGTCGGCCTGGGGCGGCATGCCGACAAGATACTACTATTATGGTAAGAACTATAATGATCGGAGAAACTCGTAGCGGGCCAGGTGACGTCGGTCCACGGCGCGGATCTCGGCACAACGGGCCGTAGCCGGTGAGGCAGGAACGCTCGACAGGAGAGGCGGACCGTGATGGTCGCTGTGTTGATGGGTGCGCAGGTGGATCGCGCTTTCGCGCGACGGACGGAACCAACCAGTGCACTGGGCCAGGACTCGGAGGCGGTGGGCCGAGCCTGTTACGACATGGCCTTGCGTTTCCACCGGGGCGGCAGGTTGCTGTGCTTCGGCAACGGTTCCGCGGCCGCCGACGCCGCGCATATCGTGGTGGAGTTCGTGCACCCGGTCATCGTGGGCAAACGGGCGCTACCCGCCGTGTCGCTCGCCAATGACGCCGCGACGATGAGCGGGATCGCCCGCTCGGGCGGCTTCGAGGACAGCTTCGCCGCCCAGCTACGACTCCAGGCAGCGGCGGAGGACATCGCCTTGGGCATCTCAGCCGACGGCGAGTGTCCCAACGTCGCTGGCGCGCTAAGCGTCGCTCACGACACGGGCCTGCTGACCGTGGCCCTGGTAGGCGGCGACGGCGGCCAGATCGCGCGAATCGCCGGGCTGGACCACGTACTGGTCGCGCGCTCCAAGGATCCGCGAGTGGTCAAAGAGGTGCAGGTCACCACCTATCACGTGCTGTGGGAACTGGTGCACGTCTTCTTCGAACAACCCGGCGTGCTCGCCCCCAGAGTCCTGTGATGAGCGCACCGATCTGCATCATCTGCCCGGAGGTGTCGTCATGAGCGGGGTGGAGTCGCTGTACCCATTCCTCTACTCGGGTAAATCGGACGTGGAGGCGGTGCTCGCGGACGTGTGCCGATCAACCACCGAGAAAACCGAGGAGATCACCCGGCTGCGCGCCGACGTGCTGGAGCTCTATCGTGATCAACTCGTTGCGTGTGCCAGCGCGATGGCCCGGTCCTTCGCCGCTGGCGGTCGACTGTTCACCTTCGGCAACGGCGGGAGCAGCACCGACGCGCAGGCCATCGCCGAGCTTTTCCAAAACCCCGGACCGGCCGCCCGGCCGTTGCCCGCGGCGGCGCTAACCACCGATGTCGCAGTGCTCAGCGCACTGGCCAACGATGTCTCCTTCGACGTCGTCTTCGCCCGACCACTAGCCGCCAACGGCCGAGTCGGAGACATCGCGGTGGGCTTGTCCACCAGTGGCGGGTCGGAAAACGTGCTCCGCGGCTTTGCAGAGGCCACCCGTCGCGGCATGCTCACCATCGGTCTGGCTGGCTACGACGGCGGGAAAATGACCGGGGCCGACACCATCGAACACCTGTTTGTGATGCCCTCGTCGTCGGTGCATCGCATCCAGGAAGCCCAAACCACGACCTACCACGTGCTATGGGAACTCACCCAACTGGCGCTGAGCCCAACATAAGAACCCGCCCTCGATCGTGGGTATCTGATGCCGCACACCGCGGCGGTCACGCGGATCCGGCACACCGGACAGCACGGTCAACAGATCGGTGCCAGATACCCGATGGTCGTCAGCGGCTGCGGCCAGGTGGGCAACGACAGGGGTGGATCGGCGAGAATGCGCCAGCGGGCATGGTCCCTCGGGATGATCAGATGACGTAAGTGACCTTCATGATCACCACGAGGACCATGCCCGCTCTGCAACCCTCGTTCCTCGGCGTGTCGCCCCACCATCACCGCAGGTCACAAAACTGATCTCTGACTTTGCCGGGGCCCTGAGTCGGCGCCGTTGGTTTGAGCGCCGCCGATCTCGATCCGGGGAGCTTTGGCTTCCTCGGCTACCGGAATACTGATATCGACACGCCGTGGTCGTAGCTGGCGTGGATCTTGTCGAGGTCGAGCCCGTTACTCAGGTACAGCTGGCACGAGAAGGCGCAGTGCAGCCGCTCGGACACTAACCACTGCGAGTCCTCGATCTGCTGCCGGGGCCGCTTCGCCTTCATGGTCAGGACGTTGTTCTCCACGTTCAGGCCGCGGCGACCAGCCTCGGCACCCGCTCCCGCAACTCAGCGGGATACACCCCGGCGCCGTCCCTCTGACTCCATTTGTCGTTCCTGCCACCGCACCAGGGCGCGACGGGCCGGTCGAACGGTTCGGGGCAGGGTGCTCTAGCGGCGTCGGTGGGCTGGTTCGGGGTCATCGGTTCCGGTGGCCGCCGGTCAGTGCAGGCCGTTGAGGGTGTTGGTGTCGTCGTTGACGTAGTAGATGGCTGGTGGGTTGGCCGTGGGAGAACACTGTCTCCCGGAGGTGAACACGAGGAGTCCAGTAGTCGACCAAGGGACTGCGGCAAACCCCACAGAGGACGGCTACTTATCGAGACAAGCAAAATGGCGTAATCACGCGTCAGTCTGGGTTGGGGTCGTGGATGGACGTGTGGTCTCAATGTTGGTGGGCCGGTGACCAGATTTGTGACCGAGCCGCCATGCCACGCTGTGAAACGGAGCGGCAGCGCTGAGACGGCAGCGTCGCCGGGGGGCTGGTCACCTGGGACGTCTGCGGTACGGGTGGGACTGTGTGAGACGGCTGCGTGCCCACTCATAACTCAGAGGCCGCAGGTTCGAATCCTGCCCTCGCTACTAGGCAAAACAGCCCTCGGTAGATCATCCTGCGAGCTGTTTTGGGTGTTTGGGTGGCACTGTTGCATTAAGCGATCGACCCACCGGAGGTGGTCCACCTACTCGTTCAGAAGCCACGCAGCAGGCCTTCGAATGTCCGGTTTATTACGGTTCTCTAAGGCGCCTGAGGGGCCTGCATCCCCACTTTGGTACATGGCGAGGACGCCCTTCGCCTTAATGCAACAGTGCC
>DASYIL010000236.1:0-8649 GCA_035997545.1 Pseudonocardiaceae bacterium
CCGTGCGCAAGCCGAGACCCACGACATGCGTCGATCGACCGCCTCGCATTGGCCGGCGTGTCATCGCGGCACCTGGGATAGATCGACGCTGATGGCCCATTCGCTGCCGCAGTGATGACAGGCCCAGGTATCAGCCCCGGGATGGCACTCACCTAGCGGACACGGCTGCCCCCGAGCTGCCCCGTGTGGTCGGGCTGCGGCAAGTCGACGTGATGCCACACACAACTATCCATCGCTGTTTCTCTACCTGCACGCTACGTTTAGCCTCGACAGGCCGCTGCTGGGCTGGATCCCCGGGCTGGCCGAGCAAGCACCGGTCACCGCGGTGATGGGCATCTCCTACGCCCCGACCCCCGGCTACGTCCCACTCTGCCTGAGCCCGTCACCCGTCAACGCAACAGTGCCGGTGGTGGTGCCCAGGTAGGCGCGGTCTCCGGCCAGGGTGGGGGAGGCGAAGTGGGGCAGGTCGCCTACCTGGATCTGCTGGCGGGGGACGCCCGTGGACGGGTCCAGCGCGTAGAGCACCCCGCGGGCGGTGTCGGTGACCCAGACCGCCCCGCCACCGACGACCGGGGATCCGTCGGCCGGCACCGCCGCCTTCCAGCGCACCCGTAACCCGCCAGCGGGGTCGACGTCCACCGCGCGGGTGCCGTCGTTGCACGGGAGATAAACCG
Source organism: Pseudonocardiaceae bacterium (assembly GCA_035997545.1). Taxonomy (GTDB): domain Bacteria; phylum Actinomycetota; class Actinomycetes; order Mycobacteriales; family Pseudonocardiaceae. The sequence continues at coordinate 675 of DASYIL010000236.1, forward strand.
TCGAGCCGTCCACCGCGCTGCCGCCGTAGGCCTCGCAGACCGGCTGCATGGTGAGCTGCCCACCGATACCGCCGAGCCGGGCGGCGTCGAGCAGGTAGCCGACCCCGCGCTTGCCCACAGCGAGCACCCGCCCGCCGACCACGGCTGGGCTTATCGAGCCGAGATCGAGGTCATCGGCATTGTCAGCCGCCCAGGTCGCCGGGCTGAAGCTGTCCGCCAGGGTCAGCTCCGGGGTCAGCGCGAGCACCGAGTCGCTGGTGTCGTACTCACGAGTCGACTCGCCATTACCCACCGCGTACCACAACCGTCCGTTGTGGACGGCGGCACCACCGGTCGCCCAGATCCCGGCCTCCCGGCTGGTCGGTACCACGTAGCTGCGGAGCGGGCCGGTGCCGGCGGTCGGCGCGGCCACCACCGAGCCGATGTAGTTGCCACAGTCCCCGTACAACCCGCCGTAGGCGACATACACCCAGCCGTCGAGCACCGTCAGCGCGGCGCGCTGCTGATGCGCGACCTCGTCACCCCGCGGCGGTGGGAGCGCGCGGCGCAACACCACGGCGCCGCTGGCCAGGTCCACACCGGCCAGCGTATGCCGGCCCCCTTCGGTCTCGGCGACGACGAAGACCAGCCCGGTGGCCTGATCGTAGGCGGCGGTGCCGGTGATCCCGAGCGGGTCGATGTTGCCGCAGGGCAGCGCCGAGCCGGGCAGCGGCGCGCCCAGCGACGACGACCACAGCACGTGCCCGTCAGCGGCGGCCAGCGCGTAGACCGTGTTGTGCTCCGTCGCCGCGATCACCTTGTCACCGATCACCAGCGGTTGGCCGTACACCGCGCCGTCTAGCAGGGTCTGCCACGCACGGCGCAGCGTGCCCAACGGGCCGAACTGCCCGGCCACGCCGGTGCGGGCGTTGTCGTGGTGGTAGGTCGGCCAGTCGGCAGGCCCGACCGCAGCGGGCGCAGCCGTACCCGGCCGGGCGCTGCTCATCGGTGGTGGCGCCGGGCCCAGGGTGGGAGCACCCGCACAACCGGCCGCGGTGGCGAGCACGACCGCAGCGGTGACGGCTCTCATGACTGCCAGTGTGGCTGACGTGGCTGATGAGCGATCACCCGCTGAACCTCTTGCCCAGCGGAGCGGGCAAGGGCAACGCTGACGGGAGCTTCCCGACAGACGTCAGAGCGGGTTAGCTGTCCGACCACCGCGGGCCCACCCGTCCGGCTAAGAGAAGATCACGATCTTCGATACCCGTGGACCTTCCTCCAGCCGCAGCTAGACGGGTTCAAGTGATCAAGTGATGGGCTCATCTTTGGTCTCATCCGTATGCGTCCGCCCGCGTTCAGCCGCATTCGGATCAGCGCTGCGATGCAGGTCACGGACGCAGACAGGGCTTGGCGGACTGGCATCCCGAGCCCTGAAAATCGGAAGGACGTAATTCGGACCCTCCCGATCACTTTCTGGCATGCAATGAAGGAACGAAGGTGTGGGTGCCGAATGGGCCATCCATGGCGGTGACCTGCGACATTGCTGGACAGTGGCCGTCCGACATGATCGCCGGTCATGGCGGTACGACTGCTCTATCTGATCTTCCGGCAGTTCGTGGCTTGGCTCGGACTGCTGGCCCGTAGCTCCACGTCGAACAACGCGGAGATCCTGATGCTTCGCCACGAAGTCGCCGTGCTCCGGCGCCAGGTCAGACGACCCCGACTGTCCTGGGCCGACCGGGCAGTGTTCGCGGCACTGACCCGCTTGTTGGAGTCAGGGCGATCGACGTCGTGATAGCCAGGCAGGCAGCGGCCCCGATCAGTGTTGAGGTCGACGTAGTCGGCGGTACGGCTGCTGACGACCAACCCCGTCAGCGAGCACCGGCCATCGCGCCGGAACCCGTTGATGGCCTGCACACAGTCGGTCCGTTGGGCTGGGTGTACCTCGTCGAGCCCGTCCAGGAGCAATGTCAGGTGACCGACCGCTAGCCACCCGCGAACCTGGTCGGCATCGACCTTGTAATGTTCGGCCATCTCCTCAGCAATCCATGCGGTCAGGCCGCCGGGCCGGTTGGTCCACCGTGACAGCAGGAGCATCACCGGTACTGGTGCATCCCTGCCGTCCTCGGTACGGGCAAGGAGATCACGCGCCAGTTCCAGCAATATTGTTGTCTTCCCCGCGCCCGCCGCCCCCAATACCAGACATCGTCTGTTGAACCGCGTGGGGAACAGATCCCCCAAGCGAGTCCCGACCGGCAGTGGCTTTGGCCTGCCAAGCTTAGGGGGTATGCCGTCGCCGTAGCTGTCTAGCACCGCATCAGGCTGCTCGGCAAGTCCCAGCTCGATGGGGAGCGCGTGCGGAGGAGCCGTTTCGAGGTCCTCATGCATCCCACAGACGGCGGACCTCTTCGGCGAGATCCTGCAGTGCTCGGTCGGTGTAGTGGCCTGTGGCGCCGTGGCCGCTCGGCATGTCAGCGCGCCCAGCCGACGCCTGCTGTGCCGACAGCACGGCGTTGACCTCGCGCCAGCGGCGGGCCCATTCCTCCTCATCCCCGCCGCACGCCCCGACGTAGGCGCGGACCACGTCCACCGTCGGCAAAACCCCGCCTTTAGCCGCGTCGGACAGCGTGGTACGGCTATACCCGGCCTTGACAGCCAACTGCCGGTAGGTCAAGCCCGTCTTCCCGCGAAGAGCACGTAAATCGTGCGCGAAACACTGCAACGCGCCCGCAGACCGGTCAAGCGGACTCTCACGCCGTGCCATCCCTCAGTTCTCTCCCAACTTCCGATGCCTGAGATCGGCGACGACCAGGTAAGCACGACCAACTTTGCTGGCCGTGCTGCGGCAGGTGGCGGTGCGTAGAACGGTTAGTTGGCCGCAAGCTGCCATGTACCGTCCAGGCCGCTCGGTTGGGCTGTGGGCTGCGGACCGGGCACCGAGGCAGGTGGTGAGTTGTTCAGTGCCCACGGGGTGCACGGAGGGAGCGGGTGGGGTGGCTCACCGGGCGGTGGCTGCGGCGACCTCGAAAGGACCATCGGAGGCTCCCGTTCTCCCCCTCTTACACCTGCTCATCGCGGACGGGCAGCAAGCGTTACCACAAGAGCCATACCCTAGAGAAGCCGACCCATGGTCAACGACGACCGAAAGCTGGGATCTGGATCTGACCCACGTTCCGTGATCGAGCTGGGCCCACGCGAGGTGTGTCGTCGCAGACTTCTTGATCATGTCGAGTGTGATCATCTTTGCCGTGTGATGGTGGTGGTGTTCGGATGACGCTGATCTCACAGTTGTATTAAGCGGTCGGCCGCCAGGCTTCCTCCACTCGCCTGCCAGAGCCCTGGCGCAGGCCTCCAAATGCACGGCTTATTGCGGTTCTCCAAGGTGCCCGAGGGGCATGCCCCTCCGCTCTGCTGCATGGCGACGGCGTCCTTCGCCTTAATGCATCTGTGATGCCGGCGCTGAACACGGTTGCGACGCTGCCGAGGATGCCGACGCTGCCCGCGGTGGCCACACTGCGCCACCGCGACACTGCCTGCGGTCGCCGCGCTCCCGGCGACTGAACCACCCGAGTCTGATGGAGGCTCTGTGCTAAGTAGAGTATGGAGGGATGGCCCGGTCTGGGCCAGACCCTCGTTCGGGACGAGTTCACTCTCATCGGCAGATGAGTACGTTGCAGTGATCACCTGCGCCCGCAGCCAGCCCGAGACACGATTCGGCCGCGAGGCCGGGGGGTTCCATGAAGGCGTGCCGTGCGCGCCACCGTCGAACCGAGACCGACCAACGACCTCGCCGCAGGCACAGCCCGCGGCCGCGAATCACCCGATAGGTGTGTCTTAAGCGAAGAGTCGTCTTATCCGAGCGGTGCTGCCGTTGCACAGCAGCGGGATCTTCCCAGAGTAAGCACGCCGGCCTCAACTGCGGTCCGCTGGATGTTTGCTTAGCCTCCCGTTACCAGGAAAATCACCGGACGGGCCAGACAGGAAAGCCCAACTCAAGGTCCATACGTCCCGACCCACCGGTTTGACGTTCCGACGAGGGGTTCCCCTTCTGGGCCACTTGGCACGGCCTGCGCCGGCCACCCGCGCGCGGTCCGCGGCATGTACGGTTGTTGCTGGCAGCGGGGCCGAGATGCATAGGTATTCAGTCGCCGGGCGGGGATGAGACAGCCCGGCTGCCCCACATGATCGTGCTCGAGCCCGCTGGTCAACCTTGACCCACCTGGGCGGCCCGTGCTGTAGAAGGATGGGCTACAGGCCATCGGGATGGGCAGAAAGGTGACTGGAGGATGAGTCGTGTTGTCGTCGTGGGCGCCGGGTTCGCAGGGATGGCGGCCGTGCGGGAGCTGCGCGAGTCAGGTGCCCAGGTCACGTTGGTCGACCGCCACGTCTACAGCACCTTTCAGCCGTTGCTCTACCAGATCGCGACCGGCGGATTGAACCCTGGCGACATCGTCTACCCCGTGCGCAACTTCGTCCGCCGCCATGGTGCGCGGTTTCACCGCGGCAGCGTGACCGCCATCGATGCTCAAGCCCGAGAGTTGGTGGTCGATGATGGCGCGCACTTGGAATACGACTACCTGCTGCTGGCCAGCGGAGTCACTACCAACTATTTCGGGGTGCCCGGCGCCGCTGAGCACAGCATGGCCTTGTACACCCGTCGAGAAGCGATCGTCGTGCGGGACTGCCTGATGGCCGGCCTGGAAACCCTCGCCGCCCGGGGCGGGACCGAGGACCTCACGGCCGTCATCGTCGGTGGCGGCGCCACCGGTGTAGAGACCGCCGGCGCACTAGCCGAACTGCGCAACGCGGCAGTCAAGACTGCCTTTCCCGAGATCACCCCGGGCCAGGTGAACATTGTGCTCCTCGAGCAGGGTCCGGAGCTGCTCGCGCCGTACCCTCCCAGGCTTCGTCGCTACGCCCTAGACCAGCTGCGCAAGCGGGGAGTGCAGGTGCGGCTGGACACACCCGTTCGCGAGGTCACGCCCGACACGGTCACCGTCGGTGACAATACGATGCTGCGCGCCGACCTCACGATCTGGGCCGCCGGCGTCACCGCCGCCGCGGCCGTACATGAATGGGGCCTGCCACAAGGTCGCGGCGGCCGCATCATCGTCGACGACCACCTGCGGGTGGCCAGCCACCCCGGCATCTTCGCCGCCGGCGACCTCGCGCTGATCGACAGACAGCCCCTGCCGCAGCAGGCCCAGCCAGCCATCCAGACCGGCACCCACGCCGGCCGGCAGATCCATCACCTGTTGGCCGGCGAACCCACCCAACCGTTCCACTACCGCGACAAGGGCAGCATGGCCACCATCGGCCGCAACGCCGCCGTCGTTGCACTCCCGTACGGCGTACGCCTCACCGGCGCCCTGGCCTGGCTGGCCTGGCTCGGCCTCCACATCATCATGCTGCTAGGTAACCGTAACCGGCTGTCGACCCTGCTGAACCTGTCCTGGCGCTACCTCGCCTGGCCCTCGGGCAACAGCCTCATCGTCGGAGACCTCCCAGACCAGTACCCTCGACGAGGCATGATCGAGTAGGCGGCGGGCACAGCACAGTCAGCCACCGCGCCTGGACCGGACATACCATCGCGCTACTGCGACGTTGACCACAATGGCAGCAGCGCCCGCCTAGCGAGCTGTTGGCGGCGGGAAGACGTCTCCACAACCACCGTGCCCATCAAGAGCAAAGTCAGGGGCCGCCCTCCAGGTCACCCACGGACTGCGCTGTGTCGGCCAGCGACCGCCGGTGGACTATCCCCTGCACACCGATTGTGGTTGTGTTCTGATCCTTCGGGGATCTCGCATGCGCGACCGGGGAGATGTCGCCGTCGTCGCGGGTCTGTTGGAAGGTGTGGCTGGACAGACTCGCGTGGGTCCTCACCGAAACGCCGCAGGTCGATCTTGGTGCCGGGGCCGAACTATCCCCTAGACCCCCGCCTGATGAAGATTCTCGCAAAGGTGCACGATCTGGGACACCCACGTGACCAGGGCTGTGGCCCCGTCAGCGGGGAAGTCGACCTACGTTAACTGAGCGGGCTTCACCCCGCGTCCTGCACGAATCACCACGCAAACCACCGCAGGCTCATGCATGAAGTGAACACGCGCTCATCAGCATGAGCGGACGTTCGATCCGCCACATGGCAAATCCGGCAGGGCGCCGTCAAACTGGTGTCGTGTCCGCTCACTACCGGGCCCCGGGTTGGTTCACCCGAAACGTCTTCAACCGGGCGGTTGCGTTCTCGACTCACCACGGGGTGAGCATCCTGGGCTCACGGGTCGGTCGTTGCGGTGAAGGGACATGCCAGCGGCGTATGGCGCGCCACCCCGGTCAACTTGCTCGAACACGACGGACGCCGCTACCTGGTGTCAGTGCGAGGTCACGGTCACTGGGTCCGCAATCTGCGGGCGGCAGGCACCGGCGAACTGCGGGCAGGCAAGCGCGCCGAAGCGTTCCGGAGTCGCGAGCTCACCGACGACGAGAAGGTACCGGTGCTGCGGGCATACCTGACACGGTGGAAGGTAAAGGTCAGCCCGTTTTCGACGGTATCGGACCAGACTCCAGCGACGAACAGCTACGCGCTATCGCAGCCGATCACCCCACCTTCGAAGTCTTCCCCGTGGCCTGACCGCTCCGCCCGCCGCAGGCAGCACCCGCTACTCGGCAGATGAGTACGTTCGGCCGCTCTCGTTGGCGGGCGTCGAAGTTGAACGTGTGCCGGTGAGGATCTCTGTGGGAATGCCCGTGTGTTAGAAGGTTGCGTGATACGTTGCCCATAGGGAAACGGCTACCTACTTGAGGAGGGAACGGAGAATCGGCTTAGCGTGGGTCCACAACACTGCCCCACCGATACCCGGCACGACATGGCGGCGGGCACCGGGGATGCGAGCCGCGAGCATCGCTCCGTTGTCGGGCGAGTGGCCGCTGTCTTGCTCGCCGTACCAGATGTCGACCGGCACGTTGATCATTGCAAGATTGAACGGCCACTGCCCCATGGCCAGGACGGTGTCGCGGGCGTAGCCGGCCGGGCCCTGAGCGAATCCCTCATCCAAGGCTTGGCGATAAGCGGACTCGAACACGGCATCCTGGTACACCGCTAGATCGGCTTCCGCGCTCTCGTTCGTGACCATGCTCCACATCGCATCAGCAGTGAAGCCGGCGAGGATCTCCTCAGCACCGGCGGGGTCGGAGGCAATCTTGTCGACCAAGCCGCGCAGCTCCACCGGCAATACGTCGGCGAATTCCGGCGCGGCGACCTCGTCCGCCCCGGACACTAGGGCCAGTGCCCCGGCGACCCCTTCCACGGCACACGCGAGCGCGAACGGTGCGCCCTGTGAGTTCCCGATCACGGCCGGACGTCCTTGCCCGCGCAGTGCGACAAGATGGCGGATGTCGTCGGCAAAGTCGCCAAACATCCGGCCGGGCGCAGGCGTTGAGACACCAAGCCCTGGGCGGTCTACTGACACCAGCCGGACTCGGAGGGCTGCGACAGCGTCGGCGCCCAAGCCGAGCCACCCGCTCGTGGCCGCGCCCGGGCACAGAAGCACGGGGAAGCCGTCCGAGGGCCCCCACTCGGCCCAGCCGAGCAGCCGTCCATCGGGAAGCTCACTTTCGCCCAGCCGAGCGGGAACGTCGATTCGCACGCTCATGATCCCTATCATCACCCCGGTTGAGCAGGGCACTGCTTGACGCAGGAGCAGTCACAGCCACCGGGGCACTGTTGCACTACGCGATCGGCCCATCCGACCTGGCCCACCTGGTCGCCCAGAAGCCACGCAGCAGGCGTTCGGATGCCCGGTTTGTCACGGTCCTTTCAGGTGCCTGAGGAGCCTGCCTCCCCCTATGGTCGAAAAGCACGGGAAAAGGTACTGCTCCTCGATATTGTTACCGCGTGGCGAAGAACTCAAGGGCTTCTCGGCCCGAATCCGGTCGGTTGACCGACCACGTGACTCTCGGAGTGCTCAGCAGCGTGATTCATCGGGACGTCATAGACGAT
>DASYIL010000237.1:0-12632 GCA_035997545.1 Pseudonocardiaceae bacterium
ACCGGTTAGCAGGAGTCCGAGGATTGCCGCTAGCACCAGGTTCTGGCCGAAGGACGTCGAGTCGTCATGACTAAGGCTGCTCACCCCGGCGGTCGGATGTCTGCGCGGCCAGCGCCCCTTTTCGCTTGCTTCCGGTCGATCGATCGTCACAGAGACAGCGTGGCGTTGAGTCGGTTGGCGCAACATCACCGCCAGCGTCCGTCCTGTTCTTGGTGCTGGCGGCAGTTCTTGGCTCCTGCTGACCGGTACTGAAGTTCGGCGCTGGCGTGAAGACGGGGGCAGCTCGAGGCGCGATCGTGGAACAGCCCGAGGGGGCGCGGGTCTGGCTCGGTGAGACGCTGGGGTCTGACACCGTGGAGGCCTCGGAGGCGAGCACGACCGAAAAGAAGGCATGAGAATCTTGGACATCACCGCCACCCCGCAGTGGACCGCGCTGACTAACCACTACGAGAAGGTCAAGGACCTGCACCTGCGGGAGCTTTTCGCCGACGATCCGGATCGCGGACGGCGGATGATTGTGCAGGCTGCGGATCTGTACCTGGACTACTCCAAGCACCGGGTTACCGCCGAGACTCTGGAGTTGCTCATCGCCCTGGTCGAGGCTGTCGACCTGCCCGGGCGCATCGAGGCGATGTTTCGCGGCGAGCACATCAACGTCAGCGAAAACCGGGCCGTGTTGCACACGGCTTTGCGCTTGCCGCGCGATGCGCACCTAGTGGTGGACGGCCAGGATGTGGTGCGCGACGTCCACGAGGTTTTGGACCGAATGGGGGACTTCACCGACCAGGTCCGGTCCGAGGAGTGGACCGGGCACACCGGCAAACCCATCCATACCGTGGTCAACATCGGCATCGGCGGTTCGGATCTGGGCCCGGTGATGGCGTACGAGGCGCTGAGAGACTATTCCGACCGCAAGTTAACCTGCCGGTTCGTGTCCAATATCGACCCCGCCGACATCCTGGAGAACATCCGCGACCTGAACCCGGCTACCACGCTGTTCATCGTCTGCTCCAAGACCTTCACCACTGCTGAGACACTCACCAACGCCGGCGTCGCCAGGCGCTGGCTCCTCGACGGTCTGGGCGCGGGGCAAGAGGCCGTAGCCCGGCACTTCGTCGCAGTGTCGACCAATACCCAAGGCGTACGGGCCTTCGGCATCGACCCGGCGAACATGTTCGGCTTCTGGGACTGGGTCGGCGGCCGCTACTCCTACGACTCCGCGGTCGGCCTGTCGCTGATGATCGCGATCGGGCGGGAGCGCTTCGCGGAGATGCTTGCCGGGTTCCACGCCATGGACGAGCACTTCCGCGCGACGCCATTCGAGCGCAACATGCCGGTCCTGACCGGCTTGCTCAACGTTTGGTACGGCGGTTTCTTCGGCGCCCAGAGCCACGCTGTGCTTCCTTACAGCCAGCGGCTGCACCGCTTCCCCGCCTACCTGCAGCAGCTGACCATGGAGAGCAACGGCAAGTCCGTGCGCTTGGATGGCTCCCCGGTGACGCTGTCCACCGGGGAGATCTTCTGGGGCGAGCCCGGCACCAACGGGCAGCATGCCTTCTACCAGCTGCTGCATCAGGGCAACCGGCTGGTGCCCGCCGACTTCATCGGCTTCGCGGAGCCCGCGGCCGACGCCGATGGCCAGCATGACGCGTTCATGGCCAACTATTTCGCCCAGACCGCGGTGCTCGCTTTCGGCCGTACGGCCGAACAGGTCCGCGCTGAGGGCACCCCCGACTATGTCGTGGCGCACAAAGTCATGCCCGGCAACCGCCCCACCTCCAGCATTCTCGCGCCCGCGCTGACCCCTGCCGTTCTGGGCCAGCTCGTCGCGCTGTACGAGCACACGGTGTTCACCCAGGGCGTGATCTGGGACATCGACTCCTTCGACCAGTGGGGCGTCGAACTGGGCAAGGCCATGGCCAAGGAGCTCACCCCGGCGATCACCCAAGCCGGGGCGCCCGCCGCTAAGCACGACCGCTCCACCGACGCGCTCATCGCGCGCTACCGTAGTTGGAGGGGGCGGGCGACATGAGCGGTCCTCGTGCCGACACCCTGGTGCTGTTCGGCATCACCGGTCATCTCGCCCGCAAGCTGGTCCTACCGGCGCTGTACCAACTGCCGCCCGCGGCGAGGTGGCTGTGCCCATGGTCGGTATCGCCCGCTTCCCGGAGGAGCGGATCTTCCGCGTCGACCATTACCTGGGCAAGGAACCCGTCCAGGGCCTCCTGGTGTTGCGCTTCGCTAACTTACTGTTCGAACCGATCTGGAACCGCCACCACGTCAATAGCGTGCAGATCACCATGACGGAGACCTACGATGTCGCTGACCGCGGCTCCTTTTACGATACCGTCGGCACCATCCGCGATGTGATCCAAAACCACCTGCTGCAGGTCATGGCCTACCTTGCGATGGAACCGCCGTCAAGTGCCCTGGCCGAGGCCGAGCGCAATGAGAAGGTCAAGCTCCTATCGGCGGTCCGCACCGCCGATCCGGCCGATCTGATCCGTGGCCAGTACGCCGGCTACCTGGACACCTGCGGCGTGCGGCCCGGATCGACCACCGAGACCTTTGCCGCACTGCGGCTGTTCGTCGACAACTGGCAATGGGCCGACGTCCCATTCGTCGTCCGCGCCGGCAAACGTCTGCCCGTAAAGACACTCGATGTCATCGTCGAGCTGCGCCACCCGCCGGCGATGCTGTTCGCCTCCGCCGACGCCGACCATCCGCCACCACCTGATTCGGCTGAGCATCCGACCCAACGCCGGGCTCACTTTGCACCTGCTGGCCAAACAGCCCGGTGCGGCCGAGGTCACCCGCGAGATCCTGGTCTCGGTGGACTTCTCCCAGGCTCTGGGCAGCATGCAGGAGGCCTACGAGCATGTACTGGCCAGCGCGGTCGAGGGGGACCCACGCCATTTCGCCTCCGAGTACACCCTCGAGCAGGCCTGGCGCATCGTCGGGCCGCTGCTGGGTCGCAGCGACACTCCCGTGCCGTACCAGCCCGGCAGCTGGGGACCCGAGCAAGCCGACCGGCTTGCGCCCGGCGGGTGTTGGTATCCCGTCGGTGTGACAGCGGGCGGACCGGTCCTGAGCACGAGATAAGGAACAGCTATGACCGTCAGCGATAAGACCGGGGGCAAACTCCGGGACCGCGGCGCCGTCATCCCGCCGGACATCTATGACGCGAGCGTGAATGCGCTGCGCTTCCTGTCGGTGGACGCGGTGAACAAGGCGGCCTCCGGCCACCCCGGTACGCCGCTGGACGTGGCACCGGTGATCTACCGCCTGTTCACCCGGCACCTGCGTCACGACCCGACCGTTCCCAGCTGGCCGGACCGCGACCGGTTCGTCCTCTCCGGCGGGCACGCGAGCATGGTCCTTTACGGGGCGTTGCACCTATGCGGGTATGACCTGCCGCTAGACGACATTCGGTCGTTCCGGCAGGTCGATTCTCGTTGTGCCGGCCATCCCGAACGCGGCCTGGCGCCCGGCGTCGAGGTCACCACCGGCCCGCTGGGTCAGGGGGTCGCCAATGCCGTCGGCATGGCGATCGCCGAGCAGATTCTCGCCGCCCGGTTCAATGTGGACAGCCACGTCATCGTCGACCATCGAACCTGGGTGGAGTGCGGGGACGGCGACCTGATGGAGGGGGTGGCGTCCGAAGCGTGCTCGCTCGCCGGCCATCTGGGCCTGGGCAAGCTCACCCTGCTCTACGACGAGAACCACGTCACCCTGGACGGACCGACCACACTAAGTTTCACCGAGGAGGTCGCCGCCCGCTTTCTGGCCTACGGCTGGCACGTGGTGCGCCTGTTCGACGTGGACGACTTCGCCGCGATCGACGCTGCGTTCGCCGAGGCTAAGGCGGAGACAGAGCGGCCCTCGATCATCCTCATGCACTCCCACATCGGCGTCGGCACGCCCCTGCACGACGACCACCGGGCGCACGGCTCCCCCGTCGGCCCGTCCTACGCTGGCATCGCCCGCGGGTTGCTGGGGTGGCCGTATGACCCGTTCGTCATTCCCGGGGAGATCTACGACCACTGGCGCGAGCAGGTGAACGAGCGGGCCGTGGCCCGGCCCGAGTGGGACAGGCGCTTTGAGGCCTACCGGGCCGACCAGCCTGAGCTCGCCACGGAGTTCGAGCGGGTTTTCGCCGGCGTCCTGCCCGAGAGATGGCGCACGTCGCTGCCGCGCTTCACCCCAGGGGAGCGGATTTCCACCCGGGTGGCGGCCGGCAAGGCTCTCAACGCGCTGGCCGCTGTGATCCCTGAGCTTCTGGGCGGGGCTGGCGACCTAGAAAGCTCCACCGAGACTCATTTGGTCGGCTACCCGAATGTCACCCGCACCCACCGGGACGGTCGGAACCTCTATTTCGGCGTGCGCGAGCACGGCATGGGCGGCATCGTCAACGGCATGGCCGCGCACGGTGGCCTGCGTCCGTTCGGTGCGACGTTCTTTTGCTTCAGCGACTACATGCGTCCGTCGGTGCGGCTTTCCGCGATCATGAGGCTGCCGGTGGTCTGGGTGTGGACGCACGACTCGATCGGTCTGGGCGAGGACGGCACCACGCACCAACCAGTCGAGCACCTGGCGAGCTTGCGCGCCATGCCGCATCTACGTCTGATCCGTCCGGCGGACGCCAACGAAGCCGCGCAAGCATGGGCCGCCGCCTTGGACTACGACGGCCCGACCGGGCTGGTGCTGTCCCGCCAGAGTCTTCCCGTGCTCGACCCCGATCTGGTCGACGTGCGCGGTGCGGTCGTCGCCGATGGTGACGACGCCACCATCGTGGCCACCGGCTCGGAGGTCGAGGTGGCACTGGAGGCTCGCGACCTACTGGCCGCTGACGGCATCGGCGCCCGTGTCGTGTCGCTGCCCTGCTGGGATCTATTCCGGGAACGACCCGACAACGAGCGGGTGGCGATCCTGCCGCCCGGCCTGCCGACGGTCGCGGCCGAGGCCGCATCCCCGATGGGCTGGCGCGAGTTCGCCGACGACGTGGTCGCCATGACCACATTCGGCGCCTCGGGCAAAGCGGCGGACCTGTACGAGCACTTCGGTATCACCCCGGCGGCGGTGGCCGCACGCGTCCGCGCCCTCCTGGATAGATAGCAGAGCACCACCCAGAAGACCACGCCTCACCCAAGGTAGAACGGCGTGAACGCAGCCCAGAAACAGCACGAGGCCGGGCAGAGCCTATGGCTCGACGCCAGACATCGAGGCAGCACAGCGCCTGCGCGCACGGGACGAACCCCCCAACTTGTTCATCAAGGTGCCCGGCACCCCCTCGGGCCCCCCGGGCCTGGCCGCTTTCGAGGAGCTGATCGTGGCCGGCGTCCCGGTCAACGTCACGCTGCTGTTCTCCGATGCCCAGTACGTCGCTACCGCCAATGCCTGCCTGCGTGCGCTGGAACAACGCAACGCCGAAAGTAAGCCGCTAAACGTAGTCTCCATCGCGTCGGTCTTCGTCTCCCGTTGGGACTCCGCGGCCGACCCGCTGCTACCCAGGCAGCTGCACGGCAAGCTGGGCGTGGCGATCATGCGGCAGATCTACGCGTCCTACCGCAACCTGCTGGCGAGTGACCGCTGGAAGATCGGAGGGAGAACCTGAGCTCGCTCTCGCCGACGGGTGTCGGTTCTCAGTCATGTTGAACAGTTCTCACTGAATCTGAACAGCGAGTTGAACTCTGCTCGGGCAACTTAGGCGTGTCGCCACGACAGCCGACGAGAGCCGCGTTCGGCTGGTCGGGTGGCGGAAGCGTTTGGCCCCGACTGACCTTGGCCTTGGCTCCCACCCCGGCAGGCCGGTACGGGAGCGGCGCTCACGATCGCCACCCGCCTGAGGAGAAGGGCGAGTGTCGTCACCTGCGAGCCCGCCGGGACCCGACGATGGCTGCCCGCCCGGCGCGTGGCGCTCTCCCCGCGGCGCCGGCTCGCCGGGGCGCTGACCGGGCTGGTCGTACTTCCGCTGCTGACCATAGGTTTGGCGCAGCTTCGCGAGATCTTTGACCTGTCCAGCCGGATGCTGCTTTACCTCCTGGCCGTCGTGGTTGTGGCGCTGGTCGGTGGGCTGCTCCCGGCGCTGGCCGCTGCGGTCGCGGCTGCGGCGCTGCTGGCCTACTACTTTCTGCCGCCGCTGCACGACTTCGCGATCGCTGACCCCAACAATGTGGTGGGTCTGGTGGGGTTTCTCGTCGTCGCCGGCGCGGTCAGTTCGGTTGTTGGCCTGGCCGCGCGCCGCGCCCGCGAGGCCGAAAGCCTCGCGACCGCGAATGCCGAGAGCCGCGAGGAGCTCCGCGTGCTCGCCCGGGCCGCCCGGCTCGCCTCGACGACTACAGCCAAGTCTCCGGCGCCTACGGTGACGCCGCCGCCGGCTGGGAATCCGGTCGGTGGTCGCGACTCCGATCGTCGTCGAGGGGCGTCTGTGGGGCGCAATCAGCTCGGGGCGGCACGGGCGTTTGCCGGCCAACACCGAACAGCGCATGGCCGGCTTCACCTAGCTCGTCCGGCACAGCGATCGCGAACGCCGACAGCCGCGCCCAGCTCACCGCGTCCCGGGCCCGGATCGTCGCCGCCGCCGACGACGCCCGGCGCCGGATCGAGCGCGACCTGCACGACGGCACCCAGCAGCGACTGGTCGCGCTCAGCCTCGAGCTGCGCCTGGCCCAGTCCACCGTGCCCGCGGAGCTGCCCAAGCTGCACCGGGTGCAGGCCCTGGGAGGGTCGATCGAAGTCAACAGCCCCCCGGGGACGGTCGGCCACCATCGTCACGTCCTCTCACTGTCCGCCCGCGATCCGCCGCCGCGGGACATCTGCATCCTGCCCACCAGCGGTGTGAAACACCGGGTGGTTTGCTCCCGCGCGGGGCCGGGAAAGGCGCCCCATGCCCGGTGATCCGCCCGACTACTTCGTGCCCGAGACCGGGGTGGTGCTTAGCCACCCGCTCATCGTCCGTGACGTTGATCGCTCTCGCGAGTTCTATCACCGGGTGTTGGGGGCGGTGGTGTGCTACCTGATCGAGGTCGGCAAGGGAACTGGGATCCTCGAGCAGATGGGGCGCCGTTCCCGCGGTGTGGCCGGCGTGGGCTGACCCGGGGCCGCCGCGCCGACGGCCGCCGCGCCCGCGGCCTTTTCCCGAGCTCCTCAATGATGGGGGTATGTGCGTGGCACGGCGAAGGGGCCGGTCGACAGGGGCCGGCGGCAAGGACACCGGGCCAGCCGGGGGCGGGCTGTTGCAGACCGAGACCGGCCGGGTTGAAGCGTTCAGCGACGGGGTGCTGGCGATCGCGATCACCCTGCTGGTGCTGAATCTGCGCCCGCCCGACCATGTCCCGGGCCAGCTGTTGGCCGGGTTGCTCCGGCAGTGGCCAGCCTACCTAGGGTACGTGACGTCCTTCCTCTACATCGCGGTGATCTGGCTCAACCACCATCAGACCTTCGCCCGGATCCGCACGGTGGACCGGGGCCTGCACTTCGCGAACATCGCGGTGTTGTTCACTGTTGCGTTGCTGCCGTTTCCCACCGCGGTGCTCGCCGACGCGATCCGGGAAGCCAATCGTGCCGACACCAACACCGCGGTCGCGCTGTACGCGCTGGTCGCGGCGCTGATGTGCGCAAGCTGGTGGTGGCTGTTCAGCCATCTGCAGCGTCACCCCGACCTGGTGCATGACCAGTACGCCCGCTACTTCCCGCAGGGCCGGCTGCGCGCCGCGGTCGGTGTCGTCGGGTACGCGGCGGGCGGGGCGCTCGGCGACCTGATCGACCCGGTCGCCGCGCTGGCGTTTGTTCCTGCTGCTGCCCGTGTTCTACGCAGCCACCACGGAGGGCCTGCTGCCACCCGCCCGGCTCCGTAGGCTGCGGTGACCCACCGCACGGCTGCCACGCTGACTGCTTCCACCCCGGATGGTGGAGGCGACGTGTTCCTCAACGACCGGGTTGCCCACCCCTCGGTCGCGCTCGTTGACATCGATCCGGTTACCGGCAAGGCGCGGCTGTCCTATCGGTGGTCGGCCGGTGGGTGCTCGACGGTGACCGCCGTGCGGATCCGGGCCAGCTCGACGGTCTGAATCCCGAGCAGGATGGTCAGCCCCAGTGCCAGCGTCACGTGGAAGGCAAGAAGAAGCGGAGCGGGGTCATGGCGACATGCTCATCATCCGGCGTGGTTTCTGATCCTCAGCAACGCGGCCCCGCGCCGGGCGAGCACGACCAGACGTTCTCGGGGTCGCGCAGACCGGGGTGTACGCCCGGAGCAAGACCAGCGTGGTGTGCGAGACGCTGGAGCAGCGAGACGAGCTGGCGTTGGTCGAGCTCGTCGAGTCCGGCGAGCAGCTCGGCGTCGTGCTCGTCGGCGACGGGCTGGGCTTGAGCGAGCAGCTCGCGGGCCGCGGTCGTGAGGTGCACGGCGTGGGCACGCCGGTCGTCGGGGTGGCGGCGGCGAGTGACGAGTCCGCGTTGCTCCAGGTCGTCAACCAGCCCGACCATGGCGTTGCGGTGGATGGCCAGGGCGTCGGCGAGCTGTTGCTGGGTCTGCCCATCAGCCGCGGCCAGGTGGCTAAGCAGCCCAAAGTGACGGGGGCGCAGTCCCAGCGGCCCTAAGCGCTCAGCGAACCGGGCAGTACTGTGGTAGCCGAGTTGGGAGATCAGGAAGGCCGCCCGGTCGGTCAGTGGCCTGCCGGGTGAGTGTGGCGTCGGGTTCATCATCGCACCGATGATGCTAGCATCTATGATTGTCAAGAGTAGTGACAATCATAGCTAGTGCGTTGCCCCTCGGCTCGGGGCGTCCCGCCCGACGAACAGGAGACCCTTGTGAGCCACCCTGTCACCCTCACCGACGCACTCGTCGGTGAACCAGTCACCCTGATCAACGCGTTCACCGTGCCACCGGAGGAATCGGACCACTTCCTGCGCCGGTGGACAGACAATGCCCGGATCATGGCCGGCCAGCCGGGATTCATCCGGGCCCGGATGTACCGTTCCCTGGTCGACGATGTCGAGCTGCGCTTCATCAACGTCGGCGAATGGGACAGCGGCAAGGCCCTGGATGCGGCCAGAGCTAATCCTGACTGGCGGGCCTCGATGCAGCGGGTCCTCGACGACCCCGACCTGCACATCACCCCCCGCCCGGTGGTCTACCAGGTGGCCATCGACGTCCACCCCGGCGACCCACTGTAAGCACCAGCAATACCGACCGCGGTGGGCACCACCGGCGGCACGGCCACCGCGCCGGTGGCCGTGCCGCCGATTCCCGCCCCGACAATGCCTGGTCGAACAGCAACACCACTTGATCGAGCACGTCCACCACCGACTCCGACAGCAACGTCAGCAAGATCGGATAGCGGCGTTCGGGTACGCGCCGGGACAATGCTTGCGGGGTCAACCGGCGCCCCAACACGGCCAGGAACCGGCGCCGCTCCCTCGGCAACATCGACAGATCCAGGTTCAAGCAGATGCACCACGCCCGGGCGCACCACCCGCTCGGAGAGCAGATACTCGCATCCCAGACTGAACAGCAGCTTCGGGGAGTCGTGCTCCATCGCCCGGGCGAACAGGAACTCATCAAACTCCTTCCACTCCGGTGTACCGATCAGCCGCCACCCCGAGTAGCGCACGATCTCCCACAGATGATCGGTACGGGTCTGCGCCCGCTCCCCATGCCCCCGCAGCTCCACGGCCGGGATGCCCAGCCGATCAGCCAACCGGGTCACCGCCGCCGCCGGTGCCGCGCCCACCTCGTCGGGCACGAACCCCAGCCACGGCAACGTGCACAACTGCGCGCTCGCGCCGAGCACGTTGCGCTGGCCGAGGAACTTCCGCAGAAACCCCTCCTCAGCACTGGTCAGCGTGAAGTACCGGATCAACTCCGCACGGGTAATCTATGGAAAGCCCCGCAGCCGAGCCAATTCCTGCTCGGAGAACATGTCCCGCGTGGCCACACCGACCACCCCACCATCCGCCAGACAGCGACCGACGGCACGCTAGACCCACAGCCAGGACCGCCCACGCCCACTTCCAACCTGCAGGGATACAGCGAATCGTTGTTTCGCTGGAAACTACGGGTAGGCCGGGTTGGTGTGATCTGTTTGTGGTGTGTTGTTTGTGATGTTGGTGGGTGTGGCGGTCATCGGTGTTTCGCTTGTTGTGTTGGCGGTTTGGTTTAGTGGTTTGGTCGCAATGTGGTGGCCGGGGTTTTGGGTGTCGGTGAGTTTGGTTGTGGTGGTGGATCGGAGTGGGTCACTATTGGGGGTGGTTGCGGCTCCCTGTGGGGATTGCTGCAGTGCTGGGTGTCCGTTGTTGTCTTGGTGGTTGATGATATTGGTGAGGGCGTCGGCGGGCCGGTCTGTAGGGTGGTCCCAGTGTCGGCAGTTGTGCGGTGCGCCGGGGTGGGCCGGTGTCGAGTACCGCTTCGGGGGGCGACTCGTTCACCGCCGCGTCGATTCATTGGTTATTGGGGTTTCGCGTAATGTCGGGATGAACGCCCCCTGTCCTGATGTTGGTGACCGGGCCGGGCAGGTGTCTCGGCGGCCACCGGGAACAGGTGTTCGATACTGGCCGCGGCGTGGTGCACGCAGAGGTGTGGGGACAGGTGGTCCGGTGTCATCGCGGACTGGTGGGCCAGTATGTCGGTGATCTTGGCCAGCCCGTGATGAAAGGTTGCCACCACCGCGTAGATCTCGACCTGGTTGCAGGTGGATAGCAGCAGGGTTTTGGTCACGGGTTCGCGTGGGAGCAGTTGGGGGAGGACCTTGTCGGTGTCTGCGCAGGACACCGCGACGTGCTCCAGGACGTCCAGCGGTGCGCTGCGGTGGGACAGCCCCATGATCAGAAGATTCATCGGCGCGCCGTCGTCGGATCCGCCGGGTGGGTCTTGAGCCCAGGCTGGGAGGCTGGGCAGCGCTCCCCGTGGTGGCATGGGTCATCGTGGTGGCATGGGTCATCATGGTGGCCTGGGTCATCGTGGTGGCGGGGTTGGTGATCGGGTTCTTGTGGGGGTGGTCGCATGCTGGTGGATCGTTGTGTTGCAGTTTTTCATCCCAGGCCTCCTTTGCGGTGGTGTCAGATTCCCGTGTCGCATGAGTCTGAGCGCCGTCGGCTGGTGTTGTGGCGATGATCGCGTCTGGGGTGGTGGGTGTCTGCGTCGCTAGCGCGGAACTTCGGTACCGGTTAGCAGGAGTCCGGGGACTGCCGCCAGCACTAGCGCGGAACGGATGCTGGCGGTGATGTTGTGTTGGGGAATTACCGCCACGCTGTCGTGGTGTGGCAACGATTGAGGGAGGGAGCCGGTGACAACCTGGACCCCATCTACACCAACGACCCTGATGGTCTGCTCACCCCACTGAATTGCCACATCCGCCTGGCCAACCACCCAGACTCCGCAGACCGCGGCCACCAGCGCCATCCTGCGTCGCAGCTACCAGTACGACCGCAGCCCCGATGTGGGGGGAAACCCGGACATGGGACATGTGTTCTGCTGCTTTCAGCAACACCTGGCCACCTACATCGCCATGCAAACCCGGCTGGAGAACGAAATGCTGGTCCCGTTCATCAGCCCCCTCGGTGGCGGCTACTTCTTCGCGCTTCCCGGGATAAGCGACGCACAAGACTACTACGGCCGTGCACTGCTGACCTGACGCACGCCCTAAACCACCACCCAGGGCCACCCACCGACGCAAAAACTTTGCCGCAACGCAAAGGAGCAGACATGCGTTTTCTACGACAGTCCCGCCCCGACACCCCAAAACGGCAACCACAGACCAGGCGATCGTCGGCCGCAGCGATGGGTCTCGGACTCCTCCTAGCAACCGGCCTGCTCGGCTCAGCAACGGCCTGCAGCGCCAGCCCCACCATCCCCGACCGCTTTATCTACGTCACCAACCAGCTCGACAACACCCTGTCGGTCATCGACGGCAGCACCTACCATGTGATCGCGACCGTGCCGGTCGGTACCGCACCCGCGGGGGTGGTGGTCTCTCCCGACGGCAGACGTGCCTACATCGCCGCCGGCGGGGATCACGCCGTCGCGGTGTTCGACACCAACACCAACGCCATCGCCACGACCGTGTCGCTGCCCGCCGGAAGCAGCCCCCGCGGCGTGGCTCTGACCCCCAACGGGCAATTCCTCTACATCGCTAACGGCGGCTCCAACAGCGTCTCGGTCCTCGACACCCGAACCGACCAGATCGTGGCCCCCGTGCCGGTCGGCAGCCAACCGGTGAGCGTGGCCGTCACACCCGACGGCGCGTCGGTCTACGTCGCCAACACCGGATCCAACGACGTCTCGGTCATCGACACCCAGACGAATCGCGTCGTCAAAGTGGTCCCGGCGGGTCAATACCCGGCAGGGGTGGCTGTCACCCCTGACGGCGGGTCGGTTTATGTCGCTAACGAGCTGTCGGCCAATGTCACGGTGATCAACACCCGCAGCGGCGCGGTCGAGGCGACACTCCCGGCCGGGATCGGCCCGTTCAACGTGGCAACAAGCCCCGAAGACAACTCCGCTTACGTCGCCGATCCCGGCCGGGGCAAGCTCATCGTCATCGACACCCGCACCCGCGGAGTCTCCTCGACCGTCACCCTGGGTCCCTACGGCACCGACCCGTTCAACGCGGCAGCCACCCGCCACGCCCTCTACG
>DASYIL010000238.1:0-15899 GCA_035997545.1 Pseudonocardiaceae bacterium
TAAGTTCGCATCTGCTGGCCAGTAGCGCTTGACGAACCGCTTCTGCTGACATCATTATAAGCTTGAATGATCACCGTCGCCG
Source organism: Pseudonocardiaceae bacterium (assembly GCA_035997545.1). Taxonomy (GTDB): domain Bacteria; phylum Actinomycetota; class Actinomycetes; order Mycobacteriales; family Pseudonocardiaceae. Next base: position 83 of record DASYIL010000238.1, read on the forward strand.
GAAGGTGGCTGCAGATGCGGTTCGGTACTCGGGTTCTGCCCACGGTTGGCCTGCTCGATGCCCTGGGCCGCCTGGCCGCTACGACGACAACGGCAGCCCGACCGGCCGCACCCGACGGTGGGCCCACCGCGGGGCCGGACGGCGGGTGTCGTGGTGATCGACGGTCGGGTGGCCCACGGGTCGCGCTGACCGTGGCCGAGCTTCCGAGACCCCGATTGGAAAGGAGTAGAGATGACTCTTATCGTCTTATCGGTAGTCGTCATCGCGTTGTTTATTGCTGTTCTGGCGATCTTTCTCTTCGTGATCGGTGTGCTGCTCAACCGCACCGCCGACAATCTCGGTGACAGCTTGCAGAGCGTCAGGAAGATTGCCGGCCAGGCCGCGGTGATTGGGCCTGCTATCGAGCGCATCAACGGAACCGGTGCAACAGTGGTAGGTGCGCTGCCGCTGCTGTGCGAAGGTGCTGAGAATATCGCCGCCGCTAAGTCGGCTCCCTATACTGATCCTTCTGCGTACTCTCCTGTAGCTGCTTCTGTAGCCGCCCCTTCTGTCGACCCTCCTGTGGCTACTCCTGCGGTTCCTTCGCGGGTTGGAGGTTACCTGGATGGCGGGGGTTTAGGTTACATGGATGCGTGACGACGATACCGGACCGTTGGTACTGCAACGGGCAATCCCGGTCGTCGGGGTCCAGGCCGAGCGGGATGCACAGGTAGCTCAGATCGCACAGCGGGTCCATGCCGCCCTGGGACCGGACGCGGCCCCCCTTCGGTTCCTGTGGCGGGCCAACCGATCCCGACCCGCAGCGGAGTCAATCGCCGAGTGGTTCGACTGTGCCGGCCGACTCCAGGTCGTAACCCCCGAGGTTGGAGATCGACGACTGAACCGCGGAGGTGCGTAGGGCGGCGATCAGGGGCCGGGCAGCGCCGAGGGCGCGTCCCCGTCGAGCGCGATGTCGTAGGGCTCCCAGGCCAGGGTGATGAAGTTCAGATCCAAGTCGTTGGCGGCGGCGCGCAGGCCCAGACCAACGTCGGCGATGCCGGAGGCCACGGCGAGGGCGATCTCCAGGTGGGAGTGCAGTTCGGGGCCGGCCACGTCGGGTGGGGCGATTCCGGTGGCGGTGAGGAGTTGGTCGAGGAGTACCCGGGTGCCGGCGCCGACCTCGCGTTTGGCGACCCGCAGACCGGCGAGGTCGGCGAGGGTGGTGGCGCGCGGGTTGCCTGGTGCGACGAGCAGGCCCTGCTCGCGCCGCCACAGGTGGAGCAGGTGGGGGCGGCGGTGGCGAAGCAGGGCACGGGCAAACGGCGCGTTGTAGATGCCGCTGTGGTGGCGCAGATGGATCGCGGCGCCATCGGCCCTACCCCGGGCCAGGGCGCGCAGTCCATGGAAGCTTCCGCGGGTGCCGACGGGGACCACGGTGGGGCCGACATGGCCCAGCACGATCTGTAGCGCCGGATCGTCGCTGCCGGCCAGCCGGAACACCCTGTCCGCTTGCAGCAGGCGGGCTGCCGCGATCGCTCCATCGGTGGCGACCCGGGCCCGGCGTCGATCGGCCAATGTGATCGCTCCCCCGTCGGCCAGATATCGGTAGGCGCGGCCGATGGTGAAGGAGGTGGTGTCCCGCTCGCGGGCGTACCTGCGGACCGCGTGCAACTCCGTGCCCGCAGGCAGTTCTCCGGACCGGATGCGCTCGGCGATCTCGATGCCGATCTCGAGGTATCGGGCCACGATCGACGACCTTGTGTCTCTCCGGGGCGCTGTGACGGCTTGTCTTTCGGGGCGTTGTGACGACGCGGCCGAGCGCTCCGCGCCCTGACCCCAATCTGGTGCTCCGAACAGCAGGAGCACAGACCGGGTCAATGATCATTGTACGCGGAGATTGTCTCGTTGTGCAGTCTGTGATTGCGGTGCGTTGTTCTGTTTACTCCCGAAGATGCGGGGACCGGGGGTATCGAGTGCTGCTCGTCGGCCATGGCTCACACCGGGTGTCGGCGGGATCAGTTCGGCGAGCTTCCTAGCTGATGTGGTGGTTGATCCGGACACTGGCCTGACAGTGCCGCGTGGTACCCCTGGCGAATTCTGCACCCACGGGTACTCGGTCATGCTTGGCGGCGAGAACATCTACCCGCGGAAGATCGAGGATTTCCTTATACACCCACCCGGACATCCTGGACGCGCGGGTGCGTGCCCGATGCGCGCTACGGCGAGGAGCTGTGCGCCTGGGTGCGGCTGTGGCCAGGCGCGCCCGAGCCCACCGCCGACGCACTGCGGGACTATGCCGCCGGAATGCTCGCGCGCTACAAGATTCCTCGGTACGTGCACGTCGAGCACGATCGATTTTGCGCTGACCGAACTGGTGATCGCTGATGACCTCGAGATGACCGCCCGGTGCTACGCCACGCTGCGGCGCTGCGTCACTCTGCTCGCGCTGCAGGCCCCGGTCGCCGCCGACCTGCGGATAGTAGTCGTGGCCATGCGCGCAGCGAATGACCTGAAGCGAATGGGCAACCTGGCCCACCACATCGCCAAGGTCGTCCGACTGGGGCACGGTGGCGTGATCGCCCCTTGATTGAGAGCGTCCTTGCTGCAGTGTGGACCGCTTCATGCACGCCACCGGCGGAGCGACGGGATGACCGGCACCCGAATCTCGGCCCGCCTGGCTGATCGCCGGCGGACGTGAAGACGGTACCCGAAGAATCTGTCTTATATTCAATGCCTTCTTGCTTGGCAATTGATCTGGCGTGGGATTTCCTTAGCCTGAGCAAACGAGGCCACCGGCCAGCCGGGATCGGTCACCGAGCTGCCTGAACAGCGTCAGTGACGAGGACGGAAACCCAAGGTGACGCATCAGGAACGCCTCGACCTACGCGTCGGTGTCGGCTGCCTTGAGAACTACCTGAACGTCAAGGCTGGTCTGCTTGGTATAACCTAGCTCGAAATTGAACTCATTGCCGAGAAGCTTAACCAGCAGTGTCCCCAATTTCGCTACAAACGAGATGTCCCGACGCGCCTCCTTGGAGACGGCTCCATCATTGCCGCCTTGCGACTCGTGCGCCTACCTCAGAGGTGTCGAGCGGGTGGCAGTGACCGGGGCAGGCGCGTCCCGTCTGCCCGCAGGGCGTGTGAACACGGCCCCAGGGCGGCTTGCTGTCACGGGTGGTGTTCCTCGTAATCTCTTCGGAGCGGCAGCGTCCCAAAGGGTCAAAGAGATCAGGGGTGCCCTTGACAGAGAGGTCGGGCCACTAGCCCTTGCCGCACCGGCTTACCGCTGGAACTAGGCAGCTGCCAGGACTCGCCCACAACGCCTTATGTATGTACTGCTGACAGCGCGCTCTACGTACATTGACGAATGCCTGGGCACCCGAACCCGACCATCCCCGGCAACATCCTTCCGATGTTCGCCCGGATGGGTATGCTCGCCGGCCAACTCGCCGAGGACGCCGCCACTGCCCTCGACCATCGGGATGCCCTATCCGGCGACCGGCTTGCCGAAGCGGACGATGAGGCGGACGTGCTGCGCTGCCGCCTGTTCTCCCTCCTGTTCGCCGAGGACGGGGAGCACGGGGTGGAAGCCGCCGTCGACGTGTCGCTCATCGGCCGCTATACGAGCGCTTCTCCGACCATGCCGTCGCCATCGCCAGGCAGGTCTGCTACCCGGCCACCGGGCGCATGCTGGTAGGGCCTTAACCCGCGTTGCCCCGCGGCGCCGCGGGCAACGCGGCATCATGGCGAAGGCCCCGCTGGCGGCCACAGCGGGCTACTGGCGGGGCCGCTGGTTGGGTCGGTCAGTCGAACTCGCCGCCACGCACCCTGGCGGTGAACGCGATCCACTCTGTCGCGGTGACCATCAGAGCCGGGCCGGCCGGGTCTTTGCTGTCCCGCACGGCACGGCCGCCGCCGTCGAGGTCGGCGACCTCAACACAGGCGCCGCCGGTGCCGTTGCTGTAGGTGCTCTTCTGCCATGCGCTGCGGTCAAGGTCCATGGTGCACTTCCTGTTTTGCTCGCTCGCCCTATAACTCTGATGTCATCCTAGCCACGAGTGCCAGCGATTCATCAGTTGAAAGTGCCGTCGCGCTGAGCTGCTCGAACATCGTCGCGTAGCGCTCGACGTCCCCGGGTCGTTCCAGGTAGAGGGCGCCCCGCGCATTCTCCAGGTACACGCAGTTCATGCCCTCGGTGTCGTCGAACCGCAGCAGGGTGAAGGCCGATCCGATCGAGGGGTGTGCCCCGGCGCTGAAGGGCTGCACCGTCAGGTCGACCTGGGGAAGTTGTGCCACCTCGAGGAGGTGTTCCAACTGCTCGCGCATGACCGCCGTGCCGCCGACCAGGCGGTGCAGCACGGCTTCGTCGAGCACGATCCGCAGTCGGGGGGCTCGGTCGCCGAAGAGTCGCTTTTGGCGCGCAGTACGGAACGCGACCAGCCTGGCTGCGTCGGGGTCGGCCGACTGGACAGCGGCAGCCGTGATGGCCTCCGCATAGGCCGGAGTCTGGAACAGGCCGAGCACATACCCGCTCTCGTAGGCCCACAGCTCCGAGGCGTCCTCTTCCAGGCCCAGGTAGGTACGCACCCAGTCGGGCACGGTGTCGCCGTAGGCGGCCCACCATCCGCGCTGGTTCGCCTCGCGGGCCAGCCGAAGCAGGGTGTCTGTTTCCGGTGCGCCGACGTCGTAGAGCTGTGTCAGCAGCCTGATGTGCGTGCCCTTGATGGCCTGCCGGCCCTTCTCGATCTTCGACAGAGTCGACGTCGAGACCTCGAGCCAGTCGGCCGCCTCGCGGGGGGTCTTGCCAGCAGCTTCGCGCAGTCGCCGCAGCTCAAGGCCGAGCTGGCGACGGCGAACGGTCGGCCCACGGGTGTCGCTCATGGGAGCGCATTGTGCCCTGTCGTCACGTGGTGGGCGTGCACCGTCACTCGATTGGGACATTCCTAGACGAGATTTCGTAAGCTATTTTCGTTTAGTCGTCGTCCTGCCGCTTCGGCGTCCCGACGTCGATAGGTCCACCCCGGGCGGATCGCTCGCCCGAGCTCCTGCCCGGGGTGGGCTGCCACGCCGCCTGGCCCGTACCCGAGCGGGTCGGGCGGCGCTCAAGACGGGCTAGCGAAAGTGGCACTCGTGATCGACATACCCGACATACCCGAGACGCAGCACCGGCCCCGCGAGCGTGGCCGCCTACAGGTTCGGGGCCGCCGTACCGACGACGGCAGCGATCACACACTGCTGGTGATCAATGAAGTGGACGGCTCGTGGACCATTCACGGCCTGGGCACGCCCGGGGTGCGGCTGGCCAAGGACGCCATGGTCACCGTGGCCGAGTCGATCCTGAGGTGTGCCCGGTGACCCGGCCGGAGACGGGCAAGGGCAAGCCGCCGTTATGAAATGGGGACTGAGCCCGCTGGACTGGCGCAGCCACGCCATCGACGAGCGGGCCGACCACCCGATCGGCGTGCTGCGCGCCGAATGCGGGCACCTACTGATGATGGTCACCACCCTGCACGAGCGGCCCAACGGGACCCCGTGCGAGGCGTGCGCCGACCAGCAGCTCGCCCGCGTGGTGATTCCCGGTCAAGGCCAGTGAGACCCCGGCCGGCCGCTGGTCGAGCGCTCATCCCCGTGCAAGCGCTCCCGGCGGCCGGCCGGTTCCCACCGCTTTACCTCATCGGCACTGTCCCGTTCGCAGCCCGGTAACCGTGTTGCTCGTCTGGTTCAGCGGGGGGGTGTGTTGCCGCTGCAGGCCAGGAGGCCAGTGATGTGATTGGCCTGGAATTCGGGAACCGCATTCTGGGGCAGCAGCCCGCTCGCGCTGTTGTTGGTTACCCGCACCAGGCCGGTGATGGTGTTGGCCGAGGTTTCAATGCCACCGGTTTTGGAGGCCACTGTCAGCGCACCTCTGACCTTCTTCCTCCATCGGGTCGAAGCTCACACCGGTCACCCTGGCAGGGCGTCCGCTCGTTGTCCCCGTTGCCCAAGATGACCGTTCCGCCGAGCCGGAAGTCCCCGATGACCGGGCCGAACCAGCGGCTGAGCCGGCCGGGGTTGGCGCACGCGTGCGGGGTCCACGGCGTACACGCGTCAGGTGCCGGCGGCCCGGACGGTCAGGCGGCGGGCCAGGAGCCGGGGATCCAAGGTCAACCCCATCCAAGGTGAACCCTGGAGGGCGGAAACGAAAACTCCACGGGAACAGTGGCTATCCCTTGTGGGGTTTATCGCAATCTCTGCGTTGAATGACTGACTTGTCCTGTTTACCTTTTGGGGGGAGCGTCGCACCACTGGGGTCCGGAGTGTGCGGGAGGTTTGGGTGTGACTGCCCTCATCTGCGGGGTGCTGGCGACGCCCTCGCCGGTCATGCACCGGTCGCGCGCAGCGGCTGGTCTGGGCCGCGGGGGACCGGCAGCGTCGCCCGTTCGGTGTGTGTGGGAGGCGTCATGACTGTGGCTCGGTTCCAGGTGGTGCAGGCGGCGCGCTATGTGCACGTGCCGGCACCACGCGAGCCAGGTCCGAACGCCGGCGTCGCAGTGCCCCAGGCGACCGGATTCGTCTGGAGGTTCATGTCTGCCAACAACCGCAGCCTTGCAAGGTCGGCGCAGACCTATCCGGACCTGGAGTCCTGCGTGGCGGCGATCCGCATCTTGCAGGAAGGCCTGGCGCAGGCCATTGGAGTGACAGCACGAAACGGCAACGGGAAGTGGGTGTGGCGGGTCAGCGTGGCCGACGAGGTCCTCGCGACGGCGGCTCGCACCTACCAGCGCCAGCTACGCGCCCGGCTCATGTGTGACTTGTTCTTGGAGCTGGCCGCCGGGACGGCGCCCTCGAACCTCGTGCAGGTGATCTATCGATGACCTCTGTCACGACCGCGCCGACCAACGGTCCGGAGGTCCCGCCAGAATCGGCGCGGAGGGTGAAATCCGCCTCCGGTGGTGCGGACCGGGTCTTCGCGTTGTCGCTACGCGGCACCGGCCTCGCGGTTCTGGTGATCATGGGCGGGATCGGGCTGTTCCTCTTCTTCCGGGGTTCAGGTGCAGTCGTCGACGCCGGACTGAAGTTCCTCACCACGCAGGCGTGGGAACCCGACTCGCACAACTTCGGGATCGCGACGGTGATCACCGGCACGCTGCTGATCGCCGCGGTGGCGGTCACCTTCGCCGTGCCGCTGGCCACCGGGGTGGCGCTCTATATCTCCGAGTACGCGCCCGGGCGACTGCGCCGCGCACTGATCAACATGATCGACCTGATGGCCGCGGTGCCGGGTGTGGTGTACGGGCTGTGGGGCTTCTACCTGCTCAACGAGCAGGTCATCCCGCTGTCCAGGTGGATCTCCTCGACCTTCGGCTGGATCCCGTTGCTAGGCATCCACGGCGCGGACCCCGACGACCCGTTGGAGTCCGCGACCATCTACGAGTCCTCAACGTTCATCGCGGGGATCGTGGTGTCGCTGATCATCATGCCGACCATCTGCTCGGTGATGCGGGAGTCCTTCGCGCAGGCTCCGGTCGGGGAACGCGAGGGCGCCTATGCGCTGGGCGCCACCCGGTGGGGGATGATCCGCAGCGTCGTGCTGCCGTTCGGCCGTGGCGGGATGATTGGTGGCACGATGCTCGGGCTGGGCCGGGCGATGGGCGAGACGATCGCTGTGCTCATGATCATCACTCCGGTTTACCACATCCAACCGGAGATCCTGCGCAGCGGCGCGAACGCGGTGGCGCCGCTGATCGCGCTCCGGTTCGAATCGGCCAGCCCATTCGAACTGTCGGCCCTGATGGCGGTCGGCCTGGGGTTGTTCGCCCTGACGCTCGTGGTCAACTTCGGCGCGTCGGCGATCATTGTGCGCAGCCGCTCCGGCGAGCTGAGTGAGGCCTGAGTCATGACGACGATCCCCCCGCGCACTGCCGGTCCCACTGTGCTTGAGGCGACCCAGCTTGACGGAACCCAAGCCCCGGAGGTCCGCCGCTCGACGTCTGCCGGTGGCCACGTCGATGCCATCGTGCTCATCGGGGCGGCCGCGGCTGCGCTGAGCCTGGCGGCCCTGCTGGTCACGCGGATGATCCCGTCGGCCAACCTGCTCGCCTTCGTGGTGATCGCCTACCTGCTGTTCCTGGCGTTCTACGGGGTGGTGGTGCTGTCACGGGAGCAGGATGGCCGCACGGTCACCGACCGGCTCGCCGCCGTCGCCGCGCACAGCTTTGCCGTCCTCGCGCTGTTCGCATTTCTGTTCGTCGTCGGCTTCACGTTCTGGCGAGGTCGCGAGGCGTTGCCGCACCTGAACTTCTTCACCCAAGACATGCAACTGGCCGGCCCGCTGGACCCGCTGACGGTCGGCGGCATCCTGCACGCCATGGTCGGCACGCTCATCGAGCTCACGATCGCGCTGCTTGTCACCGTGCCGCTGGGGCTGGCCTGCGCGGTGTATCTCAACGAGGCCAGGGGGCCGTTGGCCCGGTTCGTGCGCACCGTGGTCGAGGCGATGACCGCGCTACCGGCCATCCTGGGGGGGCTGTTCATTTTCGCGTTGGTGATCCTCACTCTGGGGCTGACCAAGTCCGGCCTGGCCGCCGGACTGGCGATCAGCGTGATGATGTTGCCGATCATCATCCGGGCCGCCGACGTGGTGATCCGCCTGGTGCCCGGCTCGCTACGGGAGGCGTCATTCGCGCTGGGCGCGCCACGGTGGCGCACGGCGTGGCACATCGTGCTGCCCAGCGCACGCTCGGGGCTGACCACCGCGGTGCTGCTCGGCAGCGCGCGGGGACTCGGCGAGACGACACCGGTGCTGATCACCGCCGGCTTCGGCTCCAGCCTCAACGTCAATCTCATCTCGGGCCCGATGGTGTCGTTGCCGCTGCTCACTTTCGTCTTCTCGCGCTCCCCGGAGCCGACGATGATCGCCCGCGCATTCGGCGCCGGCGCGGCGCTGCTGGCACTGGTGTTGGTGCTGTTTGCGCTGGCCAGGGTATTCGGGGGCCGGGACGCCGGGGAACTGTCCGCCCGGGCCCAGCGCAACTGCGAGCGCGAGTCCCAGCGAGATCTCGCCCGCTTCAATTCCCGGCACCGCGTCGCGGCGCAGAGGGGTGCAGGTCATGGCGGCTAACGGCAGTTCCAGCCGCGGCCGGGGGTGGCGCATCGCGGCGTTGCTGGCGGTGGTTGTTGTCGTGGCGGTAATGCCGTCCCTGCTCGCACCGAGCGCCGGCGCCGCGCAAAGTTTCGTTCCGATCAGCGGCTCCGGCTCGACCTGGAGCTTGAACGCGCTGGACCAGTGGCGGCGCAACGTCGCCAGCCTCTATGGCATTACGGTCAACTTCTCGCCGAACGGTTCGACCAATGGCCGCAACGACTTCCGCAACGGCCAGGTCGACTTCGCCGTCTCGGAGATCCCCTACGGCCTCAGCGATGGCGGGGTGATTGACGTCCCGCCGAATCGAGCGTTCGGGTACATGCCGATCGTCGCGGGCGGGACCTCGTTCATGTACAACCTCAAGATCGGCAACAAGCGGGTGACGAACCTGCGGCTCTCCGGGGACACCATCACCAAGATTTTCACCCAGAAGATCACCAACTGGTCCGACCCGGCGATCAAGGCCGACAACCCCGGGCTGACCCTGCCGGCCCGCAGGATCGTGCCGGTGGTCTACTCCAACGGCTCGGGCACCGTCGCTCAGTTCACCGCCTGGATGGCTAGCCAGCACGGCGCGCTCTGGGACGACTACTGCAACCGCAACGGTCGGCAGCTCACGCCCTGCGGGTTCACTTCCTTCTACCCGCTGGGCCCCGGCATGGAGGCCAAGGCGCAGTCCCAAGGCGTGTCCGGGTTCGTTGCCCAGGACTCCAGTGAGGGCGCGATCACCTTCGTGGAGTACTCCTACGCCCGCAACGCGAACTTCCCGGTGGCGAAGGTGCTCAACAAGGCGAACTACTACGTCGAGCCCAAGGCGGGCAGTGTCGCCGTCGCGCTGCTCAACGCCAAGATCGCCTCCGACCTGACCCAGGATCTGAGCCAGGTCTACATCAACCACGACCCCCGGACCTACCCACTGTCCAGCTACAGCTACATGGTCATCCCGAAGGACACCAGTAAGGACAGCAACTTCACCACGGAGAAGGGCCGCACTGTCTCCGAATTCGCCGCCTACTTTCTCTGCGAAGGGCAGCAGCAGGCCGACATCTTGGGCTACTCGCCATTGCCGATCAACCTGGTGCAGGCCGGCGTCGACCAGGTCAATCAAATCCCCGGCTCGACCCGCAAGCTCAACCGCGACGACCTGAGGAGGTGCAACAACCCGACGGTCTCCCCGGATGGCGGGAACCGGGTGGCCAAGGACGCGCCGCAGCCCAGCCCGTGCGATCTCAAAGGAGCGCCGGAGCAGTGCACCACCGGCACCGGCGGGACCACGGCGGAGACGCCGACCAGCAGCAGCAGCGGCGGCGGCGGTGGTGGCGGTTCCGGCGGTGGCGGTGCTGGCGGCGGGGGATCGGGCGGCGGAGGGTCAGGCGGCGACGGGACGAACAACGCCGCCGGTGGTGGCGGTGGTGCCGACGGGGCGCCTGCGGCCGGAACCGGTCCGGACGGCGGGTCGGTTCCGGTCATCGACCCGGCCACCGGGCAGGCGACCGGTGGCTCGGCGCTGGCGAGTGACTCCGGCTCCTCCGGTGTCTCCGCCGTGCCGGTGTCCGTCGATCCTGCTGACGACCGGCGGCAGATGCTGTTCGCGGCGCTCACCATCGCCGCGCTGCTCGGGCTGATACTCGGGCCACCGCTGCTGGCGTACCGGATGCACAGCCGGGAAGGACCGCAGGCATGATCGCGCACTGCGTCGTCCGGCTGCGACCAGCGTTGGCCATCGCCTCCCACCGACGGGGGAGGACCGCAGGGATGAGCAGGCACCGGGTGGTGGCAGCGCTGCTGGCGGCAGCGGTGGGCGGCCTGCTCGGCTCCTCACCGGCTTCCGCGGATGCAGCGGCTCCAGCACCGCCTGACTCGGCGGTCATGGTGTCCGGGAAGGGCGATTTCGCGAACCTCAAAGTGACCGTGAGCCAGACCAAGAATCTGATCAATCAGAGGGTCACCGTCTCCTGGACTGGCGGTACGCCGACGGTGAACTTCGATGACTTCTCGATCAACTACCTGCAGATCATGCAGTGCTGGGGCGACGACCCGGGGGGGCCGGATCGCACCCAGTGCCAGTTTGGTGGGTTGGCCGCCTTGGCCCAGAACTTCCGCGCCGGCACCTCGGTGTTGACACGGCAGGTCGCCACCTCCTTGGTCGACCCGAAGGAGACGCTGGAACGACCGGCGGGCAGTCTCGCCTACGTGCCGTTCTGGGCAGCGGGAAGGCCCAAGCCGACCGGCCCCGACACAGACAACCTCAACGAGTTCTTCGACTCCCAGGTCACCAACGAGATCCCAGCGGCCCGTACCCGTGGTGATGGCACTGGTGAGGAGTTCTTCGAGGTCGAGACCGTGCGCCAGGCCGCGGGTCTTGGCTGTGGTGAGCCGGTTATCACCGGCGGGTCCACCACCGGGCGAAGCTGCTGGCTGGTGATCGTGCCGCGCGGCAACAAGGAAGTGGACGGTTCGACCCTCACTGGCGAGGGCGCTAACCCCCAGTTACGGTCCTCGCCGCTGAGTCAGTCAAACTGGGACAACCGGATCGTGGTCCCGCTGGAGTTCCAGCCGGTGGGTCAGGTCTGCCCGATCGGGGCGCCGGAGCGTCTCCTGATCGGCCACGAGCTGGCGGCCGACGCGGTCAGCTCGTGGCAGCCGGCGCTGTGCGCGGGCGGCGGTGCCCTGTTCAGCTATACCCAGCTGACTGATGACGTGGCCCGCAGCCAGCTGGATGGCAGGTTAGCGCTGGTGACCAACCCGATCCCACCCGACCAGGCGCCGGCGGATCATCCGCCGATCTATGCGCCGGTGGGGTTGTCCGGACTGGCCTTCGCCTTCAACATTGAGCACCAGCCACTCAAGGAGGCATCGCCTGCCGACCTGCAGCTCAACGGCCAGCGGTTCACGTCCATGAAGCTCACACCGCGGCTGGCCGCCAAGCTACTCACCCAGTCCTACCGGCTTGCGGTGCCCGTGGCCGCCGCGCTGGCGGGCTACCTGAAGAACAACCCCGACGGTTTGCTCACAGATCCCGAGTTCCTCGATCTCAATCCCGAGTACAAGGGGTTCATTGATCACAACATGCCGGTGTCGGACGGGCTGGTGCAGCTCACCGGCTCGGACGTTACGTCGCTGTTGTGGAGCTGGATCAAGGCCGACCCGGACGCCCGCGAGTTCCTTGCCGGCACCCCCGACAAGTCCGGAATGGTGGTCAACCCCAACAACAAGAACTTCGCTCTGCCGACGTCCACCTTCCCCCGCAACGATCAGAGCTGCCAGGACCTCATCGACACCGCCACCCACATCCCGTATAAGTTCTGCACGCTGGATGCTCACCCATTCGCTAACGACATGCACGACGCTGGCCGCTCGGCCAGCCGCGGGGACTCCCTGGCCCGGACGACCGTGATCGACGTGAATATACCGGTCTCGAAGAAGGTCGAGCGGCAAATCCCTGGTCATCGCGCGCTGCTCGCGGTGGTGGACGCGGCGACGGCCACCCGATACGACCTGCCGACCGCGCACCTGCTCAACGCCGCGGGGAAGTTCGTCGCCCCCACCCGCGAGAGCCTGCTGGCTGGTGAAGCGGCGATGAAACCCAGCACAGTGGCGGGAGTGCTGGCGTCCGACCCCGGTGCCAGCGACCCGGCGGCCTACCCGCTGACCGCGTTGAGCTACGCGGTGACCGTGCCCTCGACGCTGGATGCAGCGGCCGGTAAGGACTACGCGGCGTTCCTGCGCTACGCCGGCGACCCGGGCCAGCAACAGGGTCTCGCACCCGGCCAGCTCCCCTTCGGCATGGTGCCCCTGCCCGACGAGCTCAAGGCTCAGACGATCGCCGCTGCGGCGATCGTCGAGGCGCTGCGAAAGACGGCCGCCGGCGCACCGCCACAGCGGTCGCCCACCGCTGGGGTCCCACCCGGGACCGTCCCCGGGCGCCCAGAGGGCTGGACCGGCGGTCCCAGCGCGGCAGTAGGCCCGGGCGCAACCGCGACGAGTCCGAGCGGCGGAGCGACCGCGCCGCCGGCCGGCGTCGCGGCCCCGGCCGCTGGTGGCACGGCCGCCAAGGCGCCGGGCGCGGCCCAGCAGCCGGTCGCCAGCTTGCGGCGCACGCCGTCGCTGCCCGCGCCTGAGGTGGGCGGCTGGCTCGTGGCGATCCTGATCTGCGCTGCGCTGGCGGCGATGTCCCCGCCGGTCATACACCTGCTCAGAACGTCCTCGCCGGTCGTGTACCTGCTCGGCGCCGCGGCACGTCGCAAGCGGAGGGCGGTGACGCCAACCGAGCGGTGACCGGGAGTGTGCAGCTCCCGGCCACCGGCCCGGCCCATTTCGTGCGTGCAAGACGGCAGTGACGGCGTGGTTGGCATGCCACTGGTTCACCCGTCACTGGCGTGTGCCCGGACAACAGTCCGTGCATCCCTGCGTGAAAAGAATACCAACAATGCGAAGGAGAAGCTTGCTCCTCGCCGCCGGTGCCTGCCCGGCGACCTTCACCGTCGGGTCGGCCGTAGCCGGCCCTCTGGCGGGATCACCGTGTTGATCGCGGTGCAGGAGGCCGGCAATGGCTGCCCCGGCGGGGCCGTTTCTCGGGTCTGTCCAAGGCATCAGCTGGCGGTGCTCGATAACTCTGGTGGAAAGGAAAAGTGTCACATCGCGCAGATAGGTGAACACCGGTGGACAGGAACGGAAACGCCACGGGCAGTAGCTGTCCCCTGTAGGGTTCGTCGCAGTCTCTTGGCAGGATGCTGTTTTTCTCTTGTTCACCTTCGGGGACAAACGTCGCACCAGTGAAATTGGTGTATGCGGGAGATTTGGTCGTGACGGCCCTCATCTGCAGCGTGCTGGCGATCTTCTCGCCGGTCATGCACCCCTTGGGTGCCGTGGTAGGACGTCGCGTGCGTAGGGGGGTGACGCCCACCGAGCGGTGACCGGGAGTGTGCAGCCCCCGGCCCATTTTCTGCGTGCAAGACCGCTAGTAACGGCGTGGTTGGCATGCCACTGGTTCGCCTGTCACTGGCGTGTGCCCGGACAACAGTCCGTGCATCTCTGCGTTCAAAGGATATCGGCAATGCGAAAGAGAAGACTGCTCCTGGCCGCCGGCGCCAGCCTGGCGACCGTGGCCCTCGCCGCGGGCACGGCGGTGGCCGACCCCAACCCCCTACCTCCCCCGTACCCACCGATAGTCGGTGTCGGCGCACAGACGACCCAGGAGCTTCTCAACACCCTGGCCAACACCAGAATCCTGGACGGCAGCGGCAACAGGATCATGCAGTCCTGGAACGTGGAACCGCAGCCAAGCAATATCAAGACCAGGGACGCTGGCTGCACCATCCCCCGGCCCTCACAAGGCGGTGCCGGTACCACCTCGTTAATCAATAATCCCACGTGTGTGGATTTCGCCCGGGTGGTGACCGACGATTCGGCCACTCGCCCCCCAGGCTTCACCTACATCCCGATGGCCCAGGACGCCCTCACCTACGCGATCAGCGGCGACAGCACTGTTCCTCCGAACCTGAGTGACGCGGTTCTGAGGAGAATCTACGACTGCGATCCCGCGATTACTTTCCCGTCCGTACCGAATGGTTTCAGGCCCTTGCTCGGGGTGTTCGGCGCCGGAAACCGGACGTTCTTCTTGCAGAGGCTCGGGCTCACCGACTCGGCGAATTACACCACACTGAAACCCTGTGTCCGTGACACCGATTCGTCCGGGGCTGGGCTGCTGGCTAACGACGGGCGCGTGCTCACCCATCCGAGAAATCTGATAACGTACTCATCCGGGCCGTGGCTGGCCCAGGTCTTCAAAGCGGCACCTGACATTCACGGCACTTCCATTCTCGGGTCGATCAACGGGATCAGTCCCGCGATTCTGAATGACGCCTCGTTCATGTCGCGGCCCGTCTTCAACGTCGTGAGAACCGCCGATGCCACCAACCCGGGGTTCATCAGGGATCTGTTCGTCGGACCGACGTCTAGGGTCTGCTCCAGTAGCGCGGATATCAAGCGCGCCGGCTTCAACACGCGCTCGGATTGCGGTGACACGAGCAACGTGAGTGGTAGCTAGCCCCCTATTTCTCAGTGAGAGTGAGTCACATCGTGTATAAGAAAAGGTTATTGACGCGGTTGGTGTCGGGGGCTGTGGTGGTCGCTGTCACGGCGGGGTCGGCGTTGCTGGTGAACGGGGTGGCCAGCGCCATTCCACCGCCGGGCACGGAGGGTTTCAACACCATCGACCCGGCGGAGGGCACCGACAGCACCCCCATGTCTTCCAGGACCTCGGGTCCGTGCCCGAGTCAGTCAAGTAACGCGGCCCTGAACATCGTCGGTCCGGTCGGGTCGGACGGGACGGCTCCGGCCACCGCGACCTTCCCATCCGACAACCCGTTCCCGGTTACCACCATCAACGCGGTCCAGTTTTCCAAGGCTGGCCCGTTTACTCAGCAGTTCCAGCTGCCCCTGAGGGAGGCCGCCGCCCAACGTGGCAGGACAATCCAAATTGGTGAGTACCACCTGACCACGCTTTGCTACGACGAATTCGGTATCGAGGTGTTCGGCACCTTCACCGGAGGCCTCATCTTCGACACCCTGACGCACTACACCGTCATCCCAAACTCGACATCCACGCCGAGTCCGTCGCCGTCGCCGAGTCCGTCGCCGTCGCCGAGTCCGTCGCCGTCGCCGAGTCCGTCGCCGTCGCCGAGTCCGTCGCCGTCGCCGAGTCCGTCGCCG